>CAZYQK010000149.1:0-7202 GCA_964650245.1 uncultured bacterium | reverse complement strand
AGGCGGCGCTCACGGCCGCGCTCCGCTCACCGCGATCCGCATCGGAGGCGCGCCGGCCCGCGGCTCGAGGGCGCCGCCCTCGATCAGCCGCGCGTAGCCGTCTACGCACGCGGCGAGCGCGGCTCCATCGAAGCTCTGCACCCGCCCGCTCGGCCAGCGCACGGTGAGCCGTTGCGGCGTCGCGGCGCCGAGGCCGAAGTGAACGCGGCGCTCGCTCTGGGACGAGAACCCGGTGCCGCCGCTCACCTCGCGGATCTGGCGCTTGCCGCCAGCCTCGAGCTCGACGCGCGCGCCCACCGCGCCGGCGCTGGTCGCGAGCCGGCGCCCGCCCACTTCCTGCGCGAGATCGGGCCGGCCCACGAGCGAGAGCCCGAGCCAGCGGGGGCGCGGCTCGGCGATCGCGCCGTGATAGAAGCACGACGGCGCGCCCTGGTTCGCGACGTAGAGGTCGAGCGCGCCGTCCGAGTCGAAGTCGAGCACGGCCACCCCGCGCCCGTTCCAGAGATCGGTGATGCCGGCTTCGGCGGAAAGCTCCGCGAAGCGGGGGGACGCGGGCGCCGCGCTCGGGCCCCCGCGCGTGGTGCGCGCGCGCGCCGCCCGCGCCGGGTCGAGCTGAACGAAGAGTCGGCTGCGCTCGCGGCCCGAGAGATCGCGATTGCCCATCACCGGCCAGTCCCTCGCGTCCGCCGCGTTGTTCTTGGTCTGCGTCACCATCTCCTGGAGCGCGTACCAGTATGTGTGATCCTCGTCGCCGGTGGCGAAGCCGTTCGCGGCGAAGATGTCGAGCCGGCCGTCGTCGTTCGCGTCGAGGAACTTCGCACCCCAGCCCCAGCCGCCGTCGTAGCTCCCGCTCTCGAGCCCCGCGTTCCAGAACCGCCGCCCGCCCGGCGCGGAAGGGTCGGAGAGATTCAGCCACAGCATGTTCCCCTCGTCGCTCTTGTAGCGCCGCGCGAGGATGTTGGTGACGTAGATGTCGAGGTAGCCGTTCCCGTCCACGTCGCCGAAGTCCACGTTCATGCCCTTCCACCAGTCGCAGCCGATTCCGGGATGCCCGGTCGTGTCGAGCACCCGGCGAAAACGCGGCGGCCACTCGGCGGCGCCGGTGTTGAGATACAACTCGTCGGGTCCGAAGTCGTTCGCGAAGTAGAGGTCGGGCCAGCCGTCGTTGTTGAGGTCCGCCGCGCCGACCGCCAACGTCCAGCCGTGGAACTTGAGCCCGGACTCGCGCGCGACCTCCTCGAACGTGCCGTCGCCGCGGTTGCGGTAGAGCAGCGTCTTCCCGCCGTTGTCTGCGTGGGTGAAGGTCGAGTGCATGACGCGCGTGGTGACCGGGTGCCACAGGCTGGAGCGCGCCAGCTTCCCGGTCGCGGGGTCGGGCAGGCTGTCGGCGAAGTAGTTGCCGACCAGGAGATCGAGGAATCCGTCGCGGTCGTAGTCCACGAAGGTCGCGCCGTTGCCATAGCCCCAATAGCCGACGTGGGCCTGCTGCGTGACGTCGGTGAACGTCCCGTCGCCGTTGTTGCGGAAGAGCTGGTTCGCTTCCGCCCACTTGGTGACGTAGAGGTCGGGGTCGCCGTCGTTGTCCACGTCGCCGAACACCGCGTGCACGCAGGCGCCTTCCGGGTTGCCGCACTGAACCCCCGCCGCCTGCGCCACGTCCTCGAACGTGCCGTCGCCGCGGTTCCTGAAGAGCCGGTTCGGCGCGCCGCGCCCGCAGTTCGTGAGGTAGAGGTCGGTGAGTCCGTCCCCGTCGAAGTCCTCGGCCGCCACCGCGGCACCCACCGACGACAGCCACGGCATGATGTTCTCGAAGCGCGGCGAGAGCGCCACCAGGGTGTGGCGGTTGAGGCAGCCGGCCTTTTCCGCGATGTCCTCGTACCGCACGCCCGGATCGACGTGACGCGCGTCGCGGGGCAAGAGCCACAGCGAGCCGCCGGCGAGGAGTGCCGCCATCAACGCGGTTCGGGGCAGGAAGGCGGACATGGCGGCTCCGGGGGTCGGGTAGGCGTGAGGCGCGGCGTCGGGTGACGAAAAAGGGTAGGCTGCGGGCCTTCGAGAATCAAGAATCGAACGCGCGTCGCGAGGGAATATCAGCATGCCAGTGAAGCGAACCTGTGAATGGCCGTCGGACGACCCGCTGATGATCGCCTATCACGACCGCGAGTGGGGCGTGCCGGTGCACGACGATCGGATGCAGTTCGAGTTCCTGGTGCTCGAGGGCGCGCAGGCCGGCCTGTCGTGGCGCACCGTGCTGCGCAAGCGCGAGGCCTACCGCGCCGCGTTCGACCGCTTCGACCCGCAGAAGGTGGCGCGCTACGGCGCGCGCGAGGTGCGCCGCCTGCTGGCGAACCCGGGCATCATCCGGAACCGGCTCAAGATCGAGGCCGCGGTCAAGAACGCGCGGGCGTTCCTCGCGGTGCAGGAGGAGTTCGGGAGCTTCGACGCCTACGTCTGGCGCTTCGTGGGCGGGAAGCCGAAAGTCAACCGCTGGCGGACGCTGAAGCAGATTCCGGCCACCAGCCCGGAGTCCGACGCCCTGAGCAAGGATCTGAAGCGGCGCGGCTTCTCGTTCGTGGGCTCGACCATCGTTTACGCCCACATGCAGGCCGCGGGGCTCGTGAACGATCACGTGGTGCACTGCTTCCGGCATCGAGAGCTGATTCGGGGGCGCTAGCCCGCCACCGCGCCCTACCTCGCCCGCACCCGCGCCAGCACCATCGCCGGCGTTCGCCTCAGGATCTCGAGCGGCACGCCCGCCGCGTGCGCCACGTCGTGCTCGCGCGCCGGGCGGAACGCGACGTAGGTGCGCCCGTCGCTCGCGGGCCACGCGCGCAGCGCCGGCTCAAGCGTGTCCGCGAGAATCAGGTTGCGCCGCGCGTAGAGCCGCAGCGAGGGGGGCGCGGGCTCGACCAGCACCAGCGTCGCGAACGGCGGCGAGCCCTCGTCCATCGCCGTCGCCACCGCGCGCGCGTTGAGATAGTCCTCCATCGTCGGGAGCAGCCGGAGTGACACCACCGGCGCGCCCACGACCACGGGCAGCGCCATGAGCGCGGCGGCGAGCCGGCGGCGCCGCACGAAGTTGGCGAGGAATGGTGCCCACGAGCCGATCAGCAGCAGCGCGCCGAGGTGCCGCAGCTCGGGCGCGGCCTCGCGCAACCGCGGCGCCACCGTCGCGAGCAGCACGGCGGCGGCGCTCCCCACCAGCGCCAGCATCAGCACCGCGCGCGAGAGCGGCTGGGCCACGCGCTCGGCGTCCTCGAACAGGTGATCGAGCAGCCGGCCGCACAGCAGCGCCGCCGCGGGCAGCGCCGGCAGCACCGCGGGCAGCGGCGGCGCGGGATAGAGCGCGATTGGGATCAGCCCCGCGAACAGGCACGCGATGAAGAAGTGCGCCGCGCCCTCCTCGCGCTGCTCGCGCGAAACCGGGTCGAAGGCCGAGAGCTGCGGCGGCGCGCCCGGGAGGGCGGGGCGCCGCGGCCGCCACCAGGTCGCCGCGTGGAGCATGGCGCCCGGCAGCAGCGCGCTCCACGGGAAGAAGCCCACCACCAGGAACGAGGCCATGAGCATCGGTCCCGCGTACCAGGACCCCAGCGACTCGGCCGCGTAGGGGAAGAACGGCGCGCGCGCCAGGAACGCGGCGCCGTGGCGCTCGATCATCGCGCCGTACCACGGCAGCGCGGCCCCCAGCATCACGGCGAGCCCGGCGAGCGGCCGCGCCGCCCGGATTGCGCCGCGCTCGCGGGCGAGCAGCAGGTAGAGCGCGAGCCCGCCGAGCGGCCACAGCGCGGGGAGCGGTCCCGCCACCAGGAGTGCTGCGCCGAGCGCGCCCCACGCGACCACGAGCCGCGCGTCGCGGCCCTCACGCCGGCCGAACACGGCGTCGGCGAGCCCCGCGCACCCCGCCCAGCCGAACAACGAGCCCAGCACCTGCGCGCCGTCGGTGCGCGCGGCGAGCGGCGTCGCCAGGGAGGAGAGCAGCACGCCGGCCGCGATCCATCCCGCGCGCGCGCCGAAGTATTGCGCGCCGATCGAGGCGGTGAGCAGCACCAGCGCGAGCGCGGCGAGCGCCCGCAGCTGGCGCGAGCGCACCGGCGACCGCGATCCGAGCAGGCTGGCGAGCGCGTCCGGGGCGTAGCCCACCACCGGCTTCTCGAACCACGGCTCGTGCCCGAACAGCGGCGTCAGCGGCTCGCGGCGGCCGATCAGCTCGCGCGCCACCTGCGCGTCGCGCGCCTCGCGCCAGTCCAGGAAGCCGGTTCGGTCGAGGCCGGTGAACAGCACGAGCACGCAGAGCAGGGCGAGCACGAGCGGAGCGAAGCGCATGCGGCGCGCAGGGTAGCAGAGGCCGTGCGGGGGCGCTTCAGTCGCCTGCCTCGGAAGCGTATGCTGCCCGGGTCATGTCGGGCCATGCCCTTCCGACCGTGGTCGTGCGCCGCGCGCGACCGGACGACCTCGCGGCCGTCCAGCGCCTGCTCACCGATGCCGCCCTGCCGATCGACGGCGTCGAGCAGCATTTCGGCGGCTTCCTGGTCGCCATCGCCGCGTCGGGCGTGGTCGGCGCGATCGGCGTCGAGAGCTACGGCCCCTTCGGATTGCTTCGTTCCGCCGTGGTGGAGCGCGACTCGCAGGGACGCGGGATTGGAGCGCTGCTCACACTCCGCGTCCTCAACGACGCCCGCGCTCGCGGACTGAGCGCGGTGTACCTCCTCACCACCACGGCGGCTGATTATTTCGTGCAGTTCGGCTTCCGGCGCATCGCGCGCGGCGACGTCGCGCAGGAGCTGTGGCAGTCGGCCGAGCTGCAGGGCGCCTGCCCCGAAACCGCGACCGTGCTGATGCTGAACCTGAGTGCGAGCCCGGCGGGGGTGGAGTCGTGAGCATGAAACGCGACTTGTTCGTGCTCCTGTTCGCAGTCGCCCTGGCGCTGCCCGGCCTCGCGGACTCGTCGGAGCGGGAGTGGCTCATCCGCCCGAGCGAGCGCGAGCCGGCGGGATGGGACGTCCAGATCGCGCCTCCGGAGGAGCCGGGGGATCGCCTTATCGTCTCGGGGAAGGTTTTCTGGCGGCCGGACTCGCTTCCAATCCGAGGCGCGACGGTCTACGTCTACCATGTGGACGTGAAGGGTCTTTACAACCGGCCTGGCGAGGACAGCCTCGGCCCGAGACTGGCCGGCGTCCTTCGCACCAACGAGAAGGGCGAGTATCGGTTTCGAACCATCATGCCCGGCACATACGGCGGGCCGCCCCACATTCATTTCGAAGTGTGGGGGGGAGGCATGCCGAGGCGCGGGCTCTGGGTCAACGTCTTCCGCGCGCCACAAGACTCCGCCAGCTACGTCGCCCGGCACTCCGGCGTGGAAACGCGGTCTTCCCGGCCGATGGGAGGGGACGTGGTCCCGCGGCGCGATTCCAGCGGCGTATTCCGTTGCACCTGGGACCTGCGCGTGGGGTCGGGCTTCCAGCTTCCCTGACGCTCGGACTCGGGGTGCGCCTGGCCGCGGGCGAGCGAGCCACTCTCGGGCGGCATCCGGGGGGGTAGGGGCGGTCGCCCGCCCGGCCCCTACGCCTTCCCGCCCCTCCTCGGGCCCATGATGGCGTCGAGCGAGAACCCGCCGGGGCCGGTGGACAACAGGGCGACGAACGGCACCGCGTAGATCAGCGCCAGATCCTTGTCGCTCCAGGGCGCGCCCGCGTTCTGAACGAAGGCCGCGACCATCGTGAAGATGATGACCGGGATAACGGCCACGCGCGTGAAAAGTCCGAGCGCCACGAAGAGGGTGCAGAAGACTTCCGCGAACACGACCAGCCCCAGGCTCAGGGGGTGACTCCCGAGATGGAGCGGATCGGGAAACTTCGCGGCGCGCTCGGCGAAGTGCGTGATCTTGGGCCAGCCGTGGCCGTAGAACAGCAGGCCCGCCGCGCCGAGACGCAGGACGAGCAGGCCGAAGGATTGGAGCGGGGACGCGTTCGGCTGGGGCATCGGTTCTCCTCCGGAGGCGGGGTGTTCGAGCGCGGCGAACCCGCGCGAGTTCGGCGTTGACCGCACCGGGCGCGCTGGCTAGCCTTCAGCGCGCTTTCCTACCACATCGCGGGCTCACTCTGCGGGGGAAAATCATGGCGAAGGAAGTCCTGCCGCCCGAAGTCGATCACGACGGCAACCTCGACGACTACGACAAGGCGTACGCCGCGTTCGACTGGAAGCAGGTCGAGCCCGAGTTCGACTGGTTCCGCACCGGCCGGGTGAACATGGCGCACGAGTGCATCGACCGTCACTGCCGGGGGCCGCGCAAGAACAAGCTGGCGCTGCTCTACACCGACGGCGAGCGGGTCGAGAAGCACACGTTCGAGGACCTGATGCGGCTCTCGAACCGCTTCGCCAATGCGCTGGTGCGACTCGGCGTGGCGAAGGGCGATCGCGTGTTCGTGTTCCTGCCGCGCACGCCAGAGTGCTACATCGGCATCCTCGGGATCCTGAAGGTCGGCGCCATCCCGAGCCCGCTGTTCGAGGCGTTCATGACCGACGCCGTGCGCGACCGCATGCAGGACGCGGCGGCCGTGGCGCTGCTCACCACGAAGCCCCTGCTCGAGCGCGTGCCCGAGGGCGACCTGCCGAGCCTCAAGCACGTGATCCTGGTCGGCGGGGGCGGCACCGCCGAAGGCCCGCACCGCGCGTGGGACGACGAGATGGAGAAGTCGAGCGAGAAGTTCGATCCGGTGTGGCTCGGGCGCGAGGACCCGCTCATTCTCCACTACACCTCGGGCTCGACCGGCAAGCCCAAGGGCGCGCTCCACGTACAAAACGCCATGATCGGCCACTTCCAGACCGGGAAGTGGGTGCTGGATCTCCGGCCCACCGACACATACTGGTGCACCGCCGATCCCGGCTGGGTGACCGGCACCTCGTACGGCATCTTCTCGCCGTGGCTCAACGGTGTGACCAACGTGATCCGCGGCGGGCGCTTCGACGCCGATGGCTGGTACGACACCATCGAGAAGCACCGCGTCACCGTGTGGTACTCGGCGCCGACCGCGTTTCGCATGCTGATGGCGGCGGGGGAGAAGGTGGCGGCGAAGTACGATCTCTCGTCGTTGCGGCACGTGCTGTCGGTGGGCGAGCCGCTCAATCCCGAGGTGGTGCGCTGGGGCTGGCGTGTCTACGGCCGGCGCATCCACGACAACTGGTGGATGACCGAGACCGGGCAC
>CAZYQK010000148.1:0-7244 GCA_964650245.1 uncultured bacterium | reverse complement strand
CGAACAGTCGCACCCCGTTCTCCTGGCTCAGCCGCCCGCCCCCGAGCAGGGCGCGCTGGGCGGCCTGGACCGCGGGATCGCGGAATTTGAGTTCGGAAACGTAACGGTCGAAGATGGGTGTCATCGCGGTTCCAGAGGGATCGAAACGGCGGCAGTATACCGGCAGCGCCGTTGGGGGTCGAGGCGCCGGACCGGGTTGCTTCCCGGGCGCCCCCGCAACCTCGCCGGCGCGCCCGTTGGTCCGCGGCGCCCGAACGGGGCCCCCGACTGCTTGCCGCGTGCCCGTAGCCCACGCTCCGGCCGCCCTCACGGTTTCGCGGCGCTCAGCGCTCCAGATTCATCCGGCGCAGCAGGGCATGGAACCGCGGGTCGCCGCGCAGCGGCGCCAGTGAGGGGTCGACCGCGAGCTGAAGGGTCTCCTCGTCCCGATCGCGAAGGCTCTGCTCGAGGGCGGCAAACGCCTCGTCCCTTCGCCCCAGGGCGGCGTAGACGCGCGCCAGGTAGACTCCCATGACCCGCCCCGCCGTGCGGTGAAGCAGGCGATCGAGCGTCTCGAGCGCCTCCTGCTTCCGGCCGGCCCTGGCGTATATGGAGCCCAGCACCGACAGCGCGTAGGGGCTGTCCGCCAGGACGAGCGCCCGACGAGCCTGTTCGATCGCTTGATCGTGCCGGCCCAGCTCCGAATACGCGAGCGCGAGCTGGTGACGCGGAACGGCGTACGTCGAATCGCGGGCGATCGCCTCCCGATAGATGGCGACCGCCTCAGCGTGGCGCCCGGAAAACAGGAGCGGCA
Source organism: uncultured bacterium (assembly GCA_964650245.1). Lineage (GTDB taxonomy): Bacteria > Eisenbacteria > RBG-16-71-46 > RBG-16-71-46 > RBG-16-71-46 > WS-2. The sequence goes on along the minus strand of CAZYQK010000148.1, from coordinate 6,451 downwards.
TCCCCAGCCCCGTCAGGTAGAAGAGCGAGAATGGATCGAGCTCGATCGCCTTCCTCAGCTCGGCTTCCGACTCGTCGAAGCGGCTCAACTCTGACAACACGGTGCCGTAGTACAAGTGCGCGCGCGCCAGGCTGGGGTTCAGCGCGATCGCCCGACGGAACCCCGAGTCCGCGGCCGCCCACTCGAAATCGTACTGGGCGCGCACCATCGCCAGCGCCGCGTGCGCCGCCGCCAGGTCCGGATCGATCTCCAGCGCGCGCAGCGCTGCGGCGCGCGCCCGCGGCATGGCCTCCGCGGCCGGCAGGTAGACGCTGGAGAGGTAGTAGTACGCGTCCGCGAGCCCGGCCCAGGCCGTGGCGTAGGCGGGATCGCCGCGGATGGCCTGCTCGAAGTAGTCGAGCGCCTTGCGAAAGTTCGTGCCGTCGACCCGGTCCAGCAGGGCGAAGCCGCGCAGCGCGGCCTCGTGCGCGGCCGGATCCACCGGCCGGACACTCGCGAGCCGCGTCACCTCCTCCGGCGTGAGCTTCGCCTTGAGCTGCAGGGCGACCGCGCGCGCGACGTCGGCCTGCAGCGCCAGCACGTCCTTGAGCTCGCGCTCGTAGCTCTCGCTCCAGCGCTCCTGCTCGCGCGCCGGATCGATCAGCCGCGCGGTGATCCGAATGCGGCCCCCGGCCCGCACCACCGACCCCTCCACCAGCGCGTCCACGTGCAGCTCGCGCGCGATCGTGCGCAGCGGTGAACGGCTCTGGCGGTAGCGCATCACCGCGCTGCGCGCGCTCACCCGGATCGACCGGATCTTCGACAGCTCCGTGATCAGCTCCTCGGTCATGCCGTCGGCGAACACCAGCCGCGCCTCGTCCCCGGTCAGGTCCTCGAGCGGCAGCACGGCGATCGCGCGGACCGGTGGCTCACCCGCACCCCGCCGCTCGCGCCGCAGCCACAGCCCCAGCCCGATCGCCAGCGTGAGCGAGATCAGCACGGTCGCCGCGACCCACCGCTCGCCCGCGCGGCGCCGGCCCCAGGATGGGGGGGCCGGGGCCGGGGTCCGGTCGCGCGCCGCTGCGGCCGTTTCCAGCGCGCGCGCGAAGGCCTCGAGTGTGGCGTGCCGGTCGGCCGGAACTTTCGCCAGCGCCCGCCCGATCGCCTCCGCGATCCCGGCCGGTAGCCCGGGTCGCAGGTTCGTCACCGGAGGGGCCGGCACCGCCAGGTGCTGGTAGGCCACCGCGTCCCCGGTCGGACCCGTGAACGGCGGAGCACCCCCCAGCATCTCGAACACCACGCAGCCCAGCGCGTACTGGTCGGCGCGGCCGTCCAGCTCCCGCGTTCCCCCCGCCTGCTCCGGGCTCAGGTAGAGCGGCGTGCCGACGCTCGTGCCGGTGCGCGTCAGGCGGCCGTCGTCCGCGCTCCCCACCGCGCGCGCCACCCCGAAATCGGCCACCATCGCGTGCCCGCCCGACAGCAGGATGTTGGCCGGCTTGATGTCGCGGTGCACCACCCCGTGGCCGTGCGCGTAGTCGAGCGCGTCGCCCAGCTCGCGCGTCAGCGCAACCACGTCCCCCAGCGGCAGCCGCGGCTCGCGGTCCAGGCGGGCGCGCAGCGTCTCGCCCTCCACGTACGGCGTCACGTAGTACGGCACGCCGTCCACGGCCCCCGAGTCCAGCAACGGCAGGATGTGGGGGTGCTGCAGCCCGGCCGTGACCCGGATCTCCCGCAGGAACCGCTCGGTGTCGATCGCCGAGACCAGCTCGGGATCGAACACCTTGAGCGCCACGCGCCGGCTGTGCTTGAGGTCGGCCGCTAGGAACACCGCGGCCATCCCGCCGCCTCCCAGCGGGCGCTCCGCCGCGTAGCGGTCGGAAAGTGATGCGAGGATGCGCTGGACCCGCTCGGACATCGGTTCGCCCCGTGAACGAAGCATGCACTTCCGGCGCAAGCCGAGTCCGGGCTGCGGCCGGGCTCCGGAAGCAGACAGTCTAGCGCGTGGCGGCCCGATTCGCCTGCTGCTTCCCGGGCGCCGCACCGGGTTGGGCGAGGCGCCGCAGGGGTTTCGGCCACCGGAACCGGGCCCCGGTTGGAGGTCGGGCCGGGCCGGAGGTCGCGAAAGGACCGCGTTCCCCCCCGACGGAGCCGGCCAACCGCCTCTGTCATCCCGGGCCAGGGCGTGCCCGTCCCTGGGAAGGGGAGTCAAGTTTTCCGAGACATTCGGGGTGCGTGTTTAGTATCCTCTTTCGGCCCGGCACCAGAGCTTTTCATCCCCCCTCCCCGAGGTCGCACCGTGCGCAGCAACATCGTGAGGGTTGCCGTCCTCGCCAGCCTGGTCCTGGGCGCCGCGATGGCTTACGCGCTTTCGACCGGACCCGTCGCCACGCGCACCGGGGCGTTCAAGGTGCAAACCAAGGCGGCGGAGCCCAACTGCACGGTCTGCCACTCCGCGAGCTCGCAGGGCATCCCTGCCGCCATCAACGACACGAGCGGGAGCATTCGCATCCTGGGCCTGCCCAGCGCGTACCTGGTCGGGACGACCTACAATTTGCGCGTCCGCCTCGAGCACACGTGGAACCCGGCGCGCGACTCGATGTGCTGCCCGTTGAAATGGGGTTTCCAGCTTCAAGCGGTCCTGGCTTCCACCGGTGACAGCGCGGGAACCTGGGTTCTCGCCCCGAACACCCCGCCCGACACGTTCAAGATCGTCAGGGCTTCGACCCTGAGCGTGTACAAGAACCGCCGCTACCTCGAGCACACCCGCAATGCCTCGAACCCGGTGGATCCCAACGGCTCCACGCACTACGGAGAGCTCGGCCCGGTCGAGTGGCACGTGAAGTGGCAGGCGCCGGCGGCGGACATCGGCAAGATCTATTTCTTCGCCGCGGGCAATTCGGCGAACGGTGATGAGCAGTCAGTCGGCAGCGGTGACTTCGTCTTCACCACGGCCGAGAGCATCATGGGCGGCAGCCTCGTGGACGTGCCCGCACATCCGGATCCGCTCGTCTTGCGCAACGATCTCGAACCCCCGTATCCAAATCCCATGGCGAAGTGCACCGATGTCTCGTTCACCATCGCGAGGGGCGGGCTCGTGGACATCGCGGTCTACGACATCCAGGGGCGGCGAGTGCGGACCATCCTTCGGGAGTTCCGCGAGGCCGGGACCCACGCCTCTTTCTGGGATGGCAAGGGTGACAACCGGACCTACATGAGGAACGGCGTCTACTTCATTCGGCTGACCCCGCCCGACGGGCGAAGGATCTCGCGCAAGGTCGTGCTCGCGCGCTGATCCGCTCCCCGCAGCGCGCTCCCCTCCAACGCCGAAGCCCGGCACACTCGCCGGGCTTCGCGTTTCGGTCTCCCCCGGTCAACGAGCGGGAGGACCGCCGGGGTACGAGCCCCACCCCCCGATCACAGGCTGAAGTAGTAGGACACCTTGGCCAGAAAGATGTTGTCCGCCGGTGACTGGCCGAGGCGGTGGAACGACGGCCCCAGCTCGAAATCGCCGAAGTGCGGCTCGAGCTCGTCGCGGTTCTGGGTCCACGCCAGGAACAAGGTCGAGCCCGGCATGTATTCCCACCGCAGCACGGCGTTTCCGCGGAGCGCCTTGTAGTTGAAGTCCGGGTGCCCGGAGAAGCCCCAGTCCGGGTTCCTCACCCTGAACGCCGCGGCCGGGCCGGCCGGGCCGTCGGGATCGAGCACTCCGGAGGTCGGGTCGTAGGTGCCACCCTGTTCCAGGTAGTGCGTGAAGTCGTAGCTCTTGGGCCGGGCCAGCTGCTTGAAGTCCGTGTAGTCGCCGGTCGAGATCAGCGGCTGGGCGTAGAGCTGGAAGCTCAGGGTCGGTGTGAACGCCCAGTTGAGGCGCAGGTTCGCGGACAAGGTTCGCTGGTCGAGCGTGCTGAACACGTAGCGCTTGCCGAAGGTGGCGATCGCGAACGTGTCGGCGAACCCACCGATGTACTGCGCCTCCTCGTGCACCCGCTCGAAACCCGGTCCGAGGCGCATCGAGACGTTGGACGCCGGCTTCCACTCGAATCCGGGGTTGGCCCAGGCGTTCCACGTGCCCGCCACCGTGCGGTAGCTGCCGGCCTCGATGAAGTAGAACCGTGAGCGCTTGCTGTCCGTGTCGAAGTACGTGAACAACTCGTAGCCGGGCCGGTTGAGCGTGAGGGGGCCGCCCCTCGTGCTGCGGTTGTTGACGGTCTGCGGATTCCAGGACGCCTTGTAGTTCCAGCTCCAGCTGTTCGTGAACTCCGTGAAGCCGCCGCCCCACAGGCCGCCCCAGATGGGATTGCCCTGGAAATCGTAGCTCGCGAACGCGGCGCCGATCAGGTCGTGGTACTTGCGGTGCCGCGTGGGCGTCGTCCATTTGTAGCCGCCTCCGACGTGGCCGTTGATGATGTCCGCGCGCCTCAGGTAGCCCATGTCGTTCACGTCGAAGCCGGGGCCCATGAAGCCGAGGGCGGCGTTGCAGATGACGTTGCCCTTCTGCTTGTTGAGCCAGTACCGGCTGCCGAACCCGGTGAGCGCGGTCGCGCTCGAATCCACCTCGACGTGGTTCGCGTCGGGCCGCTGGAAGTAGTGAATGCGGTTGCGCTGCACGCCGGTGATCTGCGTCTTCGTGCCGTGGAGATACGACATCGCGCTCCAGCCGGAGACAACCCAGGTCTGGCTCTGGTCGAGGAAAGCCCATCCGTCCATCGCCGTCATGAGGGACTGCCGGCCGACCTGATCGGCCAGCCGCGGGTCGTCGAAGACGCGTGCGACCAGCGTGGACATCAGGCCCAGCCCCTGACGGCGGTCCTTGAACTCCTTCAGGCCGCGCATCACACCGTAGTAGGTGAGAGGCTCGATCTCCTGGTGCGAATGGACGCCGCCGACGTCGATCTCGGCCTTCTCGCGCGCGGTGAGCGCGTGAAGCGAGCCGAAGTTCACCGACGGCGTCAGCTTCCCGGTGAGCTTGGCCGCGCCCAGGATGCTGGCCCCGATCGGGGCGCTGACGTAGTCGGCGTTCGGACTTACGCCTCCCTGCGGGGCCCGCCCGATGCGTCGCGAGTAGAAGAAATTAGGCTCGGGCCAGTTGAAGCCCCAGTAGTCATTCGCCCCCTGGTTGCCGCAATTGAAATTGGACGAGCCCTCGACGAAGAACGGCCGCTTCTCCTGGAAGAAGGTCTCGGCGTCGCTCAGGTTCACGCTTGCGGGGTCCACCTCGACCTGGCCGAAGTCGGGGTTCACCGTCGCGTTGAGGGTGAGCTTGCTGCCCACGCCCATTCTCAGGTCGGCGCCCCCGTCGGGCTTGTAGTCCGAGCCGTCGTTGAACGGGTCGTTGACCGCGTGGCGCAGGAACTCGCCCCGGGTGGTCACGTATGGCATGAGCTCGATCGAGCGGCCGGGGTGGATGTTCTCGAGCCCCGCGATCACCGGGAAGCGCGAGACGAAGCCGGATTCCTTCTTCGGCTGGAAGACCAGGAAGTCCTCCTCGTTGCGGCGCGGGATCACGCGGCGGAAATTGATGCCCCACTCGTGCCGCGTGCCCCGGCTGAAACGGAGCTGCGAGTAGGGGATGCGCATCTCGGCGGTCCAGCCCTGCGCGTCGCGCCGGACCTTCGCCTCCCACACGCCGTCCCACGAGTCGTCCTCCCAGCCGTCGTTGGAGAGCGTGCCGTCGAACAGCGTGCCCGCGGCGTTGACCAGGAAGTAGTAGCCGCTGCGCTTGTCGTGATACGGGTCGAGGTAGATCGCGAAGCGGTCGGCGGGGATGCTGACGTCGCGCCGGCTGAGCCGGGCGATGATCGAGTCCGGGGCGGTGTCGAACATGCGCGCCCCGACGTAGAGCGCGTCGTCGTCGAAGGCCACGCGCACCTCGGTGCGCTGGCTGGCCGCAGCACCCTCGGTCGGATCACTCTGCCGGAACCAGGTCGCCGCGGGTGCCGACTGCCAGACCGGCTCCGTGAGCGCGCCGTCCACGGCGACCGGGGCGGTGAGGCGAACCACGCTCACCGGGCGCGCTGCGGAGGACGCGCTGTCGGCGCCACCGCCGTTCGACGCGGCTGCGAGCAGTATCAGACTGAGTGCGGCAAGGCTCATGGGGGTCTCGGTTCCGGTCCAGACGCGCGCGAATGTGCGACGGGCTTAGACCGGAAGAAAGCCGAAAGGGTTGGAAGCGGGCTTACCAGCGCCCAGCGCGCGGGCGCGGGCGACGGGCGCGTGGGCTGGACAAAGGCGGAACAGGCGGGCGGGTCGCGAGGAAGCGTTCGGGCTCAGCCCGCCGTGAACAGGACGTTGGTCGTGGCCTCGAGCGCTTCCGCGCGCACCGGCCGGCCGCCGCGCTCGACGTCCACTCCCGAGTAGCCGTAACGCGCGAGGTACTCGAAGAGATCGGCCACGCGTGCACCCAGCGCCGGGTAGGCGCCGGGCGCCACCTCGCACAGGAACGGAGGGCGCTGTTTCGTCGCGTCGAGAAAGCCGC
>CAZYQK010000147.1:0-7277 GCA_964650245.1 uncultured bacterium | reverse complement strand
GGACCGCGCCGCATCGGGCAGCGGCTCGGCGAGCGCCGCGGCCGCGACGCTCGCCGCCCGTGAGGGCTCGCCCGCGCGCAGGCACGCGGTCGAAAGCAGCACCCAGCGCGCCGGGCGCGCCGCCGCGTCGGCATCGAGCGCCAGCGCGCGCTCGAGTTGCGGCACCGCCGCGTCGTAGCGCCCGCGCGCCGACAGCTCGCGCGCCGCGCGCTCGAGCCAGAGCGCGGCCTCGGCGGGGCGTTCGCGTTCGGCGAGTGCGGCCGCCTCGAGGGCCAGCCGCTCGTCGGGCCGCGCCGCGAACGCGGAGGCGGCGGCCTCGAGCGCCGCCGCGATGTCGCCCGCGGCGCTCAGATGCATGAAGCGCTCGGCGTCGGTGAGCGTCGCGCCGGCGAGCACCGCGCGGTGGAGCGCCTCTCGCGCGCCGGGATCGAGACGACGGAGCAGGGCGTCCGCCAGCGCCGGGGGCGAGAGCGAGAGCCGCTCTTCTTCATCGCGGGCCGCGAGCCCGGCCTCGAGCAGCGCTTCAGTGCCGGCCGGGTCCAGCGCAGGCGCGATCGACCGGAGTTGCGCTGGAGCGATCGGGCGCCCGCACGCGGCGAGGGCGCGGGCCGCCTCCCGCGCCGGCTCCGGCAACAGGTCGAGCCGCGCGAGCAGTGCCGCCTCGAAGCCGGGTGCCAGGCCCGGCGTCTCGAGGCGATCCGCTTCGACCAGCAGCCCGGCGTCGCTCTCGCGCAGCGCGCCGCGCTCCGCGGCCGCGCGCAGCAGCTCGATCGCGAGCCCGGGGTGGCCGCCGCTTCCATTCCGCAGGAACGCCAGCAGGGCCTCGGGCGCGGGCTCGCCCAGCCGCGCCGCCGCGAGCCGCGCGAGCCCCTCCTCGTCGAGCGGGCCCAGCTCCAGCGTCTCGGCGATCCCCGCTTCGAGCAGCAGGCGCTCGTCGTCGGGCGGACCCGAGAGGCTCGAGCGCCGCGCCCATACCCACAGCATGGGCGTAGCACCAGGGTGCAGGATGAGCCGCCGCGCGAAGGCGCGCGACAGTGGATCGAGCCTCTCGGAGTCGTCGAGCAGCACGAGCGGGGCCGCGCCTCGCTGCGCGGCCGCGCGGCTCCACGCCGCCGCGTCGTCGGCGAGCCTCGACAGGCCGGCCTCGTCGAGACCAGAGTCCTCGCCAGCCTCGACCCCGGCCCCGGCGGCGAGCCGACGCGCGATGCGCCGCGCGATTCCACCCGCGTCATCGGCCGCTGCGCAGGAGAGGAGCGCGACGCTCCTGCCCCCGATCGCCGCTCGGGCGGCGAGCTCGCCGAGCAGCGCCGACTTGCCGGCGCCGGCCTCGCCGGTGAGCCACACCACGCGGGATCGCCCCGCGAGCGATGCGGCCCTCGATTCCAGCCGCGCCAGCTCGCGCTCGCGTCCCGCCACCACCACCGCCTGCATGCGCGCGGCGAGCGGGCGGCGCGCGGCCGGGTGCAGGCGCTCGAGCTCGCGCCGCACCTCGCGCGCGTCGGCCGGGCGCTCGAGCGCCGCGGGCGCCATCAGTCGCAGCACGAGCCGCGTGAGGCCGGGGGGCGCGCCGGCTTCCTCCAGCGCCGTCGCCGCCGGTGGCCCCGCCTTCTGGCGGCGCAGCATCGAGGATGGACCGGCGTCTTCGAAGGGCGGGCGTCCGGCGATGAGGGCGTAGAGCGTCGAGCCCAGGCCGTAGAGGTCGGACGCCACGCCCGCCCGCTCGCCCCGCACCAGCTCCGGCGCGGCGAAGCCGGGCGTGCCGCGATGCCCGCCGGCCTGTGCGTCGCGCAGCGCGGCGAGCCCGAAGTCGAGCAGGCGCACCCCGGCCGGGAGCGCGCCCGGCCCCGCCCCCGGCAGCACTAACAGATTTGAGGGCTTGAGGTCGCCATGCACGACCCCCGCCGCGTGCAGCGCCTGCAGTCCGTGGGCGACCTCGGCGGCGACGAAGCAAAGCCCGGCCCAATCGCCGCGCCGGAGCGCGCGATCGGCCGCGAGGCCCGGCACGTATTCCATCGTGTAGTAGGGCGAGCCGTCGAAGTCGAACCCGAGTTCGTAGACCGCGACGATCGCGGGATGCCGCACGCGGGTGAGCGCCTCGAACTCCCGGCGCACCAGATCGGGCGTCGCGAGCGCGGCCTGCGGGGCGAGGCGCTTGAGCGCGCACTCCGCGCCCGTGGTGAGGTCGAGTGCCAGGAAGACTTCGCCCATGCCGCCCCGGCCGATCGGCTTGAGCAGCACGTAGCGCCCCGCGACGCGCGCTCTCACCGCCGCGCTCCGGAGCGGGGTGAGGGCCGGCCGGCGAGCTCGCGCAGCACGGCTTCCCGCGCGAGCGGCAGCGGCACGCCGCCCTGGCGCAGCAGCGCGTCGTGAAACGCGCGCAGGCGGAACCGGTCTCCCGGCATTCGCCGCGCCTCCTCGCGCAGCTCGAGGATGCGCCACTTGCCGAGCGTGTAGACCAGGTAGGTGGGGTCGAGCGCGCCGCGCCGCGCTTCGCGGGCGGCGTTGACCGGCGCCATGTAGCAGCGCTCCTCGAACAGCCGCTGCGCTTCCTCCACCGTCATGCCCTGGGTGTGGATGGAGATGCCGACGATGAACCGCCCGATGCGGCGCAGCGCGAGTGCGAGCTGGGTCAGCTCGACCCCCGGATCGCCGCCGCCGAAACCCTCCTCCACCATCATCTGCTCGCAGTAATGGGCCCAGCCCTCGGTGTTGCTGCCCGAGCGCAGCGCCTGGCGCAGGCGCGACGGCACTCGCTGCAGCGCCAGAAACTGGTAGTAGTGCCCGGGCAACGCCTCGTGGATGGACACGATCTCGGCGGCCCGCCGGTTGAAGAACGCGAGGTGATCCCGCTTCTGCCGGTCGGTCCATGCCGGGTCCACCGGCGTCACGTTGAACCAGGCCCGGGTCGCGCGCCGCTCCCAAACGCCGGGCGCGTCCATCGAGGCGAAGGACAGGCTGCGCTGAAACGGCGGTGTCTCGCGCACCGCCAGGTCCTCGCGCTCCGGCAGCGTAAGCAGGTCGTGCCGGCGCAGGAAGGCGCGGATGGTGTCGAGCCGCGCCGCGACGAACGGGACGAGCGCGGATTCGGGCGGGGCGTCGGCCTCGAGCGAGTCGAGCGCGGCCGCGACCCCGAGGCCCGAGGCGATGCGCTCCGCGAGCTGCTCCATGCGTGCGCGCGTGGTGTCGAGCGCCACCCGGGCGCGCGCGAGCAGCGATTCGACCGGCGTGGTTTCCATTTCTTCCGCCGCCAGCTTGCGCTGGTAGAGGTCGCGGCCCAGCGCGATTTCGCCGCTCGATCGCGGCAGCACGTCCTCGCGCAGCACGTCGAGGAACCGCTCCACCGCCCGCACCGCCGCGGTGTCCGCCTCGGCCAGGTCCGCCTGCAGGCGCGGTTCGCGACAGCCCGCGGCGAGCGTGGGAACTCCGTGCCGGTAGAAATCGAGCGCCCCCGCGAACTGCGCGATCGCGACCTCGGTGAACAGACGCGGCGGATTCACGAGGTTGATGCGCGCCGCGCGCAGTACCTCCGGCACCTGGCGCAAGCGGCGGGTCGCGAGCAGCACCCGCTCGCAGGGGGGTGCCCAGTCGCGCTGGAGCAGGGATTGGACCGAGCCCGCGACCAGATCGAGGTAGACGTTGGGATTGCGCTCGAACGAGCGGATCTCCGCCAGCTCCAGGCGCTCGCGCTCGAGGCGGGCCGCGAGCAGGTCGTACTCCTGCGCCCGCTCGAACGGCAGCCCGGCGCGCGGCACCGAGTCGAGCCGCGCGCGCACGCTCGCGATCCATTCGAGATCGGAGGCCACCGAGGCCGCGGTGATCGGCAGGAGCTTGCCGTCCCAGGCATGGACGCCGAGGCGGGTCGCGAGATGGGGGCGGCGCTTCAGCCAGCCGTCGAGGAAGTCGTCCGCCAGCCTGAGGAATCGCGTCTCTGCGGACTGCGCGCGGGCGGGCGATGCGAGCGCGGGCAGCAGGGCGGCCGCGATCAGCAGGTGCGGCAGACGGAGCTTCATCGGGGTCCTGCGTAGGCCCGCGGCCCGGCCTCGCGCGGCGCGAGGCTCAGGGACGAGGAGCCACGTCCTTCACCAGCGTCATCGGGTCGGTCACGTTGAGCGGCGAGGTAGATAAGTACGCCTGCGCGTACTTCACGCCGATCTGCCAGCCCCAGTAGCTGGCGAAGGTCGCGAACACGTCGCGCACCGACGGCAGATTCTGGGGCCGGGGCTTGTCGGGATTGTGGAACTGGCTCTGGTGGCAGTCGAGCGCCGCCATCCAGTCGTCGAACACGCTGGTGATGTCCACCAGGAAGGTCGGCGGCGTCCCGGGCGGCAGGAAGTAGTAGTAGATCGCCTTCGCCTGGTAGTGCTCGCCCGCGACCGGTGCCTTGCGGAGATGCGCGAGGTTGAACGCGTTCGCCACGATCTGCCCGGTCTTGTAGTGGTCGTTGTGCCCCAGGCCGCGCCCGATCGGCAGGTTGTAGTACGGCGCCAGCACGACCTGCGGCCGGTGCTTGCGGATCATGGCGGCGGCCTTGCAGCGGTTGTCGAAGGTGTCCTCGATCCGGCAGTCGCCGAGGTCGAGGTTCTCGCGCACGTCGAGCTTGAGAATCCGGGCCGCCTGCTCGCTCTCCGCGGCGCGGATCTCGGGCGTGCCCCAGCCCATGTCGCCGGTCGTCATGTCCACGATGCCGGTGGTGTGGCCGAAGTCCTTCATCTTGCGGAGCAGCCCGCCGGCGCCGATCTCGGCATCGTCGGGGTGGGGACCGAACGCGAGAAAATCCACCGCCATGGATCGGGTCTCCGAAGTAGGCGACGACTCGTGGGGGAGGAGACGCGGAGCCGCTCCGCGCCGGGGACGACATGGGCCAGCGGCATCATAGCCAGCGCGCCGGGGGCGAGACAACCGCCCGCGCCTGCCGATGCGGCGCCGGCCCGCGTGTGCGCTCCTTCTGGCGCGGCGGCGGGTCCGCGTCCTTTGGAGTATGCTGCGGCCGGTTGCATCGCTCGCCGCGCGCGCTCCGGAGACGTCATGCTCTACTTTGCCTACGCCTCGAATCTCGATCCCGACCAGATGCAGTCCCGCTGTCCGGGAGCCATCGTCGTGGGGCTGGCGGCGTTGCGCGACCACCGACTGGTGTTTCCCCTGTACTCGAACAGCTGGGGCGGCGGCGTGTCGAGCTTTCAGCCCGCGCACGGCGACACGGTGTGGGGTCTTCTCTTCGAGGTGAGCGAGGAGCACATCCGAGCGCTCGACGTGTTCGAGGGCTATCGCGGTCCGGGCGATCAGCACAACGTCTACGATCGCGACCAGGTCACGGTCGAGCTGGTGCGGTCCGACGATGGCTCCATCCCGCGCCGCGTACGGGCCTCGGCCTACGTCGCGCGTCCTTCCAACCCGTCGCCTCCGTCGCGGCGCTACCTCGACACCATCCTGAGGGGCGCCCGCCATCACCGGCTGCCCGAGGAATACATCGCGAAGCTCACGACGGTCGCGGTAGCACCCGAGCCGGCGTCCCCCGGGCCGGCCTGATCGGTCCCTCAGGGAGCGCGCGCCGACTTGCGCACCGGGGTCACCAGCGCGCGCGGCTTCAGGGCCGCGGCCGTGGCCGCCGGCATCAAGCCGGGCCGCCTCGACCTCGCCATCATCGCCGCCGATCGCGCCTGCACTGCGGCCGGAGTCTTCACCACCAACCGCGCGCAGGCCGCGCCGGTCGTGGTCTCGCGTGAGCACCTGGCCGGGGGCGTGGCGCGCGCCGTCGTGGTCAACGCCGGATGCGCCAACGCCGCGACCGGCGAGCGCGGCATCGCCGACGCGCGGCAGATGGCGGCGCGTGTCGGCGATGCGCTCGGCTGCCCGGCGTCACAGGTGGTGGTGGCTTCGACCGGTGTGATCGGCGTGCACCTGCCGATGGACCGGGTGAGCGCCGGCATCGCGCGGGCGGTCGAGACGCTCCACGAGGAAGGCGGGGCCGACGCGGCGCGCGCCATCCTCACCACCGACACCCGTCCCAAGGAGTGCGCCATCGAGTTCGCGCTCGAAGGCGGCCGGGCGACGGTCGGGGGCATGGCCAAGGGGGCCGGCATGATCGCGCCCCGCATGGCGACTATGCTCGCGTTCTTCACCACCGACGCGGCGGTGGATCGCGTGCTGCTCGAACGAGCGCTCACGGAGGCGGTGGACGCGAGCTTCAACCGCATCACCGTCGATGGCGACACCTCGACCAACGACATGGCTGTGTTCCTCGCGAGCGGCGCGTCCGGCCTGGCACCGGTGCGTGCCGTCGGAAAGAGCTTCGACGCATTCCGCGCCGCACTCGCGGAGTGCGCGGGCCGACTCGCGCAGATGATGGTGCGGGACGGCGAGGGCGTCACACGCGTGGCCGAGATTCGGGTCGAGGGCGCGCGCACCCGTGGCGAAGCCGACCGCGTCGCTCGCACCGTGGCCGAGTCACTGCTGGTCAAGACCGCGATCCACGGCGGGGATCCCAACTGGGGCCGGATCCTGGCCGCGGCGGGGCGCTCGGGCGTCGAGGTCGAGATCGGCCGCGTGGACATCTTTCTGGGCGAGGTCTGGGTGTGCGAGGGCGGCTGCGCGCGCGAGTACGACGAGGCAGAGGCGCGGGAGGCGATGGTCGGGGCGGATCCGCTGCGCATCCGCATCCGCCTCAACTCGGGCGGCGCGTCGGGCTGGGTCTGGACCAGCGACCTCAGCAAGGCCTACGTGGACATCAACGCCAGCTACCGGAGTTGAACGGAGCGCGTCGCGGGTCTGCCGCGCGCGAGCGGGCGCGGCGCGAGCGGGGCGCCGGTCAGCGGGCGATGGCGTCGCGATCCAGGCCCTCGACGCGCCGCTCGATCTCCTCGCGCAGCGCCCGCCACGCGGCGTCGATCTCGCCGCGGTTGGCGCGGCAGTAGGCGAGCGCGACGCGCGGATCGCTCGCCGCGAGCCGCGTCATGCTGCGAAACCCGGGCCCCGAGAGCCCGCGGCGCCGGAAGCCGCGGCCCAGGTCCTCCAGCGCGCACGCCACCAGATAGGGCAGGTGGCTGGTGCGCGCGAGCGCGTGGTCGTGCGTCGCAGGGCGAACGCGGAGCGGCCGCGCGCCGAGGCCGCGCACCAGCGCGCCCACCACCGCCGGCACCGGCCCGCGCGCCGGCATCAACGCGAACGTCGCGCCCTCGAAGAGGTCGGCGCGCGCGGCGGAGAAGCCACGCGCCTCGCTCCCCGCGAGCGGGTGCCCGCCCACCGCCCGCACGCCGCGCGCCGTGGCGCGCGCGAGCGGG
>CAZYQK010000146.1:0-7444 GCA_964650245.1 uncultured bacterium | reverse complement strand
GTGCCCGAGCATGGGGTTGAACTCGTGGAGCGCTTCCACGCGCTCGAGCAGCCGCTCGGCTCTCGCGAGCTTGGCCGGCTTCTGCGCCTTGCGGCGGCGTTTCCTGGCCCGCTCCCAGTCGGCGCGCATCACCGCGACCTCGCTCATCAGCTCCTCGCGCCGGGGCAGGAACTCGTGGAGCGGCGGGTCGAGCGTGCGGATGGTGACCGGGAAGCCGTCCATCGCCTCGAACAGCCCTTTGAAGTCGGAGCGCTGGAGCGGCAGCAACTTCGCGATCGCCCGGCGGTAGGCCGCGAGCGGCCCGGCGAGCTCGCGCTTGAGCCGCACGATCTCGGACTTCGCCTGCTTCGCCGCCCCGCCCTCGAGGCCGGCGAGCTCTGCCACCTTCGCCTGGAGCCGGGATTCGAGCGCCTTCGCGCGCGGCGCGGCCATGATCATCGCGACCACGTGCGGCAGCCGCGCGCCGCCGAAGAACATGTGCTCGGTGCGGCACAGCCCGATGCCTTCGGCGCCGAACTCGCGAGCCTTCTTCGCGTCGCGCGGGATGTCGGCGTTCGAGCGCACCCTGAGCCGGCGGCGCTCGTCGCACCACGACATGAAGGTTCCGAACTCGCCACCCAGATCGGGATCGATGGTCGGAATCCTGCCCAGCACCACCCGACCGGTGGTGCCGTCGAGACTGATCCAGTCCCCCTCCGCCACCCGCGTGCCCTCCACCGTGAACGCGCGGGCCTTCTCGTCCACGCGCACCGCCCCCGCGCCCACGACCGCAGGCTTGCCCATCCCGCGCGCCACGACGGCGGCGTGGGAGGTGAGCCCCCCGGTCGCGGTCAAGATGCCCTGGGCCGCGTCCATGCCGTGGATGTCGTCGGGCGTCGTCTCCTTTCGGATCAGGATCACCTTCTCGTTCCGGGCCCGTGCCACCGCGGTGCCGGCGTCGAATACCGCGATGCCGACCGCGGCGCCGGGGGAGGCCGCGAGCCCGGTGGCGATGACGCGCGGCTCCACCGCCGGATCGAGACGGGGGTGGAGGCACTGGTCGATGTGGGCCGGGGTGACTCGCATCACCGCCTCATCGCGCGTGATCAGCCGCTCCGAGGCCATGTCGACCGCGATCCTGACCGCCGCCGTCCCGGCGCGCTGTCCGGTGCGGGTCTGGAGCAGGAATAGCCTGCCCTCCTCGATCGTGAACTCGAAGTCCTGGACGTCGCGGTAGTGGCGCTCGAGGCGCGAGGTGATCTCGCGCAGCTGCCGGTACGCCCGTGGCATCTCGCGCTCGAGCTGGTCGATCGGCAGCGGCGTGCGCACGCCCGCCACCACGTCCTCGCCCTGCGCGTTGGTCAGGTACTCCCCGTAAAAAAGGTTCTCCCCGGTGGCGGGATTCCGGGTGAAGCCCACCCCGGTCGCCGAGTTGTCCCCCAGGTTTCCGAACACCATCGCCTGCACGTTGACCGCGGTGCCGAGGTCGTCCGGGATGCGGTTCTGCCGCCGGTAGTAGATCGCCCGGTCGTTCATCCAGGAACGGAACACCGCGTCCCGCGCGAGCGTGAGCTGCTCCAGCGGATTCTGCGGAAACTCGCGGCCGGCGCTCTTCTTCGCCAGCGCCGCGAACTCCGCGACCAGCACCCGCAGATCGTCGGCCGCGAGGTCCTGGTCGGTCTTCGCGCGGCGCCGGTGCTTGAACGCCTGGAGATGCTCCTCGAAGTCACGCTTCTCTAGGCCGAGCACGACCGATCCGAACATCTGGATGAAGCGCCGGTAGCAGTCCCACGCGAAGCGCGGGTTCCCGGTGCGGCGCGCGAGCCCTTCCACCGAGCGGTGGTTGAGGCCCAGGTTGAGGATGGTATCCATCATGCCCGGCATCGAGAACGCGGCGCCGGAGCGCACCGAGACCAGCAGCGGATCCCTGGGATCTCCGAGCTTCCGCCCCATCAGCCGCTCGAGCCGCCCGAGTGCCGCCCGTTGCTCCTCCACGAAGCCGGGCGGCAGCGACTGGCCCTGCGCGTAGTACCAGCGGCACACGTCGGTGCTGATCGTGAATCCGGGCGGCACCGGCACCCCCGCGTTGGTCATCTCGGCGAGGCCCGCGCCCTTGCCGCCGAGCAGCGAGCGCATCTCGGCGCCGCCCTCGGCGCGGCCTTCGCCGAAGAAGTAGACATGCTTGTCGGACCGCTCGCGCTGAGGCGGCGCGGGAGCGGATTCGGACGTGGTGGTCACCTGGAGCCTCCTGGTAGGAGTACGGCGGCTTCCGCAGCATACCGACCCCGCGGGCGACGCCTCAAGCGGCGGGGCGTGTGAGGCGCTATTTCTGCGGCGCGTGGGGGGCCTGTCCAGGCCCGGAGAAATCCTCGTCGCCCACCGGCGTATTCACCAGCATGCTGGTGACGCGCAGCGCGATGAGGCGTTCGCCACCGATGTAACGCTCCTCCGCGAATGGCCACCAGATCCCGCCCACCGTCCGGTAGTCGGCGTAGAACCGGCGCGCGACCGGGCGTCCGGCCGCGTGGCCGGGCTCGTCCTGATCGACCGCGATCAGCCTGTGATCTTCGGTACCCAGGAACAGCTTCCGGCGCTGGCCCGCCGCGTTCACGATTTCCACCACGTCCGCGTCGCGGCCCCCGACGCGCTCGGCGCCGCGCGCGGCGGTGCTTGATCGCGGGTCGGTGCCGGAGAGCAGCAGGTGCGGGAGGTCCGAGTCGAAGCCGGCGCGCAGGGCAGCGACTTCGTTCGGGTCGGCCGCCTTCGGCGTCGCAGCGCCGGTCAGGACCGTCCAGGCGCGATCGCCGCTCAGTACCTGCCGGCTGGTGAACTCCCCGATGATCGTGAGGTAGATCATCTTGTACGGTTCCTTGCGCACCTGGCGCATCGTCCCCTGGATATCCTGGCCCTGCATGGCGAGACTGACGTCGGTGTCCATGATCGTGGTGGTGACGCCCTTGAGCCGTTCCAGGCCGCCGTGCGCGGCGATCGCCAGATCCAGCAGCTCGCGCCCGCGTGCCAACTGCTCGGTGGTGGGTGGCGGCGCGGGCTCCGTCGCGGCGGACGCGAGCCGGGAAGGCTGATCGAGGTGGACGACCTCGACGCTGCCGAGCGGCCGCAGCTCGCGCTCGAGCGTCCTGGCCGGACCCACCGCGACGATCGAGAGCCGCTCGAGATCGACGCGACGGCGCGCGGCTTCGATCATCGCGCCCGGCGTGAGCGCCGCGACATGCGCGCGATATGTGTCGAAATAGTCGGCGGCCAATCCGCAGAAGTGGGCCGCCGTCCACTGCCCGACCAGGGCCCCGAGCGGCTCGAACCGTAGGGGGAACGAGCGCTGCACGGCGCGGCGCGTGGTGGCCGCCGCCGCGGCATCGGGCGGACTCGCGAGGTAGCGCCTGAGCTCGCCGCGCAGCCGACGCGCGAGCGTTCCCGCCGAGTCGGCGGGGCCCGAGGCGCCCAGCAGCCACAGCCCGCCGTCGCGCAGCAGGGCGAGCGAGGATCGCGCGTCCCGCCCGAGCCCGCCGGGCCCCGAGGCACGGCTCAATCGCTGGCCGAGCTCGCTCTCGAAGAGAAGCTCCGCGACCGAGCGCGCGATCTCGTCCGGAGCGCTGCGCCCCGGCACCTCGACTCCCAGGCGCAGCGTACAGCCGCTTCCGGGCTGATCGACGATGCGTACCCGCACGCCGGACGGTGACGGCGACGGGGGCGGCGGGGGCCCCGGGGCCTCGCCCTTCGCGGACCAGCGCCCCAGCCACTCCGCGGCCGCCGCGAACGCACGCTCCGGCGTCACGTCGCCGGCGATCACGAGCAACGAGCCGGCGGGCCGGAAGTGTTCGCGGTGAAACGCCCGCGCCTGATCGCGTGTGAGTCCGGCCACCGACTCCTGCGAGCCGAGTGCTGGCCGGCCCCCCGCCCATCCGGGAAACGCGAGCGACCACAATTGCTCCTCCGCCACCGCTTCCGGGTTCTGGCGGAACTGAAGAATCCCGCGCGACACCTGCGCCTGCGCGCGCTGGAACTCGATCTCGGGAAAAACCGGGTTGAGCACGAGGTCGGCCAGCAATGCCATGCCGCCTTCGAAATCCCGCGACAGGAACGCGCCGCTCACCGAGCCGTATTCGCGCCCGGCGGCGGCGGCCAGCCCGGCGCCCGCCCCCTCGATCTCGAGCGCGATGGCCTGTGCGTCGCGAGAGGTCGTGCCCCGGCGCAGCATCTGCGCCGTCAAGTTTGCGACGCCGTTCTGGTTCACCGGCTCCCGGTCGACGCCGGCCGGGACCCGCAGTTGAACCTGGACCACCGGCACGCGCGGATCGGAAAACACCATGACCTCGAGCCCGTTCTCGAGGGTCTTCAGGGCCCGCGCCGGCACCCGGTAGGACCTCAGCGCCGCCGCCGGGGCGGCCAGCCCCACGAGCAGGATGAGCAAGAGGGCGGCGCGGGCCGCGCGCGCGCGTGCCCGGGGGAGCGGAGTCATCGTCCGTCGGATCATCGCGCCACCCCCGTTCCGGTCGCGTCGGGTCTGGGGCCTGGTGCCAGGTCCCGGGGGGGTCCCGGCAGCAGCCAGATCACAGTGCGCTGGTGCTCGCGGAGCACGTTCGCCGCGGCGCGCTGGAGGTCTTCGGGCGTGAGCTCGCGCAGCCGCTCGAGGCGCCGTTCGGCAGCCCGCCAGTCGCCGACCACGGCTTCGGCCTCGCCCAGCCACCGGGCGCGGCCGCGCGGCGCCTCCCAGTCCATCATGAGCTCGATCTCAGCCTGGCGCTTCAGGCGATCGAGCTCGGCCGCGTCCACCGGAGCGCCGGCCAGCTTCTCGCACTCGACCAGCAGGACGCGCTCGACAGCTGCGCTGTCGGCACCCGGCCGCAGGACGGCGGCGGCGAACAGCAGCGACGCGTCGCGGCGCGCGTCGAAGCCGCCCTCGACCGCGATGCACTGGGCCGGGGCGGCGGTCAGCGCTCGCTGGAGGCGTGCGTTCGGCCCACCGGTCATCACGCGAGAGAGCAGATCGAGCGCCACGCTCGACGGATCGCCGGCGCCGGGGGCGCGCCAGCCCACCAGCATCAGCGGCAGGGGCGTATCGGTGCGCTCTGTGGCGCGCCGCTCCGCGACCTGGAGCGGCGGCGGCGGGGGTGCTGCCGCCGGCGTCGCGCGCCGCGGCAGCGGGTCGAACGTGCGGTGCACGAGCCTCAGCGCCTGGACCGGATCGAAACGCCCGACCAGGGTGAGCACCGCGTTGTTGGGGGCGTAGCGCTCGAGGTGGTAGGCCTGGCAGGCCGCGGGGGTGAGGCGGTCCGAGTCGCGCTCCAGGCCCAACACAGGCCAGCCGTAAGGATGATCGCGGAAGGCCGTCGCGTACAGTCGCTGCAGACCGAGGCTGATCGGGCTGGCCGCGGCGCCCTGCCGGCGCCCTTCCCGGACCAGGCGCCGCTCGCGCGCGACGTTTTCCGCGGTGAGCGTCAGCCCCGCCATGCGGTCGGCCTCGATCTTAAGCGCGAACTCCAGGGCTTCCGCCGGAAGGGTCTCGAAGAAGCAGGACGCGTCGGGCGTGGTGAAGGTGTTGAAGGATCCGCCCTCGGCGCGCAGCAGGCGCAGGGGATCGCCCGTCGCGAGGCTCGGGGAGCCGCGGAACATCAGCCGCTCCATCAGGTGCGTGATGCCGCTCGCGCCGGGACGCTCGACCCGGGGGCCCGCGCCGTACCACACGGCGACGTCCACCGCCGCGGCCATCGAGTCCGGCGCGAGCAGCACGCGCAGGCCGTTCTTGAGCGTCACCGATTGAACGGCGGGCGGCACCACCTGGGCGATGCCCGGGCTCACGGCCCCGCACGCCAGCAGCACGATGATCCATCGCTTCATCGATCGATTTCCTTTCGCGGCCGCCGCGGGGCGGCGCGCCTCAGCGCAGAACCGCCACGCGTGCCGAAGTGAGCTGTCCTCCGACCTGGAGCGAGATGAAATAAACGCCGGGCACGGCCGCGCGCCGCTCGTTGTCGCGGCCGTCCCAGGCCACGGTGACGCACTGGCCGCGCGCGAGCAGGCCCGACCACAGGTCGCGCACGGCGCGGCCGGCGGTGTCGTGCACCCGGACGCGCGCCGGGTTCGACCCCGGTATGAATCCACCGGCCGCGAATCGTACCTGAGTCGGGGGTCCGTCCGCTCGCACCGGGTTGGGTCCGAGCAGCTCGGCGGCCGGAATCGAGCGCGGCAGCGAGGGCAGCCCTCCGGTCGGGACGTGCCAGCACAGCGCGCGGACGCCGCTCGGAATCCCGTAGCCCACGCGATCGTCGGGGCTGCCTGCCTGCGACGCGGTCTCGCGCAGCGCGCGGATCACGTCCACCAGGCGCCACGCGGGGCGCGCCTGCATCAGGCACGCCGCCAGCCCCGCGACCAGCGGGGCCGAGAACGACGTGCCGCTCCAGGTCTCGTAGGCGGACGCGCCGCCGGTGGCCGAGAGCACCGGGCAGTCCTTTCCGCGCGCGGCGAGGTCGGGCTTGATCCGGCGGTCGAAACTCGGACCGTACGAGGAGAAGCTGGCCACGCTCCCGAACTGGTCCACCGCCCCGACCGCGATCAGGCTGTCGCCGTTCGCATCAGCCGGTGCCACCAGATAGTGCCAGGGCTGGTCACCCTGGTTGCCGACCGCGTTCACCACCAGGATGCCATTGGAGGCCGCGATCCTGGCGGCCTGAGTGATCACGGTGGTGCGGCCGTTCATGTCGCCGTAACCGTAGCTCGGATCGGGCGGGTCGAACTCCGTATAGCCCAGCGACGACGAGATGATGTCTGCGCCCAGGCTGTCGGCCCACTCCGCGCCCATGCCCCAGTAGACCATCTCGATCTGCCGCTCGCTGGACGCGACCTCGGTGCGGCCCAGCGCGTAGTCGGCGCCGAAGGCGGCGCCCACGTAGGCGCCGGGCTTGTTTCCCGCGAGCAGGCCCATCACCCAGGTGCCGTGCTGGAAAGCGAGCGGGCTCGAGTAGTCGGTGACGACGGTGTCGCCCTCGACGAAGTCGCGCCGGTGCCCAGGTGCCAGGACCACGCCGCTCAGCGCCTCGTGGGTGTCGTGCGCGTTGAAGCCCTCGTCCAGGATGCAGATCAGGACGCCGTTCCCGGCATAGCCCGAGTCGTGCACCGCCGGGAGCCCGATCTGCGCGAGCGGCGAAGCGGTCCGGCCGTAGTCAATCGCGGCCGTGCCGGCGGCGCGGAACGGGGACGGCGCGGGCCTGGGCCCACCGGGCCCGCCGCCAGGATCGAGCGAGCGCGCCATGCGCTCGACCTCGCGGACGCGCGCGACGAACGGCAGCGCGGCCAGCTCAGTGAGCCGCGTCCCGGGCAGGCGGACCGCGGCCTGGTTGAGCCAGCGCGATGCCCCGAACGGTGCCAGCCCACGCTCCGCGAGCGCCTCCAGATAGGGAGCGTGGAGCGGCAGGTCGCGGTAGTCCACGAGCGGCGAGACGCCGGCGCG
>CAZYQK010000145.1:0-7490 GCA_964650245.1 uncultured bacterium | reverse complement strand
GATTGGGCGCTCGTCCTCCTCTACTTCGGCTTCCTGGTCGCGGTGTGGCTGCGCCGCTCGGGCCGCCACTCCGAGGCGCTCGAGTACCTGGTCGCTGGCCGGCGGGTCACGCTGCCGGCATTCGTCGCCACGCTGGTCGCCACGTGGTACGGCGGCATCCTCGGCGTCGGCGAGTACTCGTACCGCTACGGCATCTCGAACTGGCTGGTGTTCGGCGTGCCCTACTACGTCGGCGCGCTGCTGTTCGCGCTGTTCTTCGCGCGGCGCGCGCGCGAAGCCGCGCTCTACACCATTCCCGACCTGCTCGACCGCCACTACGGCACTGGTGCTGCGCTGATGGGGGCGCTCACGGTGTTCGTGACCTCGGCGCCCGCGGCCTACGTGCTGATGCTGGGCACGCTGTTCGCCGCGATGTTCCACCTGCCGCTGGTGCCGTGCATCGTCGCGGCCGCGCTGTTCTCGGTCTTCTACATTCATAGTGGCGGACTGCGCACGGTGGTGTTCACCGACCAGGTGCAGTTCGTGCTGATGTACGCGGGCTTCGTCGTGATGCTCGCCTTCCTGGTCGCGCGGCACGGCGGACTGCCCTTCCTGCTGCACAGCCTGCCGCCCACCCACTTCGCGTGGCACGGCGGCAATCCGCCCGCCGCCCTCTTCGTCTGGTACTTCATCGCGCTCGGAACGCTGGTGGACCCCGGATTCTGGCAGCGGGCTTACGCGGCGCGCGATCCCAAGGTGGCGCGGCGCGGCGTGCTGATCTCGATCGCGTGCTGGATCGTGTTCGATTTCCTCACCACCTCGACCGGCATGTACGCGCGCGCCGTATTGCCGGCGCTGAAGGAGCCGGTGTTCGCCTTCCCCGAGCTGGCGCGCGCCACGCTGCCGCCGGGGGCGCTCGGGCTCTTCTACCTCGCCATGATCGCGACGGTGATGAGCACCATCGACTCCTACGGCTTCATCGCCGCCGCCACCATCGGCCGCGACGTGATCTGGCGGCTCAAGCGCGAGGCGAGCGAGGCGCGGGTTGCGGCCTACACCCGGCTCGGGCTGTGGGCGGCGGCGCTGTTCGCGACCGTGCTCGCGGTGACGAGGCAGAGCGTGATCGAGCTGTGGCACGACCTGGGCTCGATCACCACGCCTTCGCTGCTGCTGCCGGTGGGGACAGCCCTGCTCGGTCGCGGGCGGCTCACGGGCCGCTGGACGCTGACCGCCATGGTCGTGCCGTTCGCGGTGACGCTGGCGTGGGTCGCCGTGAAGAACTTGCCGTTGCCCGGTTCTTCGGGTGGCTACCCGTGGTCCATCGAACCCATCTACGCCGGGCTCGCCGCGTCGCTGCTGGTGTACGTGGCGGGCTGGGCGTCGCAGAAGGAGGAATCGAGATGAGAACGCTCCGAATGTTGGTGCTGCTGGCCGCGCTCGCGGCAACGGGGCGAGCGGACGAGGCGCAGGCATCGCCCGCGCGCGACGACACGCTCGGAAAGATCGTCCCGCTCCCCGAGATCGTGGTCAGCACCGCGCGCGCCGGCGACCGCACCCCGGTCGCGAAGTCGGTGCTCGGGCGCGACGTGCTCCAGCGCCTGAACTGGGGCCAGGACACGCCCATGGCGCTCGGCACGCTGCCGGGCGCCTACGCATACTCCGACGCCGGCAACGGGATCGGCTACTCGTATCTCTCGATCCGCGGCTTCCCGCAGCGGCGGATCAGCGTGCTCATCAACGGCGTGCCGCTGAACGATCCCGAGTCGCACGAGGTCTACTGGATCGATCATCCCGATCTGCTCGCCTCGACCTCCGAGGCGCAGGTCCAGCGCGGCGTGGGCGCCGCGCTCTACGGCGCGGCATCGGTGGGCGGCACGGTCAATCTCGAGACCTCGCCCTTCACCGAGACGCGCCGCACGAGCGCCGCGCTCGCCTCCGGCGATTATCGAACGCGGCGCGCGATGGTCGAGATGAACTCGGGGCGGCTCGCCGGCGACTGGGGCTACTACGGGCGCTACTCGCGGATCGAGACCGACGGCTACCGCGACCAGTCGTGGACGCGGGTGTGGTCCTACTATTTCTCGGCGCGGAAGGTCGCCGGAGACCATATGCTGCGCCTCAACCTGTTCGGCGGGCCGGAGGAGACGCACCTCGCATATAAAGGAGTGCCGCGCTCCGATCTCGACGGCGGCCGCACCGGGAACGCGGACCGCGACCGGCGCTACAACCCGCTCACCTACCCGGGCGAGGCCGATCACTTCTTCGAGCCGCACTACGAGCTGATGCACTCGTGGACTCCCCATCGCGGCCTCACGCTGTCGCAGACCCTGTTCTGGTTCGACGGCCGCGGCTACTACGACGAGGGGCGCCGGGGTGAGGCGCTGTCGAGCTACCGCCTCGATACCCTGTTCACCGCCGACAGCACGCGCATGCCGCGCGGCTACTATCTGATGAACCCCGACGGCAGCCTGGTCGAGGTCGGCGGTCGGTTTCGCGGCGTGCTCACCGACCTCGTGCGCCGGCGCACGGTCGCGAACCAGCACTTCGGCTGGATCCCGCGGCTCCGGATCAGCCACGCGGACGGCGAGCTGATCGTGGGCGGCGAACTGCGCTTTCACGACGGCCATCACTGGGGCGAGGTGTTGAGCGGCACCGGGCTGCCGCCCGGCACGCCGAGCATCCACCGCTACTACGACTACCACCCGCGCACGTTTTCGGGCGGACTCTTCATGCGCGAAGAGTGGCGGCCCGTGCCCACCCTCGCCATCACCGGCGACCTCGCGTGGCGGCATCAGGGCTACGAGCTGCGCGGCGACCGGTTCGCGGGGAACCGGTTCGATCAGGGCTACGACTTCGCGCTGCCGCGGCTGGGGGCGACGTGGCGGCCGGGTGAGAGCGTGAGCGTGTTCGGCTCGTGGTCGCACTCCGAGCGCGAGCCGCGCTTCGTAGACCTGTTCAAGGGCGAGCAGGGAATCGGCCTGCCGTTCTACCAGACCTACGACCCCGCGCGCGGGATCGCCGAGGGGCCCTTCGTCCGGCCCGAGAAGGTGACCGACTACGAGCTGGGCGGCACGTTCACCGCGCGCGGCGTGACCGCGAGCGCCAACCTGTTCCGTATGGACTTCCGCGACGAGCTGGTGGACTTCCAGTTCAACTCCAACTTCTACGACTGGATCACGGCCAACGCCGCCAGGTCGGTGCACCAGGGCGTGGAGCTGGCGTTCGCGACCGCGATGAATCCGCGCCGCGACCTCGGCCTCTCGCTCGACGCCAACACGACGCTCAGCGACAACCACTTCGTGAACTTCGACGAGCAGGTGGACGCGACCACGCAGGTGCGGCGCGACGGTAAGTCTATTGGCTTCTTCCCCGACGTCGTCGCCAACGCCGGTGCGCGGCTCGACTGGAAGGGCGTGCTGCTCGGCGCCGAAGCGCAACACGTGGGCCGCATCTTCCTCGACAGCAGCGAGGATCCGACCGGCCGCATCGCGCCGCGCACGGTGCTGAATCTGACCGCGGGCTTGCGCCTGCCGTTCGCGGGCACGTCGGAGGCGACGCTGGGGGTGCGCGTCTTCAACGCGCTCGATGAGAAGTACGAAACCGGCGGCTACTTCGATTACGACGAGAACGGCAGCTACGGGGCGCTGTTCGTGCCCGCGGCGCGGCGGAACGCGCTTGCGCAGGTGCGGGTGGTGTTCTGACGGCAGCGGTTTAGGAAACCGCTGCTCTATCCGTCTGAGCTACGGGGCCACGGGCGGCGGACTGTGTTCGATTGCTTCTGGTTACGCAACCCAGTTCGCGTCGGGTTTGAGCGCCGCCCCAGCCCGACGGCTACGCTTCCGGCTACGGTTTCCGGCCCTCCTGGGCGCGTTCCGGAACGATGTGACTCACTTTCGTGCGACTGCGCACAAGGGAGCCGTCTGCACCGAGACTCAACGTGCAGTTCGCTCGCTGTCCCGGCCGCAACACGACCCACGATTTACCGGTATCTACGTCCGATAGAACGCTGCCTCCCGGCTTGACGCGGACGTTCAGCCACACATCCGCGCCGATGAACCCGCCGATCGGAGGCAGGGAGGCTTCCAACCGCCAATCTCCGAACTTGGGCCCGCGGACTCGGAATCCGCGGTCTCCCGCCTTCGCCTTGGTTGTATCTGGCGCTTCATACTCCGTGCTATCTAGGTTGCTGTCCTCAGTTCCGGCCTCCCACTCGCCGTCCTCGTACGGCCGAATCAGCTCGCACGCCGGAATCTTGGCGCTGCTGCTGTCTCGACTACTGAACGCTGCGTGGCCGTTCGGGTCGACTAGCTTGAGCGCGATTTCGTCAGCGCATACAACCCGCAGCTCAAGCGTGTCCGCCCGGCTTCCTGACTTGCGAATCTGAGCGCTTGGCGAGCTTGTCAGAGCCAGGGAGACTAGTGACGCGGCCGTGAGACTCAGCGCAACGCGCCGAATCATCGGGTTCCTCCGCTCACGTTGGGCGCCAACCTCTCCGCCTCCCTCATCACTGCCTCGTCGGTCAGCTTCGCGTAGCGCTGAGTCGTGACGATGCTCGCGTGTCCCAGAATTTGCTGGAGCGCCGCGAGGCCCCCACCCCGCTCAAGCCACTGACACGCAAACGTGTGCCGCATCTGGTGAACGTGAAAGCGCTCGATTCCCGTCGCACGCCGCACCACCGCCGCGAACGAACCCGGTGACAGGCTCGCGAAGGGCACCAGCCGCCCCACGCGCATCCGAACCTCCCGCAGCAGCTCGCCCGTGAGCGGCACCCGCCGCACTTTGCCCGACTTGGTGTGATGCACGAGCAGGAATCCCCGCTCCACGTCCGCCGCCTGCGCGCGACACAGCTCGCCCCAGCGCAGCCCCGTCCCCAGCGCCAGCCGGCACACGAACCTGTGCGGGTCCGGCAACGCCCGCAGCCGGTCCGCTTCCTCGTCCGTCAGCCGATCCGGGGGACGCTCCTGCAACTTCGGCATCACCCGGCGCGGAAACGGCGTCCGCGTGACCAGCCCGGCCTCCTCGCACCAGTTGAACAGACACCGGCAGTCCGAGAGCAGGTGCCAGACCGACGTCACGCTCAGCTTCGTGTTCCGCTCCAGCCACAGCCGGTACGCTCGCACGTCCTCCCCGTTCACGCGCTCCAGCAACATGTGCCCCATGAACGGTTCGAGGTACTGGCGGAACCGGCCCGCCGTGAGCTTCTGGCCCTTCTCCGTGCGCCGCGTCTGGACGTAGCTCGCAAGCCACCGCTCCGCCGCCTGCAGCACCGTGACGCGCCCGCCAAGCATCGACACCACGCCCGAGCGGATCTCCCTCGCCTTCTTGACCGCCGCGGCGAAGTCCGTCCCGAGTGACACCCAGCGCTCGCGTCCGTCACGATAGAGCCGCAGGTACCAGCTCTCGCGGCCCTTCCGCTTGAACACTCCCTTTGGCAGCTTCGGCATGTTAGTCCTCCCTTCCATTGGCCGAAGCGAGCCGCAGAACATCGCGTGCCGCGTACCTTACGACCCCGGCGAGCCCCGGACAACGTCGGAGCTGCCTTTCGCCCTCCATGCGCTGCAACTTTTTCGTGCTGACGCCCAGGAACGCCGCTGCCTCCGGTCTCGTCAGGTTTGCGCGCTGTGCGATCTTCTCGGATGCCACCGCGCGCAGCTCCGCCGCCGCCGCTTCCAGACGCACCTCCGCCACATGGAGCTTTGCGGCCGCAACCTCGCGCTCCAACTCCGCCACCCGCTCGGCCATGCATTGCAGCTGCCACCACGACAGATCGCCCGATCTCACGAATCCCACGACCGCCCCCCCTCCCTGCCCGGCAGCTCGACGTCCCACGCCGTGCGCCTTCGCCCCGATGCCCCCGCCTCGCGATAGAACTCGCGAAGCCTCCCGACCATCTGCTGCAACTTCGTCGTCAGCTCACCGCCCCAGTCCACCAGCGCACCGCCGCGGAACTTGAACCCGAGCCGCTTGCGCAGATACCGGCGAAGTGAGCGCACGACCCGAACCGCGCAAGGGTCAATCCGACAGTCCTTGGCGGCACAGCTCACGACTTCTTCCAGCAGCGCAAGCTTCACCCCGCGCGACGCACCCCACCATCGGCCACACCCCTCGACTCCCGGCGGCAGCAACTTCTGCCGGCGCTTGCCCAGGTAGCGCCCCACGTACGAACGCGCTCCCCGCTCGCTCCGGATGTTCTCCACCTTCACCGCGTGGCGCACCGCGTCCGGATCCCCGAGCGAATCGGTGGCCCGACACCACGCCACTCGCGCGCGTTCCTCGGAAATCTCCTGCTCGCTCAGCAAGTGAAAGTGCACCACCCCGCGCTCCTGGAATTCCTGCACCCACACGTACGCGCCTAGCGACCCGCGCAGGCACGACAGAAACCGGTTCAGGTCACGCTTGCTGCGCTGCGCGATCCGCCGGTTCCGCGCCGCGTCGGCCTCCCACTGCTCGACGTTCGCGTGGTAGGTCAGCGTCACGAGCGAGCAGAACTCGACTCCCACGCACGCCGCCAGGAACTCCAAGCGCTTCTGGCTCGCTTCGCTGAACTTGCCCACCCGCCCCCGCACCGGCTCCCACAGACGCCGCCGCGCGACCGCGTACCACCAGCCCCACGGGCTCTCTACCCACCTCCGCCCGTCGCTGTGAAGCACCAGTCCGCCCCGGTACACGCTCAACCCGTAATCCCGCATCCTCACGACACCCTCCCAACCCGCGGCACCTCCCGCACCCGCGCCGGCGAACAGGTGCCAGCCCGCCGCGCCCCCCGCGAGCGGGACCGCTGACCTCCGGGCGAACAGGCCCGGCGCACACAGCTCCGCTCAGGGATGAATCTGGATTGATCGTGAGGGGGAATCTTCCCGGGTCAGCGACCCGGACATTAGGCCCCACTGAGTGGGCCTCATCGAGCGTCGAGGATGACGCTCTATGCCGGCAGTGGAATCAGCCGGCTACTACCCCCTGCCACGCGCGACTCTGCCACCCGTCCGCGACCATCGTCAAGCGCAAACCAGCGGCTCAAGCCGACGCTGCCGGCCCTTCCGTCGCGTGTCCACCCCTGTCCCGCCCTGTCCACCGTCTTTGAGTTATGCGTACTTAGGCCAAGACCCTTGCGCCCAGACATAAACGACTCTAGCCTTCCCCTACGCGCGGCCCCAATTCTTTTCATCGTACCCCAGGAGATCCCTTCCCATGACCAGCATCCCTCTTCCCACTATCGCAATCAGCATGCTTTTGAAAGCCATGCTCTCCCCATCGCTCGCTACGGCTGATAGTCTGACCGTCGCGCTCCGGGCGCAAAACGCCATTCTGATATCTAATCAGCAGGCTCTCCTCACCACGGTTTACTGGTCCCTCGGCATCGTTACAACGATAGCCTTTCTCCTCACAGGCTTCGGTTGGCTCGTCAACCTTCGCCTCTACGACCGCGACAAGACTGCTTTGGAAGCTAGCCTTAAGTGGCTCCTCTCAGTTTTCCGTAGACGCTGGGGCGCGGAGCTGATCGCAGGGGGTTG
>CAZYQK010000144.1:0-7514 GCA_964650245.1 uncultured bacterium | reverse complement strand
GCTGGTGGCGCTGCGCGACGACGCGCCGCTCCAGGTGGTGCGCGGCGATCGCGTCGAGGCGGCCGAGCCGCGGCTCGGCGCGCTGCTCGGTCGCTTCGGCCTGGTGCGCGCGGCGGTGATCGGGCGCCGCGCGGGCGGGCGCGAGCCCCGCTTCCTCAGGCTCTCGAGCGACCGTGCGGACTTCGATCCGCTCGCCGCGGCCGAAGCGCTGCGCGCCAGCGGGCGCTTTCGCGCGGTGTGCCCCAACTACCGCATGAAGCCGTTCGCCACGCTCCCCAACGACACGTATCTCCCCTACCAGTGGCACGTCGACGATCCGGGGGACGGCGACGTGGACCTGCCGGAGGCGTGGGACCTCGAGCAGGGGGAAGCGTCAACCGTAATCGGGATCATGGACACCGGCGTCGACCTCGGCCATCCCGACCTGGCGAGCCGGATCTGGCTCAACCCCGGCGAGGTGCCCGGCAACGGGCTCGACGACGATGGCAACGGCTGGGTGGACGACGTCAACGGCTACGACTTCGGCAACGACGACGGCGATCCCAACCCCGAGCCGTTGTTCGATCCGAGCGGCATCGACGTCGGATTCCACGGGACGTTCGTGGCGGGCGTGGCGTCGGCGGCCACCGACAACGTCGAGGGCATCGCGGGCGCGGGCTGGAATTGCCGCATCCTGCCGCTCAAGATCTCGGACAGCGCCGGCGAGCTCACCACCGCCGCCATCACCGCCGCGTTCTCATATGTGGCCGACCAGCCGGTGAGCGTGCTCAACCTGAGCTTCGGCGGGCCGGGCGATCCCGGCGTGCCGGAATACTTCCAGGCGCTGGTGGACATGGCGGACTCGGCCGGGGTGCTGTGCGTGGCGGCGGCGGGAAACGACGGCAGCGACGTGCCGACCTACCCGGCCGCGTGCAGCAAGGTGCTGTCGGTGGCCGCCACCGACATCGACAACCTGCGCGCCGACTTCTCGAATTACGGAAGCTGGGTGCGGGTCGCCGCTCCCGGGGCCTCGATCTGGTCCTCGATCTGCCGCAACTACGTGATCGACGACTTGAGCCAGCTCATCTACCTCTTCTTCTTCGGCTGGGACGGCGAGAATCCCTACATGTACGGGGACGGCACCTCGTTCGCGTGCCCGCTCGCCGCGGGCGTGTGCGGGCTGGTGCGCCACCGCCTGCCGGCGCTCACGCCGCAGCAGACGCTCCAGCACATCCTGGTCACCGGCGACTCGCTCGCCTACGACCAGCCGATCGGTCCCAAGCTGAACGCGTTCCGTGCCGTGAGCATTCCAGCGACCGTGGTAGGGGACGAAGCGACCGACTCCCTCGCCTTCACCCGCAGCCTGCCCAATCCGTTCCGGCGCACGACCGTGCTGCGGTTCTCGATCGCGACGCCGGGACCGGTGCGGCTCGCGGTGTACGACTGCGCGGGGCGGCTGGTGCGCGAGCTGCTCGACCAGAGCCTGCCGGCCGGTGCACATGCCGTCACCTGGGACGGCGCGAGCGGGGGGGGCGAGCCGCTCGCGAACGGCATCTACTTCGCAAGACTCGAGAGCGGCGGCCGGGTGGTCCTCCAGAAGCTGGTGCGTCTGAGGTAGCGTTTCCGCTCGCGTCGGTGCCGGCCGGGCTGGCCCCGGCGGCGAGCCCCGGCGGCCGCTCGGCCCCCCCCGAAGCCGGCCATGTTGTACAGCAGTGATTCTGTCCCCCTAACGCCGCCATGATTCTGTCACCCCCTCGTGCCCACCGGGATGCGCGGGAGGTTGAGGGTGAAGGGTCGCTTCCAGGGGTGAGCCGCCGCCGGGCGGCGCACGTTGGTGAGGTGACCGCGGCGGGTCTTTTTCGAACGGCTCGGGACTCGCGCCGCGGTGCGATCGTCGATCCTGGGGCTTCTGAGCGCGCCGTTTTGGCGGCGCGCCCGCTCGGTGCCGCGCGCGATGAGGGTGAACGGTCCTGCGGGTGCGGGCTGCTCGCTGATGACTTGGCCCTGGTGGAGCACCAGCAGGCGACCGTCGAGCAGTTCCCGCACCTCGACCTGGCAGCGGTGGTAGGAGCGGCGGTGCGGGCCCGGCGGAATGTGGAGGATGTGGCGAAAGAGCGAGACGGTGTTGTCGCGGTTCACGGTGCGCGAGTAGCGGCAGGCCAGGATGCGGTCGAGGGGACGGGGCGGGCGCTGCCAGGCGGGGGTGGTCTCACGCGGTGCGCGACCGAAGCGGCGGTTGAAGCGCGCGATGAAGCCGGGCAGGAAGGCCTGGGCGGCCTCGAGCGTGGTGATGCCGTGCAGTGCCAGTTCGGCGGCGAGGCGGTCCTGCAGGGTGCGCCACATCCGCTCGATGCGGCCCTTGGCCTCCGGGCTGTTCGCGGCGATGTAGCGGATGCCGAGTTCCTCCAGCATCTGGCCGAAGTGCGGCGGCAGCTGGCGCCCGGCGAACTCGTCGGCCACGGTCCAGCCGTCGTCGTTGCGGACCGCAATCGAGGTGTGATCGCCGTAGAGCACTCCCGGCACGCCGTGGGTGGTGATGAGGTCGCGCAGCGCGACGGTGAAACCGTGCAGATCCTCCTCGGGCCGCAGCCTGAGGCTCAGGATCTCGCCCGAGGCGTCGTCGAGGGTGCCCACCAGAGTGCACTCGGGCTGTGCGGTCCCCAACCAGCGGAACGGGCTACCGTCGATCAGCACCATGGCCCCGCGCTGGGCCTCGCGCTCCCGGCGCCGGCGGTGCTGGGCGGGGCGGCGGCGCTGCTTGGCCGGCAGACCGAGACGCCGCCGGATGCGGCGCACGGTGTCGACACTCACGGCCACCCGTTCCTCGCGCAGCAGGTCAGCGGTGTGGTGGTCGTTCAGGCGCACCTCGGGCTGGGTGAGCAGGGTCTCGATGCGGGCACGGATCGCCGCGTCGATCTGGCGCGACGAAGGCCGACCCCGGTTACCGTGCAGCAATCCCGCCGGCCCCCTCCGCTGGACCTTGAGCTTGAGGCGCCTGAACTGGCGCACGCTGAGCCCGGTCCTGCGGGCTCCGTCCCGGTTCGTGAGCTTCCCATCCAGTGCGGCTTCGAGCTGGCCCAGCCGCCGGGCGTTCCGAACTCCCATGAGTGTCTCCATGGGGGGACAGAATCACTGCGGCGTTAGCCAGGGACATAATCACTGCGTTACAGCACCCCCCGAAGCCGGCCATTGTGACGGACCGCTCCCGGTGCTAGCGTCCCGCGCGTTCGAGCCGCCGGGGCGCTCCGCCCCGGGGACCACCAGGGAAGGAGGTCGCATGTCCAGGATCAATGCGGGTGGTGTGGTGCTGGGGGGACTGCTCGCGGGCCTCGTGATCAACGTCATCGACTTCGTGGTGAACGTTCCGATCCTCGGCGCGCAGTGGGAGGCGGCCACCAGAGCGCTCGGGATCGACACCGCGAAGGGCGGCGCCACCGGGGCGGTCGGCTGGATCGCGAGCGACTTCATCGTCGGAATCTTTCTGGTCTGGCTCTATTCCGGCATCCGTCCGCGCTTCGGACCCGGTCCGCGCACCGCGATAGTGGCGAGCCTCGCGGTGTGGTTCATCACCCACGTGGCCTACTTCTCCTTCGTATTCATGGGGCTCTATTCGATGGAGCTGGTCTGCGCCTCGACCGTCGGCGCCCTGATCGCGTGCCTCGTCGGGGGTCAGGCCGGGTGCTGGCTATATAAGGAGGCGTGAGAGTTCCGGTCCGAGCGATCCTGCACCTCGGCCCGCACGCCGGGAGACCGGGGTGCGGGCCGATGGTTTCCGCGAGATGCGGGGAGGGGTGGACGCCGGCGCGCCGCATCAGGCGCCGAAGCGCCGCGACTACGCTTCGAGCATGGCTTTGAGCTTCTCCAGCTGGCGCTTCCAGTAGGATTTCATCCGATCCGCCGCGGCCGCGGTCGCAATCCTACGATGCTGCACCGTGACCATCGTCTTTCCGGCGCCCTTCGGATAGAACGCGACGTCGCCGCGCGTCTTGCCGTCGCGCCACCCGAATCGGATGGACTTGCCGGCCGTGGCGGTGGTGATGGTGAGCCCGGCCTCGGGCAGCCAGCGCCGGCGGAGTCTCGCGTCGGCGAACGCGCGGTAGGCGGCGGCGGTGGAGACCGCGATGGTCTTCGAGCCGCTCAACTCGAAGCCGTGGGGCCGTTGGTGGGGGCGGCGCAGGCCGCGCTCCTGCTCGTAGGCGACGGCCACCATCTGTCCCCACCAGTCTCCGCCGCCGGGCAGGTGGCGACGGGCGATCTCAACGATTCCGCGGTGCTCGAGGGCCTTGGCACCGGCCCGGTCGAGCAGGGCGAACCACTCGCGCCAGGTCTTTCCGGTCTTTGCCGCGACGGCGGCGTCGCCGATCTTCCGCTTCGCCAGTGCACTCTTCATACGGGCTCCTTCCGGGGTGAATTCCGCGCGCTCACTTCGCCGGCACGAACTCGAGGGCCGCGGAGTTCATGCAGTACCTGAGACGAGTGGGCGGCGGCCCGTCGTCGAAGACGTGACCGAGATGTCCGCCGCACCGCGCGCACACCACCTCGTCGCGGTCCATCCCCAGGCTCCCGTCGGTCGCGACGGTGACGTGCGACCCGGCCAGTGGCGCCCAGAAGCTGGGCCAGCCGGTGCCGGATTCGAACTTGGTGCGCGAGCTGAAGAGCTCGAGCCGGCACGCAGCGCAACGATAGAGCCCGTCGGCGTGGTTGTTCCAGTAGCGGCCGGTGAAAGCGCGCTCGGTGCCCTTCTGCCGCAGCACGTGAAACTGCTCCGGCGTCAGCAGGCGCTTCCACTCGGCGTCGGGCTTGACGATCTTGCCGACCGGGGGCTCCCTCCGCGGCGCGGCTTTCTGGCCGCCCGCGCCGGCCTCACGCTTGACGACGGGAAGCAGCAGCGCGGCGACGCACAGGATGATCGCGGCGCTATCGCGCAGGGACTTCGGCTTCATGGCGCTGACCTCGTGGTGGGTGGTCCGCGGTTTCCCCGCGGCGGAGCGTCGGACGCCCATTATACGAGAGCGGGCTCCGATTGGGACGGCGCGTCCTGCCGCCCGCGCCGCGGGTCTCGAGGTCCGCCCACCGGCCCGCGGGCCGCCCCGCGGTCATTTCTTCCCGGCCAGCTCCCGCAGGCGCCCGATCAGCCGGGCCATGCCGAGCGTGTCGAGCGCGCAGTAGCGCGTGAGATCGGCGCGCAGGCGCTCCGCTTCGCCCGGCGCCAGGGAGGCCGCGTCGAACATCAGCCGCTCGAGCGCCAGGCTCGCGACGGCACCTTCGGCGATCCCGAGAACCGAGTAGGCCGGTCCCGGCACGAGCGCGGGGAGCACCGCCTTGAGACTGAAGCTGCCGCGGAACTCCGGATGGTAGACGTGGTCGCGCACCAGCGGCAGCGGGTCGGCGAGCCGCGCCACGATGGAGCGGAGCGCGTCGGCCCGATCGGGCAGGGCCTTCGCCATCGCCTCGAGGCAGCTCCGTTCGAAGCTGGCGTTGTATGCGACCACCGTGCGCGCTTCGCGGCAAGCGTCGATCACGCGGCGCGCCAGCTCCGGCCGCGGATCGCCCGCGCCTTGCGCCAGCCACTCGCGGTGCTCGAGCGCCCCATCGCGCTCGAGGTGGCAGCTGAACTGCACCGGGACGGCGTCGTAGGGGTGGCAGCCCGGCCACGCCGGGATCGGGGGCGCCACCGTCTCGAAATCGAGAAACGCGAGCGGCGGCTCGAAGGCCCGGAGCGCGCGGGCGAGCCCGGCCTCGACCACCACCGAGTTGTTCCGGACCGCGCGCCGCTGGCGCTCGGCCGCGGCGTTGAGCCCGAGGCCATCCGGCAGCTGATCGATGGTGTTGTAGCCGGCGGCTTCGAGCGCGGCGGTGCGCGCCTGTGAGCGGTAGAGCGTGCTCACATGATGGTCGGGAAGACCGGTCCAACAGCGGTCGTGAAACGGGCATTCGTAGGGAGTGGAGCAATGAGGGCCGATCGCGACCTCGGGCAGCTGGCCCCGCAGTGCCCGCTGCTGGGACGCGATCAGGGCGGGAATTCCCGGCAGCAGGTCCCGGACCCGGTCGCTCACGTCCTCCCGAATGAAGAGATCGGAGAGATCGGGATAGGCGCAGCCGCGGTTCAAGTGCATGATCTCGACCCGCTCCACCTCGAGGCCGCTCGCGCGCGCCACGTGGGTCTGGAACGCGGCGTCGTTCAGGTGCTCGTGCTTGACCGAGGTCGAAGACTTGACCTCGATCAACCGGAAAGAGCACCCGGCGCGCTCCAGGATGTCGACCGCCGCGAACGCGTCGCCGGCGATGAAGGCGGCCTCGTAGAACGCAGGCGCTCCGGTGGCGAGGGCCGCCGCGGTCGCGGCGACCCGGCGGGAGAGAGCCGCGTAGGGCTCGTCGATCAGCGTGCCACCCGGGACGTGGCTGCGGGCCGCTTCTCCCACGCGAGTGCCGCGGTCGAAGAGCGCCTGCAGCTCGGGGCCGGGCACGAGCTCCGGCGCATCGGGCTCGTGCACCCGCCACCAGAGCTGCTTCAGGCACTGGAGTCCGGTGGTGAAACGCGACTTCGAGAGGTGAAGCGAGACGATCGCCACCTGCGGCCTCCGGAATGCACGAGCCATCGTGGATCGCGTGGGGTCCCGCGCAGTCTAGACCGCGCCGGTGTCGGGCGGCGAGCCCGATTCCGCAGGCGACAGCCGGGGAGCGCTCCACCCGTGTCCTCGAGTGGCAGTCCCCTGCCCGGGCTGGCAGAATGGCGACCGTGCGGCCGTGGCCGGCCGAGGGGCGCGCGCCCCGGAGCCGGACCGCAATACTCTGCCGCATGCTCACTTGAGTCGCGGCGCCCGGCGCAGAATACTTTCCCCCCGGCTGGCACGAACGATGCGGAAATCCGCAGGACGGAGCGCCTGCCCCGACTCACGAAATCTCGCCGAGGAGACGACGCCATGCCGACGACCAGCGCCGTGGAGCACCCCACGGGGACCGCGACCATCGAGTACGACGGCAAGTCCGTCGCCCTTCCGCTCCTGACCGGGAGCGAAGGGGAAACCGCCATCGACATCCAGGCCCTGCGGGCGAAGACCGGGCTCATCACGCTCGATCCCGGCTACGGCAATACCGGCTCCTGCCGGAGCAGCATCACCTTCATCGACGGCGAGCAGGGCATCCTGCTCTACCGCGGCTACCCGATCGAGGATCTGGCGGCGAGAAGCAACTTCCTCGAGGTGGCCTGGCTCCTGATCCACGGCGAGTTGCCGAGCGCCGCCGAGCTCCAGGGCTTCGCCGCCGAGGTCACGCGCCACACCCTGCTGCACGAGGATTTCGTGCGCTTCTTCCAGGCGATGCCCAAGGACGCGCACCCGATGCCGGTGTG
Organism: uncultured bacterium; assembly: GCA_964650245.1. Classification (GTDB taxonomy): domain Bacteria; phylum Eisenbacteria; class RBG-16-71-46; order RBG-16-71-46; family RBG-16-71-46; genus WS-2. The sequence continues at coordinate 184 of CAZYQK010000144.1, read as the reverse complement.
CGCCGCGGCGGTCGCGGCGCTCGCCACCTTCTACCAGCAGCCCGAGACCGAGCAGAGCATCCACGACGCCGTGGTCCGGCTGATCGCCAAGATGCCGACCCTGGCGTCCTACTCGTACAAGCACTCCATCGGGCAGCCGTTCATGTATCCCAGGAACGATCTCGGCTACTCCTCGAACTTCCTG
>CAZYQK010000143.1:0-7655 GCA_964650245.1 uncultured bacterium | reverse complement strand
GGCCGCGCGCGACGGCGCGCCGCGCTCGCCGCCGCGGCCGGGTGCGGCCGCTCCGGCGCGCGGAGGCTTGCGCGCCTGGAAGCAGTTGCGGCAGTAGATCGGCTTCCCCGTGGTGGGCGGGAACGGCACCTCGGTCTCGGCCCCGCACTCCGAGCACACGGCGGGATACATCTTCTTCTCGCGCGGCCCGGCGCCCCCCGGTCCATGTCCCTCGCGGCCCTCGGAGCGATGGCCCTTGCGGCTCTCCCGGCACCGCTTGCAGCGGGTCGGGGCGTGGGTCAGGCCGTGCGTGCGATAGAACTCCTGCTCACCCGCCGTGAACAGGAAGTCTTCGCCGCAGTCCACGCACTTGATGTGCTGATCTTCACCGTTAGCCATGGGACCTTGACGAACCTCCCGGGGGACCAGACGAGGGTTGAAACAAGAACGCCCCCGCAGCGCTACGCTGCCGGGGCGACTCCGACGTCGAGACGGCCGTTCCGGGTTGACGGCTGGACGGTGCGGCGCTGAAACCGGTGTTCACGGACGAACCACGCTCGATCGAACGGACCCACAAACGGGACTGAGGGGGAAAAAGTATAGGCGGGCCCGAAGAGGGGTGTCAACGGCCACGATTTCGGCTGGTCTTGTTGTCCCAGCGTGCCGCGCTGGCGCGTGGCCGGGCCTATTGCAAGACGATGATGCGCGTGACGAGCACGCGATCGGCTTGCCTCAGCCGCAGCCAGTAGACGCCCGACGGCGTACGTCCCGAATCACCGAGCCGAACCAGGTGCCGGCCCGGGCCGAGGTCGCCCACCTCCCGCGCGATCATCATGCGACCGCTCACATCCAGCAGCTCGAGCCGGGCGGGCCCGGCGCGCGGCAGCGTGAAGGCGGCGGCGAACTCGCCCACCGCCGGGTTGGGGCGCGCGCCCTCGAGCGCCAGCGCGAGCGCGCGCGGCACCTCGACCCAGCTCTCGGCGCTCCAGCGATCGATCCCGTCTTCCACGTAGGCGAGGCGGTAGGCGTAGCGCGCACCGGGCTCCACCGCACGGTCCTCGTAGCCGAGCCGGCCGGTGCCGTCCGCGGCGATCTCGGCCAGGCGCTGCCAGGCGCCGCCTTCGGTGCGCCGCTCCACCGTGGCCCGCAGGCTCGCTCCTTCCGCCGCGTGCCAGGCGAGCGACACGCGGTCGGGATAAGCCTCGCTGCGAATCAGCGAGACCAGCACCGGCACCGGGCCGTCGGTCACGAAGCGCAGCGCGCGCAGGCCGATGTCGCGCTCCCACACCGCGATCGCGCCGCCCTGGCCGTCTGGGGCGATGCGCGGCGTGGAGGACGCCTCCGGCCCGGGGATCTCCCGCCCGTTCGCCGGCCACCCGGGCGCCACCAGGCCCGCGCCCGTCAGGTGCTGGATGACGACCCGGTTGTCGGTGCCTGCCCCGGCCGACACGCGGTCCCAGCAGAGGTAGGCGCCCCCCATGCCGTCCGGCGCGAGTTCCGAGCCGTCGTCAAACGCGGTGTTCTCGGTGGCACGCAGCCCATCCGCCGGCCAGCCCGGATAGCGCGTACCGTCCGGCCGCATGCGCTGCACGAAGATTTCGCTGTCGTAGAAATCGCGATAGTCGGTCCACGTGAGCAGCGCCCCCCCCGCGCCGTCCGGAACCATGCGAAGGCCGCCCCGGTCGTCCGGCGCCGCGCACACGACGGCGCCGCCCTCCGGCCAGCCGGGGGCGATGGCTCCCGCGCCGGTGAAGCGCTGGAGGTAGTAGCCGGAATCCTGATACGCCACGGTCGCGCATGAGAGGTAGGCGCCGCCCGCGCCATCCGGGATCAGCCCGCGGATCGCGCGGGCGAGGACGATGCGGAAACCATTCACGGGCCAGCCGGGCGCGATCTGCCCGGGCGGCACGACACGTTGCGCGTAAACCGCAATTGGACCGTCGCGCAGGTCCCCCCACGCGGCGACGACCCCGCCGGCCCCGTCCGGCACGAGCTGCGGATACCCTTGACCGCCCGGGTCAGTGCAGACCGGCAGCCCATTGGGGGGCCAGCCCGGCGCGACCTCGCCGCTCGCCGTCAGGTGCTGCAGGAAGATGTCGTACGCTGTGTCGTCATGCCAGGAAATGTACGCGCCCCCGAAGCCGTCCGGGGCCGCGACCGGGGCCGTCTGAATCCCGGGTGCCCTGATCACCGGTGCGCCATTGAGCGGCCATCCCGGGGCGATGCTGCCATCGGCCAGCACGCGCTGGGCGTAGATGTCCGTGCTGGTTCCGCCGGGGCCCGTGTTGCGGTAGTCGACCCAGGCGATGAGCACTCCGCCCAACCCATCGGGAACAAGAGCAGTGTAATGCTGCGAGGCGGGGTGGATGGAGATGGGAACCCCGCCCGCAGGCCACCCCGTCGCGAGCTCGCCCGCGGCGGTCAGCCGCTGCAGGTAGATGTCCTCGCTGGCGTTCCGGATGTCCTGCCAGGCGATGAACGCGCCGCCCAGACCGTCCGGTCGGATCGCGGGGTTGCGAGCGTTGCAGCCGACGCACACCGGAACCCCCTCCAGGGACCACGCCGCGGACGCGGGTCTGACCCAGTCCCTTACCAGGGCAAGGGCGGAGATGGCGAGCAGCAATATCAGGCAGCAATGCATGTGAAAGTCAGCGGAGGTGTCCGGCCACGGGGGCTCCAGGCTGCTGCGCGAGGGCTATCTCTCTGCCCGCGCGAGAGAAACCTTGACATACAACTCCCTGACGGTCCAGCGTTCCGTTCCTGGGCCGGGGCTGCCGGCCCAGGTGTTCCCCGCATGCCTCGTTGAAGCAGTTCACCCCGAACGAGGAGGCCGCCATGGTGACCCGGGTTCGCTTCTCCTTCCGTTCCAAGTCTTTCATCCCGCTCGCAGCCACGCTTTCGATAGTGCTCGCGTGGGCGTCTCTCGGCCCCCTTGTTTCTCCGGTGCACGCCGAGCGCGGACAGTGGACCCCGATCAGCCAGCTCTACAACTGGGGCGGCGCGGTCCACATGGCGCTCGTGCGTGGCGACGGCAACCCGTACCACAGCCGGGTGGTTTCGTGGGCGGGCGGTGGGGACGTCAAAGTGTTCGGCTGGCAGCCGGGCGTGAGCGGCTGCGCGAACTGGCCGACGAGCAGCATCACGCTGCTCGGGTACGCGAATCTCAGCGCCAACATATTTTGTGCCGGGGCGACCGTGCTCTGGGACGGCTCGCTCATGACGGTCGGCGGTAGCGTCGGACACAACTGGGGCATCAGGGATGCCCTCACGTACGCGAGCGGTGCGGGCAGCGCGGTGGGATCGTGGACGCCACGATCCTCGATGAGCCAGCACCGATGGTACGGGACCGCAACGCCGCTGGCCGACAACGGGCGCGTGCTGGTGAGCGCGGGGTTGAAGTACGAGCAGCTCTGGCAGTGGGGCGGGAAGCGCGACGGGGCGCCACCCGCGAGCGGGAGCGGGGACCTGCTGCATCGCTTCGGCCGCGTGGAGGGTGGAGTCTGGGATCCGTCGGTGACCCCGCTCGACCAAGGCGGCGATCGCCCGGTGACGCGGGAGGGCCACACGATCGCGTATCTGGCCGATCGCGGTGGGCAGGCGCTGTTCGGCGGGAGGAACGGCGCGGGGAATCTTGTCGACGAGGTCGTCTGGATTCTCAAGCGTGAGGACGGAGCGCCGCTCGCCGCGGAGTACACCTATCGGTGGGAGAAGCTCCTGCTGGCCGCTGGTTCCCTCCTCCCGCCTCGGAGGACCGAGCACATCGCGGCCGCGATCTCTCCTACGGAGATGGTCGTTTTCGGCGGGCTCGGCAAGGCAATCAGCGGGGCCGACACCGTCCTCGGCGACCTCTGGCGGCTCCACAAGAATCCTTTCACTCAGCAGTGGAGCTGGGATGAAGTGATCGTCAACTCCGGCACGCCCCCGTCCGCCCGCTACGGTCACACGGCATTCACGGTCTTCGCAGCATTACAGTGGAAGCTGATCATCTTCGGAGGGGCGGAGACACCGGGACAGCAGGCTCAGGACAGCCGCGTGTACGTGTTCGCGTTCGACCCCTCGTCGCCGGGGAGCGGCGACTGGAGCGAGCTGGAGCTGGACCCCGCCTCGCCGATGCCCGAGCCACGCCTGGATCATACGATGGTGGCCGGGGACGCACGCGACGCAAGCGGAGACGCGTTCCTGTACGGCGGACGCCTGCGCGGAGACGTCCTCTCAGATACTCTGTGGACGCTGCGGTGGGCTCAGAATCCCGCCCGGTGGGATACCCTCCACACTATCGGCCAGTCCCCCGGAGCCCGGGCGGGCCACAGCGCAGCATTCAGGGGCACCGAATCCGGCGGTGAGCGCGGCCGGCTGTTCGTATTCGGGGGCGAGACCCCGTCCGGAGCCCTGTCCGACCGGTTCGTATACACCATCGACCCGCGGGATGCCGCTCAGTGGTCCCGCTGGCAGGAATGCTCCTTTCATCTCTCTCAGCAGGCCGCGTGCATTGACTCGGGCGGCGCGGTCCACGCGCGCATTCCGGAGATCTATTCACCCACGACCGACACCTGGAGCGCGCAGCCGAATGCGGCCTGGCTCCAGCCCGAGACCTACCCGGTCCAGTTCGTGGTGCCGGGGACCACGATCCCCAACGGCGGTGGGCGGGTGGTCACCGTGGGCCAGAGTCCCCAGGCCCGCTACCTGGACATCCCGGCCGCCGGGCAGGCGGCCGGGAGCTGGCAGGACGTCAACAACGGCCACGCCGGGTTTTTCCCCCTCACCGGCGTCCAGTATCTCCCCGGCAAGATCATGATCGCCGGGGGCGCGGTCCCGGGCGCGATTGTGGGCAGAACGAAGACGCTCGACATGGCCACCACCAGCGGCTGGGTGAATCGCGATTCGATGGCCGCTCGTTACTATCACAACCTGGTCATCCTCCCCACCGGCGAAGTGCTGGCCACCGGGGGTGTGAGTTCGACGGCCGAAGCGGGTGGAGCCGGCGTGCGGTGTCCGCAGCTCTGGAACCCCAGTTCGTATACCTGGACCGACACCACGAATGTCAACACGCGTCTGGCCTGCGACGACGTGGTGCGCAACTATCATTCTACCGCATTGATATTGCCAGATGGCAGGGTCATGACCGCCGGCGGCAATGCCACGCCGCACGCGACGGAGGCCCGCATCTTCTGCCCGCCCTACCTGTTCAACAGCGACGGTTCCCTCGCGAGCCGGCCGGAGATCAGCGGCGTGGTCGAGCGCATCCGCTACGGCAACGACTCGCTCTCGATCTGCATGCCGGGCCCGAAGACGCTGAGTCGCGTGTGCCTGATCCGCCCCGCGGCCGTGACCCACGCCTTCGACCAGAACCAGCGCTACGTCCCGCTCACCGTCAAGCGCTACGCCTCCGACAGCCTGCGGGTGATCGTCTCGGTGCCTCCCGACAGTTTCACCGCGCCGCCGGGTGACTACCTGCTGTTCCTGGTGGACGGCAAGGGCGTGCCCTCGATCGCGCGCTGGGTGCGGGTGGGCTCGGTGTGGAACTCGGGCGACGTCACGCGGCCGGCGATCATCGGGGACCTGGAAGCCGAGTTCGTCGCCCCGACCGCGATCGGGCTCACCTGGACTGCGCCCGGCGACGACAGCACCTCGGGCGTGGCCTGGCGGCACGACCTGCGTTACTCGCTCTCGCCGATCACGAGCAGCAACTTCTACTCGGCCACGCCCGCCTCGACTCAGCCCCTGCCCGCCTGTCCGGGGGACGTGCAGAGCCACCAGGTGACCGGCCTTCAGGCGTGCAAGATGTATTACTTCGCGATCCGCACCGCGGACGAGAGCGGCAACCTGTCGTTGGTGGGAACTCTGAATGGCGTCCAGACGCTCTGTGGCGGCGGCGGTGGCGGTCTGGCGGCGCACGAAGTGCGGGAGGAGAGCGCTCCGTCGGGCGCCGCCGGGGTGAGAGACGCGTCGGCATCCCGGCTCGAGCGCGAGCCGGTCGCCGCGGGGGTGATCGGCGCCGCAGGCAGCGGGCCGATGGTGGCCCAATACGAGCGCTTTGGAGAGGGCGCGCGCTGGGTGCTATATCGCGGCGATGTGGCGGCAGTGGGTGAGGGGGTCCAGCCGGAGCGCATCGCCGTTCAGGAGTCCGATGAAGCGGGCGGCTGGCGCACGCGGGCCGAGTGGGAAGAATTGGTCGGCGGCCTCGGGCTGCGCGCGCTGACCGGGCCCGGACGCGTCGTGTTCCCTGCCGCGTACGAGCTGCAAACCATCGAAGCCCACCCGCCGGGCTTCACGCTGGTCGCGGCGCATCATTCGCGGCTCGGCGACCTCGGGGCCGGCACGCTGGCGGCGGCCACCGGCGACCCGCTGGCGGCGGGCGATACGCTGCGGCTGGAGTACGCCGTGGCGGCGACCGACGGCGGGCCGAGCGAAGACTGCTTCTTCGTCCTGGGCCGCGCGGTCTGGCCGGGTGAGTTGGGCGGACGCCGCGCGACCCCGCCGGACCGTCCTCAGGTTCGCCCACCGGAGTTCGCGTTCCACCAGAACGAGCCGAACCCGTTCGCAAGCACCACCCGGATTCGGTTCTCCCTGCCGACGGCGGCGCGCGTCAAGCTCGAGGTCTTCGACCTCACCGGCCGCCGGGTGCGCACGCTGGCGAATACTCTCTACCCGCCGGGCGAGCACCAGGTGCTGTGGGACCGCCGCACTTCCGATGGCAAACTCGCGGAGCCCGGCCTTTACTTCTGCCGCATCGAAGCGGCGCAATATCACGAGACGGGGCGAATGGTGATTCTCCCCTGATCTCTGGAACGGGCCTGACTCGGGGGGACCATCCCGGTTGGGGGGATGGTCGCCCCGCTTGATGCCGAGGTTGTGAGGGTGCGACGCCGGTCTACGATTTCGCGGCTTCAGGAGCGCAGGCTCACCGGCTCCCGCCCGCCATCACACAGCGCGCGCAGCACTTCGCTCATGGTGATGACGTCGAGCAGGTTGTGGTGGAACACGGGCACCAGCCGGTAGGGATCGCCATGCCGAACGAAGTCGTGATAGAGGCCCGGCACTTCTTCCGAGGGCACGTCGCCCGAGCGCCGGCGGCGGCAGACGTGAAGCTCGAGGGTCTGGAGCCTGAAGTCCTGGAGCCTTCCCTTCCAGCGCCGCCGTGCGAGGTGCAGCAGATCGAGATGGCGTGGGGGAAGCGAGAGGCGCACGCCGTGCACCACGCCGCGGCCCAGCAGGAACGGCACGTCGTATGACTTGCCATTGAAGGACACAAGGCAGTCGAAGCCGCGCGCGGCCTCGGAGAGCGCCCTCAGCAGCGTGGCTTCCTCGCCGTAGTGGCGGGCGAAGTACTGGCGCAGCACGAAGTCCTCGCCGTTCCAGTGCATGGTGCCGGCGAGGAAGACCGGGCTCGAGGCGAGCCCGCCGGTCTCGAGGTCGAGGAAGAGCGCGCGCTCGAGCCCGCCCGCGGCGAGTGCCGAAAGTTCGGGCTCGTTCGCGGGCGGGTCCGCGAGCCTGCCCCAGTGCGGGCGGCGTTTCTCGATCTCCGAGCGCAGGCGCTCGTGGACGTAGACCGCGCCGCGCTCGTCGCGCCACTCGCCGCCCGGCAGGAAGGCTTCGACGCCCGCGGCCTCGGGCCCGGGCGCCCGCCCGGGCGCCGCACCGGCATCGGGCGCCCGCTTCGCCCGGCCGCCGCGTCG
>CAZYQK010000142.1:0-7850 GCA_964650245.1 uncultured bacterium | reverse complement strand
GGCCGCCGGGCGCCCACGGCACGAGCGCGCGGCGCCCGGGCGCCCGCGGGAAAGAGGCGAGGCCCCGCGGTCACGTGGGCCCGGGCGCCCGGGCCGCGGACTCCCGGCGCCACGAGCCGGCGGTCGGGGCGAACGCGTTCGCCTGGCACCGCGAGCCGGCGAGCCGCGCGAACGCATTCGCCCCACGCTGCGAGCCGGCGGTCGGGGCGAACGCGCTCGCCTGGCACCGCGAGCCGGCGAGCCGCGCGAACGCGATCGCCGCGCGCCGGGAGGCGGTCAATGGCGCGGACGCGATCGCCTCGCTCCGCGCGGCAACCCACGGCGCGACCGCGGTCGAAGTTCCCCGCGCGCATTCGAGGGTCGGAGCGATCGCCGCGAGCGGGGGAGAGGCCGGGCGCCCGCGACGGCGCTGGCCCGGGCTCCGGTGCGCCGGGGTCGCAGGCGCATCGATCCGCGGAGCCCCGCGGGCCGTGCCCTGCAACGCTTCGCCCCGCGACGCCCCGCGGGTAGCACAGGGAAGCGCTCGACAACGCGGCGCGCGGCGGGCCGGCCGGACCGCGAATCCAGGGGACGCGTGCCCGGAGAGGCGCGGGCTCCGGCGCGCACGGAACGACCCCGCCAAAGGGGGGAAAACACGCTGGGCCCTGGGCGCGTTCGCTCAAACCGGGGCGCGAGCCGCGGCCGCACCGCGCGACCGGGCCGGCCGGGACCCCGCCGGCGAGGCTGAAGCTCGGCCCAGGCGCGGGGCCCAACTGGTTGATTTGAAACCGATTCTCCCGAACGCCTGACACTCTGGTCGAGGCTCCGCCGACCCCGAGCCTTGGGACCCGGGTCTCGGAACGTTTCCTGCGGACGATTTTCCGCGGAGATACTTTTCCCGGCAGGCCAGGCGGGCCTATCTGACGCGGCGCATTGCGCCGAACGCCACGCACGGACGCTTCCCGGTCCCACCCGGCCGCCGCGCGGGAGCTTCCCGAGTGCAGCTCGATCGAGTTCCGCCCCCGCGCCACCCGCAGATTCCGGGAACGCCCCCTGACCCCGGCGGGGTAATACCACCCGACCGTCGGGGGGACGGGCTCGTTTCGCTGCCGCTCGCGCCGCGCTCGAGAATGGGCGGGCGCGAGTGGCTGGCGCTTGCGCTCGTTTGCTCGAGCCTGCTCGGGCTCGGCGAGCGCTGCCGCGTGGACCCACGCCTGACCTCGCCCGGCTCCACGCTCGAGGCCTACTGGGAGGCGCTGCGCGCCGGTGACGACGCGGGGGTGGCGGAATGTCTGGTCGAGGGCGTGCACGACCTGCCGTTTCCCGGCATGCTGTGGTTCCTGCCGCCGACCCGGGAGCTGCGACTCGAAGGGTTCCGATCGCTCCCGGTTCAGAGCGGGCGCGTGATGGTGACGTACGAGGTTCACTACCGGCCGGAGGGCGCGAGCCGGGAGCAGAGCTTCCGCACCGGCAACGAGCTGGTGCGCACGCGCGGCGAGTGGCGCATCGCACGGCCGCTCGGGGAAGCCGCCATGCCGGAGTGGAAGCCCGTGCCGCGCGCGATTGACATCTGATCCGGAGTCCTCTTAGGCTCCGTTTTCCGGGCCGGATTCAGTACTCCTCGAGGCATGAATGACGCGTTTCAGGGTCCCGCTTCTGCTCGTCGTCGCACTCGCCGTCGCCAGCCCGGCCGCCGCCACCAAGTACGCGGGTGAATTCCTCAAGGCCCCCGTGGGACCGCGCGCCATCGGCATGGGCGGCGCGTTCACCGCGGTGGCCGACGACGCGACCGCGCCCTACTGGAATCCCGCGGGCATGGTCTACCTGCCGTACCGCGAGGTGGTCGCGCAGCACGCGGAGAAGTTCGGAAGCCTGGTGAACCAGGACTACCTCACCGGGGTCTGGCCGCTCGGCGGGCCGACCGGCCGGCAGTCCGCGCTCGGAGTGTCCGTCATCCGCGTCGCGGTGGACGACATCCCGATCACGCCGCGGCCCGAGGGTCTTCGCCCCGGCGACTACCTCGACTACGGCCTGGACGGCGATCCGTTCACCAACGACCCCGGCGATCACAACAACCAGTGGGACCCGGGCGAGCGGTTGCTGCTCGGCCTCGACAACCTGTTCCTCGCGAGCAGCAGCGACCTCGGCGTGCTGCTCTCGTTCGCGCGGCAGCGCGGCACGCACTATGCGTTCGGCGGTAACCTCAAGTTCGTGCGCCAGAGCATCCCCAACGATGCCGCGGTGTACGACACCGTGGCCCGGCGCGTGACCTCGGTCGGCCACGCCACTTCGTTTGGCGCCGGACTCGACGCGGGCGTGCTCTTCATGCCGACCGACGCCATCACGCTGGGCGCCACGCTGCGCGACCTCACCACCACCTACCTGGCGTGGAGCAACGGCACGCACGAGCTGATCGTGCCGACGCTCGACACCGGCGCGTCGTTCAACTTCTTCCCGGCGGAACATCACTCGCTGACCTGGGCGCTCGACCTGGCGTGGGGCTTCGAGCGGCGCAAGCTCGACAGCCAGCTCAAGAACGGCGGCCAGACCTGGGACGTGCGCACCGGTGTCGAGTACTGGTACCGCAACACCTTTGCACTCCGCACCGGCGTGAACGGCAAGGAGCTCGATTTCGGCGCGGGTGTGCGCTACAAGCAGATCGGCGCGGACTACGCCGCCTCGTTGCATCGCTACTTCGCCGCGGACGCGCCCGACTTTCCGGGCGACCAGGATCTCGGGACCACTCACCTCGTCTCGGTCGGCTGGAGTTGGTAGGCCAGTTGCCTTGACTTGATCCGGGGCGCTTCCTAGTGTCGGTCCGCGGTCTTCCCCCCGGACCCATCCCGAGGAGCGCGCGGTGCGAGACACGATGGCCCTGGTGCTGTCGGGCGGCGGCGGCGAGCGCCTGAGCGTGCTGACCGCGGAGCGCGCGGTGAGCGCCCTGCCGTTCGGCGGCAAGTACCGCATCATCGACTTCGTCCTCAGCAACCTCTGCCATTCGGGCGCCGAGCAGGTCGGGGTCGTCACCCAGCACGCGCCGATCTCGCTCAACGATCACATCGGGGCCGGCCGGCCCTGGGACCTCGATCGCCGCAGCGGCGGCGTGACCATCTTCCAGCCCTTTCAGACCCGCAACCAGGCGGGGTGGTACCGCGGCACCGCCGACGCCATTGCGCAGAACTGGGAGGCGATCACCGAGCGCCGCCCGGCGCGCGTCATGGTGCTGTCGGGGGACCACGTCAACCGCATGGATTACCGCGCGCTGCTGGCCACCCACCTCGAGCACCGTGCGGCGGCCACCCTGGCCGTGACGCGCGTGCCCCCCGATCAGGCCCGGCGCTTCGGCATGGTCACCTTCGACCCGGACGGTCGAGTCTGCACGCTGATCGAGAAGCCCGAGCACGCGAGCACGCCGTTCGCCTCGATGGGAATCTACGTCTTCGATACCGAGGTGCTCGGCGAGTGGCTGCGCGGGAATCCCGTCAACCTGGTGCTCGACGTGCTTCGCCCCATGATCGAAGCGGGGGAGCGGCTGGTCGTGCACGAGTTCGAGGGCTACTGGGAGGACGTCGGGACCATCGGCTCCTACTACCGCGCCAACCTGGGGCTGCTGGGGAGCGAGCCGCGGCTCGCGCTCTACGATCCGCGCTGGCCGATTCTCACCCGCGACGAGGAGCGCTCGCCGGCGCTGCTGCGCGAAGGGGCCGAGGTCGAGGACAGCCTGATCGCGAACGGCTGCCGGGTGGCGGGCCGGGTGCGGGGCTCTGTGCTGTTTCCGGGCGTGTCGGTGGAGGAAGGCGCCGAGGTGTCGGAGTCGGTGGTGATGTCCGACGTGGTGCTCGCGCGCGACGCGCGAGTCAACCGCGCGATCATCGACAAGTACGCGCGGGTCGGCGAAGGCGCGGTGGTGGGACACGGTGAGGCGCCGCGCGGGCCGGAGAGCGACTGGCTCGAGGGCCTGACGCTGGTGGGCAAGGACGCCCGGATTCCCCCCGGCGGGCGGGTCGGGCGCGCGGTCGTGATCGGCGTGGGCAGCGGGCCGCCCGATTTCGATCACGGCGAGGTCGCGGCCGGGACCGTCGTGCCCAATCGCCGCTGGTACGAGGACCCGCGATGAGAAGCTCGCGCTACGCCTTCATCCTGGCGGGCGGGGTGGGGAGCAGGCTCTGCCTGCTCAGCGAGCGGCGCGCCAAGCCCGCGGTGCCGTTTGCGGGCAAGTACCGCATCATCGACTTCACGCTCTCGAATTGCGTGAACTCGGGGATCTACGACATCGGCGTGCTCACCCAGTACCGCCCGACCTCGCTGCACCAGCACATCGGCACCGGGCGGCCGTGGGATCTCGATCGCTCACGCGGCGGCATTCAGGTGCTCCAGCCGGCGCTGGGGAGCGTGCAGAGCGACTGGTACCAGGGCACCGCGGACGCCATCTACCAGAACCTGATCCACCTGCGGCGGCGGCGCATCGACCAGCTGCTCGTGCTCTCCGGAGACCATGTCTACAAGCTCGACTACAACGTGCTCTACGCGTTCCATGCCGCGAGCGGCGCCGCGCTCACGGTGGCCGTGACCGAGGTGCCGACCGCCGAGGTGAGCTCGTTCGGCATCCTGGAGACGGACGCCGCCGGACGCGTGATCGGCTTCCAGGAAAAGCCCCGGCAGTCGAGCTCGCGCCTCGCCTCGATGGGGGTCTATCTGTTCGATCGCGACTCGCTGGTCCGCTGGCTCACAGAGGACGCCGCGATGAACGACTCCTCGCACGACTTCGGAAAGGACCTGCTGCCGCGCCTGGTCGCGCGCGGCGAGCGCGTGTTCGCCTACCGCTTTGCGGGCTACTGGCAGGATGTGGGCACGCTGGACTCGTACTACGAGTCGAACCTCGCGTTCCTCTCCGATCGGCCGCCGCTCGACCTCGCGGATCCCGACTGGGTGATCCACACTCAGAGCGCCGACCGCCCGCCGGTGCGCTTCGAGCGCGGCGGCCGCGCCGCGCGCAGCCTGATCGCGAACGGCTGCCGGGTCGCGGGCGAGGTGGTGCGCTCAATCCTGTTTCCCGGCGTCACGGTCTCCGCCGGGGCCGTGGTGCGCGACAGCATCGTGATGCACGACACCTTCGTCGGCCGCAACGCGGTGCTCGACCGCGCCATCGTGGACAAGCAGGTACGCGTGCCGGAAGGCACGACCGTGGGCTGCGGCGAGCCGGCGGTGCCCAACCGCGCGTGTCCCGACCATCTGGCGAACGGGCTCACCGTGATCGGTAAGGGGGCACAGCTCCCGGACGGCATCCGCATCGGACGCAACGCGCGTATCGGCGCGTTCGTGACCGAGGCCGACTTCGACGGAAATGTGCCAGCTGGTGGCGTCGTGGACGGACCGGAGTCCATGCACTGAGCGGTGGAACGCGGCGAAACGTCCGGGCCGGCGCCGCGCGACCGGCGAGGGGCGCGGCGCTCAGCTCGCGGGGAGCTTGAGCCGCTGCCCGGCGCGGATGCGGCTCGAGGCGAGCCCGTTCGCGCGCTTAAGCGAGGCGATCGACACACCGTTGCGGCGCGCGATCTCGCTCAGCGTGTCTCCGGCGCGTACCACGATCGTGCCGTTCGAGGGCGCGGCCTGCGTGCTCGAGCGATGGCTGGTCCTGCCGGCTCGCGCCCGGCGCACCGGAAGCGAAGCGATCTGCGCGCTGTCGGCGGGCGAAGCCTCCGCCAGCGCCGCGTCGCCGGTGCGGATCTTGAGACGCGTGCCGCGTCGCAGCGGCCCCGGCTTGAGCCGGTTCCAGCGCATCAGATTTTCCACCGACACGCCGTAGCGGTCCGCGATCTGCTGCAGTGATTCGCCCCGCTTCACCGTGACCGTGATGCGCCCCTCCGCGGTCGATTCCCCGTCGAGCTGGGCCGGGGTCCGGATCTCGCGTTCCGGCACGTAGTCGGTCGAGGCCCGCGGATCGCCGGGCTCCAGGATCTCGGGGGTCGGCGGGCGCATGCTGGCCGGCACGCTGAGCACCATCCCGCGCCGCAGCGGGTTCTTGCGGCCGACGCCGTTGGCGCGGGCGAGCTGCTGCGAGTTCACGTGGTACTGGTTGGCGATGCCCTGCAGCGTCTCACCCCGCCTCACGCGATGCTTGAGCGTGAGGTCCACGGCCGGCAGCCGGGCGCCCTCCTGGATGCGCGCCATCAGGATCTCGCCTTTGCCCTCCGGTACGCGCAGCGTCGTGACGCCGTCGCGCCCCTGCGCCGCGTGCCGGAGCACCGCGGGATTGAGCGCTCGCAGATCGTCGTAGGGGCAGTCGGCGAGCCTGGCGATGGCGCGCAGGTCCACCGGACCCCGGAACGCGATCTCGTCGAACGCCATCGGGTCGTCGAGCTCGACCGAGTCGAATCCGTACTTCTCGGGGTCGCGCGAGATCGCGAGCACCGCCATGAACTGCGGCACGTATTCCTCGGTCTGGCGCGGCAGCTTCAGGTCCCAGTAGTTGGTCGTGCCCTGCCGCTTGATTGCCCTCAAGACCGTGCCCTCGCCGGCATTGTACGAGGCGAGCGCGAGCGGCCAGTCGCCGAAGATGGAGTAGAGGTGCTTGAGGTAGCGCGCCGCCGCGACCGTTGCCTTCTCGGGGTCACGCCGCTCGTCCACCCACTGGTTCACCGTGAGGCCGAAGAGCCGCCCGGTGGAGCGCAGGAACTGCCACGGTCCGACCGCGGCCGAAACCGAGCGCGCGTTGAGATTGAATCCGCTCTCGACGAACACCAGGTGAACCAGATCCGGCGGCAGCCCTTCCTTCTGGAGCACCGAGCGGAACAGGTCCATGTAGCGGCCCGATCGCTTGAGCCACCGCTCGAACACCGATCGCCCGGCACCGGTGAAGAATTTGATCCAGCGGTAGACGTCGGCGTTGAACTGGGGGTCGAGCGACTCGACCGCCGGCGCGTTGAGCACCCGGGTGTCCGCCTCGTCGCCGGGCGCGCCGGCACCCGACTCCAGATCGTGGCGGGCGCCGTCCCGCAGGGTCGAGATGCGCGACCGGATATCGACCAGCTCGCGACGTGTGGTGGCGTCGGGATCCTGGTCCATGACCTCGGCGATCGCGGCGAGCGCCTGATCCGCCGTGCCGAGCGCCGCGGCGAAATCGCCGGCCTGCCGGAGCGCCCACGCCGCCTGGTACGCGGAGCGCGCCGCCCCGATCGGCCCGGGGGCCTGCGCGGCCGCGCTCTCGGGCGGGGCGGCGGCCACGACCACATCGGCCGAAACCGCGGGCGCGAGCGCGCAGCAGCACGCGATGAGGAGGGCGGCGATCGCGAGATCTCGCGTACGAATCAATGGGGTTTCCTCGCGTGAGTCCGGAGCGTGGCAGAGCGCAGTTCGCGGCAAGCTACCCGTTCGGCATGCAAACTGCAATGAGTCCGCCTCACGTCGCTCGACTTCGCACCAGCTTCCGTTCTTCCAATGGCAGGCGAGCATCGAGGCCGCGCGCGGATCCGCAAGTCCTGTGCCACAACTCCCTCTCGCATTGACACTTGAAGGGGGCTTGGATAGCTTGCGTCGAACTTCGAGATTCACACGGAAATGCAGTCGCTGGTTCGGGGAGGGACCCCCTCGATGAACGTGGCGGTGATGTCCACCCGGCAGTGGAACATTTCAGCGCGGGTGAGCGGCGAAGTCCTGACCGCCGCGGCCCACGGCTCGGGCTGCCACTTCATGCTGCTGGGCGCCCCCGCGGGCTACACCGCGCCCGAGATCGAGGGCTGGCTCAACGACCTGATCGGCGTGGCGCGCGAGACCTCGCGCGAGGACACCCGACCCCGGCCCATCCCCGCCCTGCTCCACCACGCGCTCACCGCGCTCCTGTTCTCGCACAGCGAGGTCTGGAGCCGCGCGGG
>CAZYQK010000141.1:0-7910 GCA_964650245.1 uncultured bacterium | reverse complement strand
CCGGTGCTGTTCCTGATCGAGGACAACGGCTACGCCATCTCGGTGCCGGTGGACGTGCAGACCGCGGGCGGCAACGTCGCCCAGCTGGTGCGCACCTTCCCCAACCTCCACTGGGTGGGGGAGATCAACGGCAACGACCCGGTCGAGTCGTACGGGATTCTCAAGGAGGCGGTGGAATACTGCCGCTCGCGCAAGGGTCCGGCGTTCGTGCGTGCGCTGGTAACCCGGCCCTACTCGCACTCGATGTCGGACGACGAGACCAAGTACAAGTCGAAGGCCGAGCGCGAGGCCGAAGCCGAGCGCGACTGTCTCAGGACCTACGCGCGCTTCCTGATCGAGGAAGGCTTCATCGACCGCGAGGGGCTGGACCGCGTGGAACAAGAAGCGCTGGCGCTCATCCGCCGCTCCAGCGAGGAGGCCCAGCTGACCTCGCAGCCGCCGGCGAGCACCGCGACCGCGTTCGTGTTCTCGCCCGACGTCGATCCCGCCTCGGACCGCTTCGTCGCCGAGCCCCGGATCGAAAATCCTCAATCGAACGAGACGCTGCTGCAGAACATCAACTATTGCCTGCGCGACGAGATGCAGCGCAACCCGCGCATCATCCTGTTCGGCGAGGATGTGGCCGACGCCTCCCACGAGTCGGTCCTGAGCGAGACCAAGGGCAAGGGCGGCGTGTTCGGCGTCACCTGGGGACTGCAGAAGCTCTACGGCGCCGCGCGCGTCTACAACTCGCCGCTCGCGGAGGCCAACATCGTGGGGCGCGCGATCGGGCTCGCGACGCTGGGCTTCAAGCCGGTGGTGGAGATCCAGTTCTTCGACTACATCTGGCCGGCGATGATGCAGATCCGGAACGAGCTGGTCCACATGCGCTACCGCTCGAACAACGCCTTCTCGTGTCCAGTCGTGATCCGCACCGCGTACGGTGGTTACCTGCGCGGCGGCGCCCCCTACCACAGCCAGTGCGGCGAGAGCATCTTCGCCCACTGCCCGGGGCTGCGCGTCGTGCTCCCGAGCAACGCGCTGGATGCGAATGGGCTGATGCGCACCGCGCTGCGCTGCGATGACCCGGTGCTGTTCCTCGAGCACAAGCACCTCTACCGCCAGCCCTACGCCAAGGGTCCCTACCCCGGGCCCGAGTACACCGTGCCGTTCGGCCGCGCGCGCGTGGTGCGGGCGGGCGACGACGTCACGGTGGTGACCTACGGTGCCCTGGTCCAGCGCACGTTCCTCGCGGCGCAGGAGCTGGCCGAGGAAGGGATCGAGACCGAGATCCTCGACCTGCGCACCATGCAGCCGCTCGACATGGAGAGCGTGGCGCGCTCGGTTGGGAAGACCGGCCGCGTGATCGTGGCCCACGAGGACACGCTGTTCTGCGGCTTCGGCGGCGAGGTCGCGGCGCGCATCGCCGACCAGTGCTTCACCGACCTCGACGCGCCGGTCAAGCGGGTCGGGGCGCTCGACACGCCGGTCGCATATTCGCCGCAGCTGGAGGACGTGATCCTGCCCCAAAAGGACACCCTGCTGCGGGCCATCCGGGAGCTGGCGGCCTACTGACGGCCTGCGCTTTCCGAGAATTCCATTGAGGGCGCCCCGCCCGGCGCGCTAGGCTTATGGTGGCTTCGGTTGCGCGCAAGCGCGCCGGATGCCCTCTGTCGGCTTCACATCCGCTCCGCGGGAGATGCGGACCGGGCCTCCGGACGAGGCCCGCCGCCCGCCCGGGAGTGCCGTCCGCTCGAGCTTTTCACCCTTGACCAGCGCATCGCGGATCGCGCGTGCCGCCCCCGGAGGTTCGGTCATGTCACGTCGGGTTCCCCTTCTGCTCTGCACCGTCATCCTCATCCTGCTCGCCGGGTGCGGCAAGAAAGCGCCGCTCGCCCCGATCGTGGACGATCCCTCGCCCTCCGGAGACTCGCCCCAGACCTTTGTCCTGACCTCGGCCGCCGACGCCCGGCTCCCCGCCCCGATGGCTGAGGCCGCGGGGGCGCCGCGGGCCGAGATCGCCTGGCTGGACCTGGTCACAGGGCCGCGCGCCGGAGAGGCGCTGGTTGCCGGCGACAACTCCGTCGTGGTCTGGAACCAACTGACCACCGAGCTCGGGCTTGCGGCCAGAATCCCGCCGCCGCTCTTCTCCCGCGCTTACGCGCTCACGCACGTCGCGATCAACGACGCGCTGATCGCGGGCGGCTTCGGGCCGCGCGGCGGACTGGTCGAGGGCGCGCTCGCGGCCGGCGCCGCCTCGAAGGTGCTGACCTACCTCTTCCCCAGGGACTCGGCGCGCATCGCGGCGGTGGCTGCGGCGGAGGTCGGGAGCCCTTCGGATCATGAGCGCCATCGGCTGATCCGGAGCTGGCTGCTGGGCCGCTTCGTGGGCCAACTCGTCGTCTATTACGGCCAGCACGACGGCTCCGACGCCGTCTTCACCGGGCCGATGCCGACCGGTGACTGCATCTGGACCGGCACCAACCCGGCGCTCCCCGTGTGCGGGACGTGGAAGTGCTGGATCACGACCTCGGGCGCCGAGTTCCAGCCCGAGCCGCCCTACGCGTGCGGATCGCCCGAGGATCTGGCGGACATCGCTTCCGTCTTGGATGCCTCGCTCCACCGCACTCCGGATCAGATCGCGATCGTCCACAAGTGGGCCGATCTCCCGCCGCCCACCGTCTGGTGCGGCCTGCTGAACGAGCGCATCGCGTCGCATCATCTCGGGATCCGGGCCGCTGCGCGGGCTCACGCGTTCCTCAACACCACGATGGAGGACGCGTTCATCTCGTGCTGGCGGACCAAGTACCAGTACTGGACCGCGCGGCCCTTCCAGCGCATCCCGGGGCTGGTGACGGTGATCCCGACTCCGAACTTCCCGACCTACACCTCGGGTCACTCCACCATCTCGGGCGCGGCGGCGCAGGTGATGGGTGAGCTGTTCCCGGCGGAGCAGAGCTACTTCGAGGCGCAGGCGGAGGAGGCGGCCATCTCGCGCTTCTGGGGTGGCATCCACTTCCATCACGACGACGACGCGGGGCTCGTGGTCGGAACGAAGATCGGCGAGAAGGCGGTGCGCTTCATGCGGTTCGGCATCGGCGGACATTTGATCGCCGCCGTGAGGTAGATTCGCGTTCCGAGCGGAGGGCGGCGCCCGCGGGCGCCGCCCTCGCTGCCGCCGATTCGAGGGAGGGCGCATGGCACATGGAGGTCTCGCCCGCGTTCGATACGCAGCGCTGGCGACCGCCGCCCTGCTGGCCAGTGCCACCGCATGCGAGAAGCTCCCTACCGGTCCGGCCCGCGTGCGTGGCACACCGTCGCGCGGCATCATCTTCGCGGACTGGAGCGCGAACGGATACGCCGCTGCGGTCGCAGGCTCCGAGCTCGATCGCATCGCGCAGGCCGGGGCCCGCGTCCTCCCGGTGGTGATCACCGCCTATCAGGCGGGACCACGCGCGAGTGCCGTCGCCATCGATCCGGCACGCACCCCGAGCGCAGGGGCGGTGCGGGCGCTGGTCGCGGCCGCTGCGGCACGCGGACTGAAGGTGGTCTTCAAGCCGCACGTGGACCTCGATGATGGCGCGTGGCGCGGCACCATCGCGCCCGCCGACCCCGGCCCCTGGTTCGCGAGCTACCGCGACTTCATCCGGCCGTGGGCGGCGCTGGCCGAATCCATCGGCGCTCCGCAGCTCGTGTTCGCCACCGAGCTCGCGGGAACGCTGCGGCACGAGCCGGAGTGGCGCGAGACCATCCGTCAGGTGCGCGCCGTGTATTCGGGGTCGATCGTCTACGCCGCCTCGTGGGACGAGGCCGGACGGGTGCCGTTCTGGGACGCGCTCGATCGGGTGGGCGTCGATTTCTACTTTCCGGTCGCAGGCCGAAAGGATCCCGGCCGCTTCGAGCTGCTCGCAGGCTGGCAGCCGTGGCTCGAACGGCTGGAGCTGCTCCACCGCCAGACCGGAAAGCCAATTCTGATCACCGAGATCGGCTACCGCAGCGTGGACGGGGCGGGCATGAACCCGTTCGCGTTCGCGGGCGGCGCGCGCGTGGACCTGGGCGAGCAGGCCGACCTCTACTGGGCGGCGCTGGAAGCCACCGGGAACCGCGACTGGATCGACGGAGTGTGGTGGTGGAACTGGCTCGCGGACGGATCGGGAGGAGCAGGAAACACCGACTTCACTCCGAAGGGCAAGCCGGCAGCGTCCGAGCTTGCCGCGGCGTGGGGTGCGCCGTGAGGCTCGCGGGCACGAGGCCGCTGATGGCCGGGTGGGTGCGGCTCGCGACGGCGCTGGCAGTGCAGCTCTGCGCGTGCGACGCAGGAGCCGCGGAGCCTGCCGCGGGGCCTGAGCTTCACCCGGGCGCGTTCGAAGTGGGCCTCGCGGGCTCGCTCACCGCGGTCGAAGGCGCGGCGCGCGGCACGGCGCAGCTGCGCTCGGGATTCTTCCTCGCGGGCGGTCCGGTGTTGGTCGCCATCGAGCCCGAGATGTCATACACGCACGTCGGCGGCCTCGACGTGATAGATGTAGAAGTCGGTCTCTCCGCCCAACGCCGGATCGGGGCGAGCGGGATCTATGGCTTCGCCGCGGTCGGCGGCGGGCTGCGACAGGAATGGCTCGGCAGCTACCGCCAGGCGCGCTATCCGCTCGGAGTCGGAGTGGGGCTGCTCGCGCTGGCCAACGAGCGCGCGGCGTTCCGCGTGGAGTACCGCTACCGCCGCATCCTGAGCGATCCGGTGGCGGACTTCGACGAGCAGGTGTTGCTCGCGGGGGTCTCGATCCTGTTCCGCAACGCGCGCTGAGCGCGCGGAGTTTCGGTGGAGGGGCAGCCAGCGCGTCCGTTCAGCGCGAGGGCATCAGTTCGATCTCGCTCTCCTTCGCCGCCTCGATCCGCTCCCACGAGAGATAGAGCGGCACGTAGCCGTGATTGGCCCAGCGCCGCAGGTGGTCGCGCGAGTGCCCGCCCCACGCCGCGTTCCCGGGGGGCACAACTCCCAGGGACGAGTCCGACCGGGCGAGATCCACGAGGTGGCGCCAGGCCGGGCCGTGTCCGACCTCGGTGCTCCATGGCAGGCGGGAGCCCGCGACCGCGGGGCTGCTTCCGTCGCCGTCCACCGGGATGGGCCCGGGCTCCCACGCGGCCGGGCCGGCCCGCTTCACGCCGCTCAACGGATGCTTGAAGCGCGCCCGGTGCGCTCGCCCCCAGGTCCAGGTCTGGAGGTCGGGGCCGAACATGCGGGTGAGCCGTGTGAGCGCGGTGTCGAGCGCTGCGATGGCCGCGAGGGCCGGGCGCTCCGGCGCCTCGGCGTCCGGAACGCGCAGCGCCTCGGGCGCCCGCCCGTCGAGCGCCGCGACCACCAGCCCCTGCAGGCCCTCGGCGCGCGAGCGGCGAACCAGCGCGCCATACCACGCGCGGAACAAGGTGGGCGCGACGCGATCCCGTCGCGCGAGGAAGTCCCAGCGGCGCAGCGAGTCAAGTGCCGCGCGCATGCGCGGCGTCAGACGCTTCGGAAGGGAGTCCGCGCACTGGATCAGTCGGGGACCGAGCCGCTCGCCGGCGCGGGCGTAGACGTCGTTCTGCACGCTGCGAAGGTCCTCCAGGGTCAGGTTGGGATCCCCGCCCAGACGCTGGGCGATGCGGGCGGCGCGGTCCTGCGCCCAGTCGTATCGCGGCCACCCGTCCGCGAAGGCGGGACCGACCGGCCGGTTGTTGGCGTTGACGACGAACGAGCGCGCGGGAACGTGCCATGCCGGCATCTCACCGGGCTCGATGAAGCCCTCCCATTCGAAGTCGCCGTTCGACGGCAGCGGTCCCGGCGGAGGTTCCACGCGACGGCGCGGCACCAGCCCGCAGGTCTGGTAGACCACGTCGCCGCCCAGATCCGCGGCCACCAGGTTGATGCCGGGCGTCACCAGGGTGCGGAAGCGCGTCGCGATCTCGGACGCCGATGCGGAGCGCTCGACGCCCACCAGGCCCTCGAGCGAGATGCGATCGTCCTCGCGCGCCGACCAGCGCACGCTGAGCGCGATGCCGCGCTTGCGGTCGAACGCGACGACCGGCCCGTGCGGCGTGTAGCGCCGCAACTGCCCGAACGGAGGCAGCGGAATCCCGAGCACGGTGTAGCGCATGTCGTATGTTGCCTCTCGCACCCGGCTCCAGCCGTCCGCCGTTTTCACCCGCCGCCCGTCGCGCGAGAGCGTATCGGCGTAGACGTCGAGCATGTCCGCGCTCAGCGCGGTCACGCCCCAGGCGCAGCGCGCATTGCGGCCGCTTACGATCGCCGGAAGTCCGGGGACCGAGGCGCCGATCGCCTCGACCACGCCCGGAACCGAGAGATGAATCACGTGGAACGGTCCGAGCGAGGCGAGGCTCAGATGCGGGTCATTCGCGAACAGGGGAGCGCCGCTCGCACTCCGCCGCGGGCCCACCGCGAAGATGTTGCTGGCGCGGCCTTCCCCGTCCGGGCCGGCCGACGCGAGCAGCGGCCCGAGGCTCTCGTGGGCCGCTTGTAGGAGTGCGGCGTCCACCGGGGGGATGGGGCGCGCGCCGCGTGCACCCGACGCGGCCGCGGCGCGGCGCGGCGGGAGCGGAGCCGCCGTCGAACCCGATCCGTACAGACGGCGCGCCGCGCTGTCGGGGATGGAGTCGTAGATCCACTGGCTCTCGAAACGCCGCCGGCGGACGGTCCAGTCCATCCCGTAGCGCTCGATGCTGGTGCCCTCTGCGATCTCGGGCAGATCGAGATCGAGCGTGACGCCCAGCCCGAGCAGCAGCAGCACCGTGTCTTCGGGCCTCCAGGGATCGGGCCGCGCGCCGAGCCGGACCAGCTCGGGCGGCCAGACTTCGGTCCCGGCGCGGCAGCGGGCGATGTAGGCATTGATGCCGGCCGTGTACCGCTCCAGGCTTCGCGCCAGCTCCGTGTGGCTGCGGTCGTGGTCCCAGATGCGCGCCGCGCGCTCGCGGAATTCGAAGAGCTGGGCACCGCCGTCGGCCCGCAGGGCGGAGTTTCCGAACCAGCGCCAGAGCTGGCCCTGTGCCGCGCGGCGCGTGTATTCGAGCTGCCACAGGCGGTCGCGCGCCGTGACGTATCCCCACGCGAAGTAGAGGTCGGGGAGATTCGAGGCTCGCACGTGCGACACCCCGTACCGGTCGGTGACGATCCGCACCGGCGCCGCCAGCTCCGACGAGGAAACCGGGATCTCGTTCGCGGGGGGCGCCGATCGCGCCGCCAGCGGCAGGGATGCGAGCGCCAGCGACGCGAGCGCCGGCAGGAGCATGGTTCTGCGGTCCACGGCCGCACTGTGCCATCGGGGGCCGGCGAGGGTCCACTGCAAACTCGGCTGGTCGTGGGCGTCCCGCTGTGGATAATCCCGAGCATGAGCGAAGGATTCGTGATCGCACTCGACCTGGGCGGCACCGACCTCAAGTCGGGGCTGGTGGACCGCGCCGGCACGCTCACGCATTTCGCGCGCCGGCCCTCGCGCACGCTCGAGAGCGCCGGCGCGCCGCTGCTTGCGCTGGAGCAGGCCGCCGCCGAGCTGCGCGAGCTGGCGGACGGACGGGTTGTCGGCGCCGGCCTCGGCTGCCCGGGCGTGATCCATCCCGCCAGCGGCGCGCAGGTCGGAGCCACCGCGCACCTGCCGCACTGGGACTCGATGCCGCTGCGCGAGCTGCTGAGAGCGCGGCTCCGGCTCGCCGTTCACGTGGACAACGATGCCAATTGCGCGGCGCTCGCGGAGGCCACGCTCGGCGCCGCGCGCGGGACTCGGGGCTCGCTCACCGTGACGCTCGGCACCGGCGTGGGTTGTGGGATCGTGGCCGAGGGCCGCGTGCTGCACGGTGCGTTCGGCGGCGCGGGCGAGCTGGGCCATCTGCCGCTCGGCACGCTGGGCCGGACCTGCCGCTGCGGTGTGGTGAACTGCGTCGAGCCCGAG
>CAZYQK010000140.1:0-8051 GCA_964650245.1 uncultured bacterium | reverse complement strand
TCGCCGATCCCAAGATAGTCGAGCACCGCCTGGCCGCCGGTCTGCACCTGGCCCTTGTCGCGGTGGTGGATCTCGAGCAGGCCGAAGGCGCGCTCGACCACCATGATGGCCGGCGTGCACTGGGTGGCCTTGAGCGCCACGTCGGTGATGCGGTTGATGATGAGCCCGGGGGCGGTCTCGATGAACATCGAGGCGTCGCCCGCGACCGGGAGAAACCCGCGCGCGGTGGTGCCGATGAACGCGGCGAGCTGGGGCTGGAGGCTGTCGAGGAAGACGTAGGTGCGCAACGTGACGTCGGCCATGGCGCGCACGTTAGCGGGGGGAAGAGCGGGCGTCAACGGCGGCGGCATGCCGCGCGGGTGGTGCAGCGCTTCGTCCCGTCACGCTGG
Source organism: uncultured bacterium (assembly GCA_964650245.1). Taxonomy (GTDB): domain Bacteria; phylum Eisenbacteria; class RBG-16-71-46; order RBG-16-71-46; family RBG-16-71-46; genus WS-2. The sequence goes on along the minus strand of CAZYQK010000140.1, from coordinate 7,662 downwards.
CGGTGCCTACAGCTCCGCGAGACGCTGCCACAGCGACTCGACCTCGGCGCGCAGCCGCTCGTACTCGGTCACCAGCTGCTTCGCCCGCGGGCCGTCGTGGTAGACGTCGGGGTCCGCGAGCTGGGTCTCGAGCGCTCGGATGCGCGTCTCGCGGAGCTCGATGTCGCGCTCGACGCGCTTGAGCTCCTGCTCGCGCTTCTGCCGTCCGCCGCGCGCGTCCCGCCCCTCGCGCGCCGGGGCGGCGTCGGCGAGTTTCTTCACGGCGGCGCGCGCCGGCAGCTGCGCCCTCGCAGGCGTGGTCTTCACGGGCGCCGCGCTTTTCGCCGGCGCCACCGCTCCCGCCGCGGCTTCGCCCGTCACCCGCGCGAGTCGCGCCGACTCGTAGTCGTCGTAGCCGCCGGGGTAGAGCACCACCCGCCCGTCGCTCACCTCGATGATGCGGGTCGCGAGCCGTGCCATGAGCGAGCGGTCGTGGGTCACGACCACGATCGCGCCGGGATACTGCTCGAGCGCGTCCTCCAGCACCTCCTTGCCCGCGAGGTCGAGATGGTGGGTGGGCTCGTCGAGCAGAATGAGGTTGGCGGGGGCCAAGAGGACGCGCGCCAGCGCCACGCGCTGGCGCTCGCCGCCCGACAGCACGCGGCACAGCTTGAACACGTCGTCGCCCGAGAACAGGAAGCTGCCGAGCAGGTTTCGCAGCCGCGGCCGCCATTCGGCGGGCGCCACGTCCTCCACCGCGCCCAGCACGGTGGCCGAGGTGTCGAGCGTCTCGGCCGCGTGCTGGGCGAAGTAGGCGAGCCGGGTGTGCGGGTAGCTCTCGCGATCTCCGCCACGCGGTTCCAGCTGGCCCGCGATCACGCGCAGCAGCGTGGTCTTGCCCGCGCCGTTGGCGCCCACGATCGCCACCTTGTCTCCGCGATCGATCTCGAGGCCGGCCCGCGCGAACACGTCCTCGGCGCCGTAGCCGAACGCCACGTCCTTGAGCCGCACCAGGGTGCGTCCGGCGTGCGGCGGAGCCGGGAAGTGGAAGCGGATGCTCTTCGCCCGGTGCGGGATGACGACGCGCTGGGCCTTCAGCCGCTCGATCATCTTGCGCTTGCTCTGCGCCTGCGCGGCCTTGGTGTTCTTGGCGCCGAAGCGCTCGATGAAGCGGCTGAGCTGGGCGATGCGCTTCTCGACCTGCTCGTTCTGCGCCTCGAGCTGCTCGCGGCGCAGCTCACGCTCCTCGAGGTAGCGGGTGAAGGTCATCGGGTAGTCGCTCAGCTCCCCGCGGTCCAGCTCGCGCACCTCGGTCGCGACGCGGTCCAGGAACACGCGGTCGTGAGACACCACGATGAGGCCGCCGTGAAAGTCCTCGAGGTAGTCTTCCAGCCACTCCATCGCCGGCAGGTCCAGATGGTTGGTGGGCTCGTCCAGGAACAGCAGAGTGGGATCGGTCAGCAGCAGCGCGGCGAGCGCCGCGCGCATCCGCCAGCCGCCCGAGAACTCGGCGAGCGGGCGGTCCTGGTCGCGCCTCGCAAAGCCGAGCCCGGAGAGCACGCGCCGCGCCTCCGGCTCGAGCGCGTGCTCGTCGCCCAGCTCGAGGTGGTGCTGGAGTTCGCCCGCGCGCTCGAGCAACGCTTCGAGGTCGGCGTCCTCGGCCGAGCTCCCGGACATGCGCTGGTGCAGGGCGTCCAACTCCTCGCGCATCCCGAGCAGGTGGCGATGGGCCTCCATCGCGCGGTCCAGCACAGTGCCGTCGAACCGCTCGGCCGCCTCCTGCGGCAGGTAGCCGAGGCGGGTGCCGCGGGCCAGCACGCGCACGCCGGACTCGGGCCCGATCTCGCCCAGCATGATGCGTATGAGCGTGGTCTTGCCGGCGCCGTTGGGGCCGACCAGCGCCACGCGGTCGCCGGGCGCGAGCACCCAGTCGAGACGATCGAACAGCACGCGCTGGCCGATCGAGTAGCGGAGGTTCTGGAGCTGGATCACCGGAAGCCCTGTCGTGAAAGGTGAGGCGAAGCCGCTGAAATTGTTGGCGTCAAAACCGTTGACGCGGCCGTGAGCGGCGGCGGATAATGCCGCGGCCTGGAGGCGCGCGCTTCCTTACTTCAGCATCGACGCCCGACCCACGTCCGGAAAGGATGGCGTTCCCCTGAGCCGCCCGCCGCGAATCTGGCCTCTGGTCCCCCTGGTCGCGAGCATGATCGCGGCGCTCGGAGCACCCCCCGCGCGCGCCGCGTGGATGCTCCCGCCGGTTCCGATCCGGTCCAAGGATTTCACGCTCGTCAAGCGCGACGGGCTCTACCACGTGTTCTACATCCGTAGCGACCTGTCGCTGCCGCCCGATTCGACCGAGAACGACCTCGGGCACGCGGTCTCCGCGAACTTTTTCTCCTGGACCCAGCTCGCCCCGGTGCTCGCCGCGCGCGACACGAGCTGGGACCGGGATCACGTCTGGGCGCCGAGCATCGTCGAGCGCGACAGCGTCTATTACATGTTCTACACCGGCGTGGTCAACGAGCCGGGCGTGTACGACTTCTACCAGCGCATCGGGGTCGCGACCTCGACCGACCTGATGCAGTGGAACCGCATGGACACGCCGATCCTGAGCTGCGCGAGCGTGCCGTGGAGCGTGTGCGACAGCGTCGGGGCGCTCACCGCCCTGCGCGATCCATTCGTCATGGCCGATCCCACGACGCCCGGCCGCTGGCTCATGTACTACAGCACGATTCCCGCCGCCGACCCGAGCGGCATGATCGTGGGGGTCGCAGCCTCGGATGGCGACTTCACCGCGTGGAGCGACCTCAAGCCGCTCTGGAAAACCCACTGGACCTACAGCTACAACGACGTGGTCGAATCGCCGCACGTCTTCAGCCACGCCGGTCTCTGGTACCTGTTTTTCACGACCAGCGCGGGCCAGCACCTGAGCTTCGCGACCAGCCCGGACCCGCTCAGCGATCCGGCCGGATGGATCTACCGCGGGCGGCTCGGCACCATGCTCGGGCTCAACACCGCGTCCTGGTTCGCCTCCGAATACTTCGCCGACGGCACGGGGGAGTACTTCGCGTTCGTGAACGGCGACCGCATCGAGGTCATGCGCATGATCTGGCGGTCGGACGGGACTTTCTACCTGGTGCAGCCCGACCTCTTCCGGATCCAGCACATGACCTGGGGCGCGCCTCAGGTGCTCGCCGGTCAGCCGGTCACGCTCAACATCGAGGCCACCGCCTGGTACGGGAGCTCGATCCGGGTCGATGCCTTCGAGCTGGACGCCGGTGGCATCGAGACGCCCGTCCCGCTCGCCGACCTCGGGCTCCCGGACCCGATACCCCTCGACGGGGACGTGACGAGCTACGTCTGGATCGCGCACGACGTGCCGGATGGCGACGACGACGGACCGGGCGCCGAGATTGTCCTCAAGCTGCGCGACCGCACCTGCCAGACGCCGCTGCTGACCGTGTTGCCGGACACGACTGGCGACCCCGGCGAGGATCCGCCGCCCGTTCCGCAGCCCGAGCTCCATCCGGGCGACGACCCGTCGGGCACGGACGGAACCGCGCCGGTGATCAAGCTGCGCACGTTGCGCGGTGCGCTGCTGGCCGGCGGAACCGCGCTGCTCGCCGACCTGCAGGAGGAGACCGCGGCCCGGCTCGACATCTTCGACCTGCAGGGCAGGCGGATCCGCACGCTGGTCGAGCGCGCGCTGCCGCGCGGCGCCACGGTAGTGACCTGGGACGAGCGCGACGCGGCGGGCCGGGGGGTGCCGCGCGGCGTTTATTTCGCGCGGCTCACCACGCCGCGCGCGGTGCGCACCGCGCGGGTACTGGTGGCGCGGTAGGGCCCGCCCGCGGCGCCGGGGGCGGGGGCGGGGCTGCGTTCCTCCGCCGCGCGCCGCTCCCGGCCTATCGAACCGCCAGCTCGCTCGGCTCGCTCTCCGTCAGCCGCTCGGGATTCAGGCCCTCGAGGTCGGGAACCACGAAGCGGCCGTCCTTGCGCACCAGCTCGCCGTCGAACCAGATCTCGCCGCCGCCGTACTCGGGGCGCTGGATCAGCACCAGGTCCCAGTGGACCTGCGAGCGGTTGCCGTTGTCGGCGATGGTGTAGGCCTGCCCCGGCGTGAAGTGGAGCGAGCCCGCGATCTTCTCGTCGAACAGCGTGTCCTTCATCGGGGTCAGGATGTAGGGATTGAACCCGAGCGAAAACTCGCCGACGTAGCGGGCGCCCTCGTCGGTCGCGAGCAGCTCGTCCAGCTTGTCCTGCGGGTCGCCCTTGGCCTTCACGATGCGCCCGCCCTCGAAGTTGAAGCTCAGGTTGTTGTATGTGGTGCCGAGGTAGAGCGACGGGGTGTTGTATGTGATGGTGCCCTCCACCGAGTCCCGCACCGGCGCGGTGAAGCACTCGCCGTCCGGCAGGTTGCGCCGGCCCTCGCAGGGCACGACGCCGATGCCCTTGATGCTGAACCTCAAGTCGGTGCCCGGGCCCTTCAGGTACACGCGATCGGTGCGGCGCATGCGCGCTTCGAGCGGCGCCATGGCCTCGGCCATACGCCCGTAGTCGAGCGTGCACACCCGGTAGTAGTAGTCCTCGAACGCAGCGCTGCTCATGTTGGCCTGCTGCGCCATCGAGGGCGTGGGGTAGCGCAGCACCACCCACTTGGTGTGGTTAACCCGATAGTCGAGGTGCACCGGGCGCGAGACCATCCGCATGTACAGACCCATCTGGTCGCCCGGCACGTCCACCAGCTCCGCGCTGTTCTCGGCGCCGCGCAGGCCGACGTAGGCCTGCACCTGCTTCATCTGGAATAGCTCGAATTCGCTCTGGAGCCGGAACTGGTTCTCGGTCGCGCCGCGCAGCAGGCTCCGGTTGACGGCGTTGCTGCGCAGGAAGACCACCGGGATGGCCTTCGCCGCGTGCACCGCCTCGATCAGTTCGAGCACCAGTCCGTCGTGGAAGTCGAAGGCCTCGATCAGGACGGCCTCGCCGGGCTCGAGCCGTGTCGAGTGCCGCACGATGACCTGGGCGAGCCGGGCGTTGCGCGGATCGCGCATGGAGTATCCTCCGCGGATTCGGCCGGCGCTTCGCTCCGGCCGGGCTTCGTTTCGGGTTGGTCCGCGCGCTCCTGCGATCTCGCGCGGACGCGTGAACTCGTTTGGAAGGCGCGCGAGCATAGCACGGAGGGGTGGGGGGGCATGGACTCATTCCGGGTCGCGATCATCGGCACCGGGTTCGGCCGCAGCGTTCATGCGGTCGCCTTCGAGCGTCACCCGGGGTTCGATCTGGTCGCGATCGCGGGCTCGAACGCCGAGAAGACGCGGCGCGTGGCGGCCGAGCTTGGGGTAGGGGGCGCGTGGGCCGACTGGCGCGGCATGCTCGACGCCACCCGGCCGGATCTTGTATGCGTGGCGTCGCCGGTCTGGCTCCATCACCCCATGGTGCTCGCCGCGCTCGAACGCGGCGCCCACGTGCTGTGCGAGAAGCCGACAGCGCTCCACCGCTTCCAGGCCGCAGAGATGCGCGATCGTGCCGCCGCGCTCGGGAAGGTGGCGGCCATCAACCACGAGTTCCGCTTCTTCCCGGCGCGCCGCCACGCGCTCGCGCTGGTGAAGCAGGGTGCGATCGGCACGCCGCGCCGCGGCGAGATTCTGGGGCGCTACCCGCTGTGGGCGACCTCCGCCTCGCGCGGCATGACCTGGCTTTCCGACCGCTCGAAGGGCGGCGGCATCCTGGGTGCGCTGGGATCTCACCACACCGACTGCTTCCGGCTTTTCTTCGGCGAGCCGCGCACGGCGTGGGCCTCGGTGCGCGTGGACCAGCCCCGGCGCGGGCCCACGGCGGAGCAGCCCGCGGAGGCCGTCGCCACCGCCGACGACGCCTGCACCGTGCACTACGAGTTCGCGGACGGCGCGAGCGGCCTGATCGAGATGAGCGCCTGCGTGCCATACCGCTGGGAGCGGTTCGAGATCCACGGCAGCGAGGCGTCGCTGCGCTGGGACGAGACCGGCTACCGGCTGTGGCGGCTGGCGACGGGCAAGGAGCCGGAGGAGCTGGCGATTCCGGAGGCGCTGCAGCTCGCGCCGCGCGCGGGAGAGTCCGCCCTGGTGGCGCCGTTCGAGGCGCTGGTGGAGCGGCTTCACCGCGCGCTGCGGGGCGAGGTCGCGATGGAGCCGAACTTCGACGACGCGGTCGCGGTGCAGAGCGCGCTCGACGCCGCGCGCGCCTCGAGCGCGGCCGGCGCCCGCGTCACGGTCGAGATTCCGGCGCCCGCGCCCGCGGGCGCGTGAGCGTGCCGATGCGCGGTTGGACCCTGGGTCGAGGCGTTCGATATACTGCGGCCGACTTTCACGGACGCGCTGCGTCCGCTCACCGAACCGCCGCGGAGGGCACCTCATGCCTGACTGGGACGTCATCGCCAAGCAGCGCCTGACCGAGGACTGGTCCACGCTGCGCTCGGCCTACCTGCCGCTCAATCAGGCCATGCGGCGCACCGTCGAATTCCTCGAGAAGGGCGACGGCACCTTCGCGGAGCTGCTCGTCGTGGTGCGCGAGCGGCTCGAGGGAACGCTCAAGAACCTGACCGCGCTCTGCAAGCGGCGCTCGCCGTGGGTGCGGCTCGAGGCGATCCGGAACCTGCGCGTGCTCGCCACCGGGCTCAAGGGCGCCGCCACCGACGATCCGCGCGCGCTGCTCCGCTTCCAGTTCGCGCTCAGCGAGCTGCTCTCCAGCGTGTGGCAGGACGCCCCGGCCGAAGCACGCGTGGCCGAGAATCTCCGGCTCCGCGGGGAGCTGGAGTTCTGGTTCGGCTGCGACTGTTGCGCGGTCGGATGCCTCGAGCCGGCCGGGCCGGACGACCCGCCGGACCTGACGCGCGGCAAGGAGGTCCGGCTGGTGTGGGACGTGGACGCCCTCTTTGCCTGGACGCTCGAGGAGTTCGAGGACTACCTGGCGAGCGAGCGCTACGCCCTTCCCACCACGCCGCGCATCGCGGCGGTCGACGGACTCGGCTTGCCCGTTGTCGACGTCGCCTCCGACGCCCTGCGGCGCGGCGACGAGCTGTTCGGCGGGCAGGGCGGCGGCCTGTTCGGGCCGCTGGATCTGAAGCACCTCGATCTCAGCTGAACCGCGCGCGGGCGGTCACTCCGCAACCGCTCATGCGTTTTTCACATTGGCTCGTAGAACTGGCTGCGGGCGGCCCGTTTGACCTCGCGTTGCAAGGGGTGTCAACCGGCGGTCAAAGTCGTGCGGGGCGACCAATGAATCCTTGCGCGCCGGGGCATTCGGTCGTATCCGTCAAGGGTGAGTGGGCGGTGGCCGGCGCGGCCACGTCCATCCCGATTTGCAACCCCAACCCCGGAGGTAACTCGCAATGAAGCGTGTAATGAGCGTGCTGGCGGTGTTGTGCGCAGTGGCGTTCACGGTCGCCGTGAAGGCTGACGAGAAGGCGATGAAGGCGGCCCCCAAGCCCAGCGTCATCAAGGGCGAGCTGGTCGACATGGGCTGCTACATGGGGCGCGAGGCCCGGGGCGAGAAGCACAAGAGCTGCGCGACCAAGTGCGTCGCCGGCGGCATGCCGATGGGGCTGCTCGCCGCGAACAACAAGCTCTACCTGCTCACCCTGAATCACGACAGGGTGCTGACCCCCAAAAGTTGGACATGATGTCGTTGTGGCGTTGACCACCGGGG
>CAZYQK010000139.1:0-8136 GCA_964650245.1 uncultured bacterium | reverse complement strand
GAGCAGGCGCGGCGCGCGCGCCCGCGCCGGTCGACGGGCTCTCGGCCCGCAACCAGCTGCGCGGGCGGGTCGCCACGATCCGCGGCGACGGCGTGCTGTGCGAGGTCACGCTCCGTCTCGAAGACGGCCAGGAGGTGGTCGCCGTGGTGACCCGGCGCTCGGTCGAGCGGCTCGGCCTCAAGGTTGGCGGCGAGGCGTTCGCGATCATCAAGTCCACCGAGGTGATGCTCTACTCGTGAGGCGCCCGCTCCCGCCGCTCGCCGTGCTCGCCCCGCTGCTCCTCGCCGCAGCCCACGCCCCCGCGGGTGACGCGCCGGGGCCGCGCCCGCTTCAGGTGTTCGCCGCCGCCTCGCTCACCGAAGCGTTCCAGGACATCGCCGCTGCGTTCACGATCGCGCAACCCGGTCTGCGCGTGGAGTTCGAGTTCGGCGGGAGCGCTCAGCTCCGGGTGCAGATCGAACATGGCGCTCCCGCCGACGTGTTCGCGGCCGCCGATCTCGAGACCGCCGAGGCGCTGCAGCGCTCGGCGCTGGCAGGCGAGGTCCACGCCTTCGCCACCAACCGGCTGGTAATCGCCGTGCCGTCGCGGGCAACGAGGGTCGCGGACGCCGCCGACCTGGCGCGGGCCGGCGTGAAGCTGGTGCTGGCGAGCCCCGGCGTGCCGGCCGGGCGCTACGCGGCGGCCGCGATCGAGGCACTCGACCGCTCGGGCCGGTTCGGAAGCCGCTTCGCCGAGCGGGTGCGTGCCAACGTCGTGAGCGAGGAATCGAACGTGCGCCTGGCGCTTCAACGTGTGCTGCTCGGCGAGGCGGACGCCGGCCTGCTCTACGGGACCGACGTCGCGGCGGCCGGCGGCCGGGTGCGGGCGATCGAGCTGCCGGCCGGGCTCGCGCCGCCAGCACACTACGGCATCGCGGTGGTGCGGGGTCCCGCCGTCCATCCCTCCGCCGCGGCGTTCGTGGCGTTCGTGCTTAGTCCGCGCGGGCGCGCCATCCTTTCGCGCCACGGCTTCGGAGCCTGAGTTGGGTGCGCGCGCCCCCTCCCATCGCGTGCCAGCGAGTGCTGCGCTGCGCGGCGCGGCGCTGGCGCTGCCGCTCTTCTACGCCCTGCCGCTGGCGGCGCTGCTGCTGATCCTGGACCCGCGGCGCTGGGTCGCCCGCCTCGGCTCGGCGGCTGCCCTGGACGCGCTCGCGCTCACGATCGAGACCACGCTGGTCGCCACCGCGATCTCTCTGGTGCTGGGGCTGCCGCTCGCGCACGTGCTGGCGCGCCGGCGTTTCCGCGGGCGCGGCGCGCTCGACCTGCTGGTGGATCTCCCGATCGCCATCCCGCCCGTGGTCGCCGGGGTCGCGCTGCTGCTGGCCTTCGGGCGCCACGGCCTCATCGGACAGGCGTTCGAGTTCGCCGGCGTACGCATCGCGTTCAGCCGCGTCGCGGTGGTGATGGCGCAGGTTTTCATCGCGAGCCCATTCTTCGTGCGCGCGGCCCGCGCCGGCTTCGAGGCGGTCGATCCGGCGCTCGAGCGCGCGGCGGAAACGCTCGGCGCCTCGCCGTTGCGCGTGTTCCTCACCGTCTCGGTACCGCTCGCCGCACCCGCGCTACTCGCGGGCGCCGCGCTCACCTGGGCCCGCGCGCTCTCCGAGTTCGGCGCCACCATGATGTTCGCGGGCAACTTCCCGGGCCGCACCCGGACCCTGGCGCTGGCCGTGATGACCGCGATGGAGAGCGACCTCGAAACCGCGGTGGCGGTCTCCGCGCTCTCGCTGGCGCTGGCGGTGGCGGCGCTGCTCGCCGCGCGGGCGCTCGCGCGGCGCGCCGGAGCCGCAGATGCGTGAGCGCGCCCAGCGCGGGCTCGAGTTCGACATCGCGCTCACCCGCGGCGGTTTCTCTCTGGAGGCCGCCTTCGACGCCGCGCCCGGGGAGATCGTGGCGCTGGTGGGGCCGAGCGCCGCGGGCAAGACCACCTGCCTCGAGCTGATCGCGGGGCTCGCAACACCTTCGCGCGGCCGCATCGCGCTCGGCGGCGAGACCCTGTTCGACGCGGAGGCGGGAGTGGATCTCGAGCCGCGACGAAGGCGGGCCGGCCTCGTGTTCCAGGATTACGCGCTGCTTCCGCATCTCACGGTGCGCGAGAACGTCGCATACGGTCCGCGCGCACGGGGACGGCCGCGGGTCACAGCCCGCGCGGAGGCCGGGCGCTGGATCGAGCGCCTGCGGCTCACGCCGGTCGCGGACCGGCGTCCGCACTCGCTCTCGGGCGGCCAGCGCCAGCGCGCGGCGCTCGCGCGCGCGCTCGCCTCGGACGCGCGCGTGCTGCTGCTGGACGAGCCCTTCGCCGCGCTCGATGCCGCCACGCGCGACGCGGCGCGCGGCGAGCTGCGCGCCTTCCTCGCCGAGGTCGCGCTCCCCACCGTGCTCGTCACTCACGATGCGCTCGACGCGCTCGCGCTCGGGGATCGCATCGTCGCCCTTGAGCAAGGCCGGGTCACGCAGGCCGGAACGCCGGACCAGCTGCTGCGGCATCCGCGCACGCCTTTCGTCGCCCGGCTCACGGGCTTGAACCTGCTGCGCGCGCGGCTCGGGCCGGGTCAGGGCCTGCGCGAAGCTCGCGCCGGAAGCCTGCTCTTTCACGTGCTCGACGACGGCCCGCCTGGAGAAGCGTTCCTTTCCTTCACGCCGGCCGAGATCGCGCTCGGCGCCGGGCCTTTCGCGGGCTCGGCCCAGAACCAGTTCCGTGCCAAAGTGAGCGAGTTGCTCCCGCTCCCCGATCGCACGCGCGTGGTGCTGGACGCGGGCGACCGGCTCGCCGCCGACGTCACCCGCGAGTCGGTCGCATCACTCGGGCTCGCGGCGGGCCGGGTGGTGTGGGCCGCGGTCAAGGCCACCGCCATCCGCGTCTATCGCTGAGATCCGATGGCCCCCGGGCCTGGCCCCGGGCGGCCGCCGGCCACCCCGAATGCTCCTGCTCCCCGCCGACCCCCGGCCGCATCTAAGGGCCGCTTCGGGTCGTCCGCCCCACCCCCGCCAGGAGTCGCGGCACATGGATCCATCGATCCGGTTCACCTCGTCCGCCGGTCCGCCAGCCCCACCACCTCCCGATGACGCCGGCCCTTCCCGCGACGAGGCCGGACTGCTCGACGCCTACTCGCTCGCGGTCTCTGCGGCCGTGGAGGCTGTGGCACCGTCGGTGGTCAACATCGAGGTCCATCCCTCCGCCGGCGGCCCGGGCTCGGGGCGGCGCCGCCCGCGCGGTGGCACCGGCTCGGGCTTCCTCTTCACTCCCGACGGTCTGATCCTCACCAACAGCCACGTGGTGAGCGGGGCCTCCGGCATCGAGGTCACGCTGCAGGACGGACGTCACCTGATGGCAACCGCGGTGGGCGACGACCCCGACACCGATCTCTCCGTGATCCGCATCCTCGGCGAGGAGCTGAGCCCCGCGCGCCTCGGCGACTCCGGCACGCTCAGGCCCGGCCATGTGGTGGTGGCGATCGGCAACCCGCTCGGCTTCCAGGCCACGGTGACGGCGGGCGTGGTGAGCGCGCTCGGCCGCGCGCTGCGCTCGCGCAACGGCCGGCTGATGGACAACATCATCCAGACCGACGCCGCGCTTAATCCCGGCAACTCGGGCGGGCCGCTGGTGAGCACGCGGGGCGAGGTGGTGGGCGTGAACACCGCGGTGATCGTGCCCGCGCAGGGGCTGTGCTTCGCCATTCCCTCGAACACCGCGCGCTGGGTCGCCGGCCGTCTCATCCAGCACGGCCGCATCCGGCGCGGCTACCTCGGAATCGGCGGACAGGGCGCGCGCCTGCAACGCCGCGTGGTGCACGAGCACGGGCTTCCGGCGGAGACCGGCGTGCTGGTGCTCCAAGTCGAGAGCGGGAGCCCGGCCCAGCTCGGTGGGCTCATCGAGGGCGACGTGCTCGTGGCGCTGGACGACCAGCCGGTGAGCGGCGTGGACGATCTGCATCGCCTGCTCACGGAGGACCGAATAGGCAGGGCGACGCGACTGGTGGTGTTGCGCCAGGGGCGCCGGCTCGAGCTCGAGGTCGCGCCGGCCGAATCGCGGTCGCGCTAGCAACCGGTCCGCACCCGGCCGCCCCACGCCTTCAGGGGGGCAAGTCAGGCTCCCTGCCTGCCGATAACGGGCAGGGGCAGCGCGTGCGGCCGCCACCTGGAGTACCCATGAGCCCGAATCAGTGGATCCCGCTCGTCGTCGTCGTGGACATCCTCATCACCGCGATCGTGGTCTGGTTCGTCATTCGCCACGTGTCGTTGCGATTCTCAGTCAAGACCGGGGGCAACTTCCGCGAGCTGGCCGAGTTCGCGAAGGAGTCACACGCGAGGACCGGTGAGTACGTGCGCAGCAACTACGGCGGCGACCCCGCGATGCTTCCCCAGGTCTTGAGCAATTTGCTCGCCCAGCTCGAGCACGACGCCGCGGCCCGCAATCTGCGTGTCGAACGCGGGATTCTGGAGGCGGTGATGATCCGCTCGCTGACCTCGCAGCGCCTGGTACCCGCGAAGGACATTCGCGCGGCACTCGCCAGGGCGGCCTGAGCCGGGGGAGCCCCGCGCCTCAACCCGCCGGCGGGCGATGCATGTGCCAGTCGGTCGCCTTCTGGTAGACCTTGCCCACCTCGACCAGCTCGCGCTCCGAGAACGCCGGCCCCATGAGCGCGAACGAGGTCGGCAGCCCATTCTCGCCCAGCCCGTTCGGCATGCAGAGCGCGGGCAGGCCGCACAGGTTGCCGGCCGGGATCAGCGGCGGCCCGCCGCTGATGCCAGGGTAGACGTCCTCGAAGTTCCGGTCTGCCGGGTACGCCACCGTCGCGCGGGTGGGCGAGATCACCGCGTCGAAGCGCTCGAACAGCTTCGCGAGCGCGCGCTTCATCGGGCGGCGCAGCCGCATCGCCTGGAGGTAGTCCACCGCCGGGATGAGCGTGCCGGCGTAGCCGCCCGCGCGGTCCTTCGGGCACTTGAGCTCCTTCACCCGGCCGGACTCGATGAGGTCGAGGAACGCGCTGGCTCCCTCCGCTCCCACGATCGCGGACACCGCCGGCCCCCAGGGGAACTCCGGCCACTCGACGTCGGGGGTGACGTCGCACGTCACCTTGAGCACCGCGATCGCGTGCTCGAAGTTCTCGCGGACAGCGGGCTGCACCTTCTCAACCACACCCTTCGGAACGGCGAGCCGCGGGCGCTTCACCGTCGGCGGGCGCTCGCCGTACTCGAATTTCTGCCGCACCGTACTCTCGTCCTTCGAATCGCGCCCCGAGATCGCGGCCAGCACCAGCGCGCAGTCGTCGGCGCTCCGCCCCATCGGGCCGAGCTTGTCCAGCGTCCAGCACAGGGCCATCGCCCCATGGCGGCTCACCAGTCCGTAGGTGGGCCGCAAGCCGGTCACGCCGCAGAACGCCGCGGGCGTCAGGATCGAGCCCGAGGTCTCGGACCCGATCGCGAAGGGCACGAGTCCGGCGGCGACCGAGGCGCCCGGCCCGCTCGATGACCCGCCGCTCCAGAACGCGGGATTCCAGGGCGTCAGCCCGGGGCCGGTGAACGAAGCGTCGGCGTGGTTGTATCCCATGCCGCCTGCGAGCTCCACCATCGCGAGCTTGGCGCACAGCACCGCGCCCTTCTCGCGCAGTCGCTCGATCACCGTGGCGTCGTAGTCGAAGACCTGATCCTTGTAGGGTGCCGCCCCCCACGTCGTGGGCACGCCGCGGGTGGCGAGCAGGTCCTTCACGCCGTAAGGAATGCCGTGGAGCATGCTTCGCCAGTGGCCCCCCGTGATCTCGCGCTCGGCCTGCCGCGCTTCGAGCAGCGCGGTGTCGCGCAGCACGCGAACCACCGCGTTGTAGCGCGGGCCGATCTTCTCGAGGCGATCGAGGCAGCCCTCGGCCAATTCGACCGGAGACAGCTGGCGCTTGCGGATGCGCGCCGCCAGCTCGCGCACCGGCAGGAAGAAGACGGATTCGTCGAGCATGGCGGCCTCAGGCCTTGAAGGTGATGTCGGGTTCGTCGCCGTTCGCGAGCTTCTGGTCGCGCAACCGCCGGCCGCCCTGGATGCGGGTGTCCAGCTCCTTCGTCACCAGCTCGAGCTGTTCGGCGGTGAGGTGCTGTCCGTAGCGGCGCTGGATCACGCCCGCGAGCGCGCGGGCGTCCTCGGAGATGTCGGGCGGCTTTTCGGCCGCGGCCGCCTTGCCGGTGGTGTCCGCGGGCGGCGCGGGGCCGCCCGGGGGGGCCTTCGACTGCGCGAGCGCGAGCACCGGCGCCCCCATCGAGGCGAGGCCTGCGACTCCCGCCAGCTTGAGGAAGCGGCGGCGGTCGGCGTCGAACGGATCGAACGGGCACATGCGGACCTCCCGGAGACGAGGACGCCGCCCGAGCGGCGGCGCGCGGAGACTACGCCGCCGCGCGCCACCCGTGCAAAGGCGCCGCGCCGCGAGCGCCCCGCCGCGGCCTCACGCGCCCTGCGCCGGCTTCCTCCGCGTGTAGATCATCTTGAACTGGAGGAGGATGACGATCCGGCAGTCCTCGCAGTCGGCGCCGACGTGCTCGGGCTGGATCGAATCCGCCACGACCTCGTAGCCCAGCTCCTCGTAGAGACGCATCATCTCTTCGCAGCGCGCGCCGTCCGCGATGAAGCGCCGCTGCCAGCCGGCTGCGAGCCGTGCGGGGTCCGCCTGGATCTGCGCGTCGGAGAGCACGCGCCTCGCCTCGCCCTCGACGACGAAGCGGAGGGGGCCCACGTCGGGAACGCGCCCGGGCCGGGGCTTCTCGCCCCCGTCGCCGCTCACGGCGTCATTCCGGCCGCCGCGCCGAGCCAGCTCACGGGCGTCGGGCCGGGGCACCGTCGCGTCGCGCCGGATCGGCGCCTTCGTCCTCGAGCTTCCGCAGCCGGCGCTGGCCGAGCAACGCGGCGCCGTAGGCGGGGACGAACTGCACCAGGTCTCCCGCCGGGACGTTCACGTCGGCGTTGAGCTCGCGCCGCACGACGTCCACCATGGTCGAGAAGCGCAGGATCCCGCCGATCAGCGTGAACTCGGGCTCCATCTTGACGCGCTTCATGAGCTGCACCGAGCGCCCGACGAGCGAGACGATGGCGCCGTGCATGATGTCGGCGGGTGCCGCGCCCTGTGAAAGGTGGTTGATGACCTCGGATTCCGCGAACACGGCGCACACGCCGGAAATCGACATCGGCTCCTTGGAGGTCGCGACCAGCGGGCCGATCTCCGCGGTCGAAAACCCCATGTAGCGCGCCGTCTTCTCCAGGAACGCGCCGGTCCCGGCCGCGCACTTGTCGTTCAGCCGGAACGACTTCACGCGGGCGTCCTCGGTCACGCCGCTGGCCTTCATGGTCTGCCCGCCGACATCCAGGATCGTCCGCGTCCCCGGGAACAGGGACGTGGCGCCGCGCGCGGCGGCGGTGAGATCGGTCACGTTGATGTCCACGAACTGCGCCTGATGCCGTCCACTGCCGGTCGCCACGACGTAGCCCACGGCCTCCGGAGTCAGGCCCGCGGCCGCGATCGCCTCGAGATGCGCCTTCTCCGCCACTTCCGCGAGCCGGAAGCCCGTCGGCATCATGGCGCGGCCCACGATCTCGAAGCGCTCGTCCAGGATGACGGCTTTGGTGTACGTCGAGCCGATGTCGATACCCGAGCTGTATCTCATGATTCAGCGTGCCTGGGATGCGCCGGAACGCGGCTGGCGAGGATGTGATCGAGCGCGAAGAGCGCCGCACCGAGGGCGCCCATGAAGTGCGATTCCTCGCTCACGTTGACTTCGAGACCGAGCTTCTCGTTCAGCGTCTTGATCATCGCGATATTGCGCGCCACGCCCCCCGTGAACGTGACCTGCTGCTCGACCCCGACCCGGCGGAGCAGGCCCGCCGAGCGCATGGCGATGGACTGGTGCACGCCCAGCAGGATGTCCTGGATCTTCTTGCCCTTCCCGAGCCACGAGAGGATCTCCGATTCCGCGAACACGGTGCACGTGGTGCTGATCTTCACGGGCCGCTCGCCCAGCAGCGCGGTCGGGCCGAGCTGGTCGAGCGGGATGTTGAGCGCCGCCGAGGCCGCCCCCAGGAACCGGCCGGTGCCGGCGGCGCACTTGTCGTTCATGCAGAAGTCC
>CAZYQK010000138.1:0-8198 GCA_964650245.1 uncultured bacterium | reverse complement strand
CATGCGTGACGCCCTCTGCACGCCGCGGGCCAGCTGCATTCTTCCGAGCACAACCTACTCCGTGAACGGTCCCTCGCCGCGGCGGCCCTTGGCTTCCTCGGACACCAGCGGTTCGGCCGCGACCTCGGGCGTGCCGCGGAACGCGAGGTAGAACGTGGTCGCGGCGGTCGCGTAGAGCGCGGCGGTCAGGTAGAAGGGCACCGCGTAGCCGAAGCGCTGAATCACCATCCCCGCGAGGGTGGCGCTCACCGCCCAGCCCATGTTCCAGACCAGGTTGATGACACTGCTCGCGCGCGCGCGCAGTCCGGGCGCCAGCGCCTCCATGATGAACGCCTGGAGCAGGGGGGTGGAGGCCTGCATGAGCGTCGCGCGCAGCCAGAACGCGGCGACCGCGATCCCGAGGTGGCTCTCGGCGCCCAGCGTCACCAGGAACGGGAGCGAGAGCAGCTCCGAGACCACCGCGGTGCGGAGCTTGCCGAAGCGCCGCGCCACGGCGGGCCCAAGCAGCGAGGCGAGCGCGGTGAATACCTGGGCGAGCGAGAAGAACAGCCCGATCTGAGAGCTCGAGCACGAGAACCGGTTCTTGAAGTAGAGGTTCATGAACGGGATCACGAACCCGGCACCCATTCCGATCAGCGCCGCGTTGAGCGCGATCGGGAAGAGCTTGCGCACCTCCTCCGGCGCGGCCGGCTGGTCGGCGTGCGTGAGCGCGGACTCGCGCAGGCCGCGAAGCCGCACGAGCGGCAGCGCGCCGGCGAGGCTGAACGCCGCGCCCACGATCAGCACCGTGCGATAGGCGTGGAGCAGGTCGGGCCGCGCCGCCCCGGGCAGTGCCAGCAGCAGGCGCGGCAGCCAGCCGCCGATCGCGCTCCCGGCCACCGCCGCGAAAAGCGCGCAGGCGAAGAACGCGCTGAAGAGATGGGTGCGCTCGCGCGGGGTGGAGTGCTCCGTGATGAACGGGGCCGCCGCGATCGCCAGCATGGCCTGGCCGGCCCCCGCGACGAAGCTCGCGCCGATGATGGCGGCCGGCGACAGCACTGCCGAGCGCCCCAGGAACCCGAGCCCGTCGAGGACGGCGCCCAGCAGCAGGCAGCGTCGCCGACCCCAGCGGTCCGCGAGCACGCCGGCGGGGAGCGCCGCGATCGCGAGCCCGAGCGCGTTGACCGAGATGACGGTGCCGACGAACGACTCCTGGTAGCCGCCCTCCACCAGGTAGAGGTTGAAGAGCACGCCGAAGACCCCGTGCCCGGCCCACGCCAGGAACTCGGTCAGCAGGAAGAGACGCGCCGGGCGGGAGAACTCCCGGGCGGCGTCGCGGAAGTCGTCGAAGGCGCGGCGCAACGGAGTCATCGGGCTCCAACGCCAACGGCGGCTCGGTGGAGCCGCCGCGGGCGGGTCACGGTTGGCTGGCTCGCTCGGGGATTCAGGTCAGCGAATCCACCTCGGCACGGGCGGAAAGGCCCGCGCGATTCGGATCCCGGACGCGGATGATGGGCTCGAACGCGGCCGGGGTAATCGCGATGATCACGCGCGCGACGGTCGAGCCGCAGTTCTCGATGGCGTGGGGCACGCGGCCGTCGTAGTGGCACGAGTCTCCGGCTTCGAGCACGAGCGTGTGGCCGCCGCACACCACGCTGACCCGGCCCTCCAGGCACAGCAGGCACTCTTCGCCATGGTGATAGTGGCGCTTGTCGCCGGCCGACATCCCGGGCGGCAACTCGGCCAGCAGCAGCTCCAGGTTGCGCTTGGGCTGCGCGGAGAGAATCTCGACTCGCGACGTGTTGCCGCCGACGTGTACGCGCGGCCGTTCGCCGGCCCGCACCACGTATGGCACCTGCTCCTCCTCGACCACCAGGTAGGCGACCGAGGTGCTGAGCGCGCTGGCGAGGTCACGAAGCGTGGCCAGTGAAGGCGAGGTGCGGTTGTTCTCGACCTGGCTGATGAAGCCCTTGGAGAGCTGGCTGGCCTCGGCGAGCTGCTGCACCGTCAGGCCCCGCCGCAGTCGCAAATCGCGGATTTTCTTGCCCAGTTGCATGGGGGACCTCGGGAAGAGGGTTCAACCTGGCGAATTGAAGTTTAGAAATGCTAGGCCAGGTTCAAGCCTCTGTCAACGAATTGGACAGGCGCCAGCTCCTCGGGCGGGGTGGCGGCGGCCTCGTCCGTACGGCGGGGGGTCCGGCCACCCAGCATCTGCAGCTCGTAGAGCCGCGAGTAGATTCCGCGGAGCGCGAGCAGCTCGGCGTGGGTGCCCACCTCCCGGACGCGTCCCCGGTGGAGCACCACGATGCGGTCCACGTGCTGGATGGTCGAGAGGCGGTGGGCGATGACGAGGCTGGTTCGCCCGCGCATCAGGCGCTTGAGCGCGTCCTGGATCAGGGCCTCGGTCACGGTGTCCACCGACGAGGTCGCCTCGTCGAGGATCAGCAGCGCGGGGTCGCGCGCCAGCGCTCGCGCGAAGGCCAGCAATTGCTTCTGCCCCGAGGAGAGCGTGGCGCCGCGCTCGCGGACAATCGCGTCGTAGCCGCCCGGCAGGCGCTCGATGAACTCGTGGGCGTGCACCTCGCGTGCGGCGCGTTCCAGCGCCTCGCGCGAAACCGCGCCGTCGCCCAGCCTGAGGTTGCTCTCGACCGTGCCCGAGAACAGGAACACGTCCTGCATGACGAGCCCGGCGTGACGGCGCAGCCAGCCCGCGTCCCGATCCTCGAGCGGCCGCCCGTCCACCCGGATCTCGCCGCGCTGCGGCGCGTAGAAGCGCAGCAGCAGGTGGGTGAGGGTGGTCTTGCCCGATCCCGTGGCCCCGACCAGCGCGACTTTCTCGCCGGGTGCTAACGCGAACGAAACGTCCTCGACCACCCAGTGAGCGTCGCGGTAGGCGAACCACACGCGGTCGAACTCCACGCGGCCCTCGAACCGGCCCGCGCGCTCTCTCTCGTCGCGGCCTTCGGTCACGGCCGCGGCCGACGCCGCGGCGGCGGGCGTGCGGGCCGGAGCCTCGATCGCCGCCACCGGCGTCGAGGGATCGGGCGGCGTGTCGAGCAAATCGAAGATGCGCTCCGACGATGCCATCGCCTGCTGCAGGATGTTGTACTTCTCGCTCAGGTCCGAAATCGGGCGGAAGAAGCGCTGGGTGTACTGGATGAACGCCACCAGCGTTCCCAGCGTGATCCCGGTCCACATCACCTGGCGGCCGCCGTACCAGACGATGAGCGAGACGGCGAGCGCCCCGACCAGCTCCAGCACCGGGAAGAGCAGCGCGTGAAGGAACACGGCCCGGAGGTTGGCGTCGCGGTGCCCGGCGTTGACATCCCGGAATCCCTCGAAGTTGCGGCGCTCGCGGTTCAGCATCTGCACCGTGCTCATCCCGGTCAGGTTCTCGTTCAAGAACGCGTTCATGCGCGCGAGCCGCGTGCGGATGTCGCGGAACGAGCGCCGCACCCTCGAGCGGAAGGTGAGGGTCGCGATCACGATGAGCGGCAGCACCGAGAAGGTCACGGCGAGCAGCTCGACGTTGAGCTGGCACATGGCGAACACGATCCCGGCCAGCGCGAACAGGTCACCGAAGATCGCGACCACCCCCGCGGTGACGAGCTCGTTCAGCACGTCCACGTCGTTCGTGACGCGCGTCATCAGACGGCCGATCGGGTTGCGGTCGTAGTAGGCGACCGGCAGGCGCTGGAGGTGGCGGAACAGCGCCATGCGCAGGTCCATCATCACCTGCTGCCCCACTCGCTGCATGATCTGGTAGTGGAGGTAGCCGAGGCCCAGGCCCACCAGCAGCATGCACAGGTAGAGCACCGCGACCCGGTCGAGGTGAAGCAGGTCGTGGTGGCGGATGCCGTTGTCGATCGCCTCCTTGGTGAGCCAGGGCCCCGCGAGCCCGACCAGCGCGTCCGTGATCACGAGCAGCCCGGCGACCGCCATGCGTCCGCGGTAGGGGCGGAGGTAGCCGAGGAGCCGGCGCATGAGCCGCTGGTCGTAGCCTCGTCCCAGGACTTCCTCTTCGTGGCTCACGACGCCTCCAGCTCCTCTTCGATCTGCTGCTCGCGCCACAGGGCGGCGTAGCGCCCCGCGACGGCGAGCAGCGCTTCGTGCGAGCCGCGCTCGACGATCGCGCCGTCCTCGAGCACCAGGATCAGGTCGGCTCCGCGCACCGTGCTCACGCGGTGCGACACGATGAGCGTGGTCCGCCGACGCATCTCGTGGCGCAGCCCGCCCAGGATCGCCTCCTCGGTGTGGGTGTCCACGCTCGACAGGCAGTCGTCCAGCATCAGCACCGGCGAGTCGCGCATCACGGCGCGCGCGATGGCCGCGCGCTGCTTCTGCCCGCCCGAAAGCGTGATGCCGCGCTCGCCGACCTGGGTCTCGAAGCCTAAGGGGAAGCCGCGCACGTCGCCGTCCAGGTGCGCGATGCGCGCCGCGCGTCCGACCGCCGCCGCGTCCGCGCGCTCGACGCCGTATGCGATGTTCTCGGCCACGGTCGCGGAGAACAGGAACGTCTCCTGCGGGGCCCACGCGACGCGCGCGCGCAGCCACGCGAGGTCGTAGCGCCGCACGTCCTCGCCGTCGAGGAACACGGTCCCGGGCGGCGGGTCGAAGATGCGCGGGAGCAGCGAGAGCAGCGTGCTCTTGCCGGCGCCGGTGTGGCCCACCAGCGCCACCGTCTGGCCGGCGGGCACGGTGAACGACACGCCGCGCAGCGTGGGCCGGCCGGCGCCGGGGTAGGTGAAGGTGAGGTTCCGGAACTCGATCTCGCCGCGGCAGCGCTCGGGGGCGAGGCCGCGCTCCGGGCCGGCGATCTCCGGCCTCACGTCGAGGATCTCGGTCAGGCGCCGGAACGACGCCGCGCCGCGCTGGAACAGGCTGATCACCCAACCCAGCGCCACCATCGGCCAGTTGAGCATCGCCAGGTAGACTGTGAACGCCACGAACTGGCCCAGCGTGATGCGGCCCGCCACCACCTCGCGCCCGCCCAGGTAGAGCCCGAGCAGCGCGGCCAGCCCGGAGAAGAAGGCGAGCGAGGGATGGAACAGGCCGGAGGTCTGGATCAGCCGCACGTTCTTGTCCAGGTACTCGCGATTCAGCGCCTCGAACTCATCCAGCTCGCGCGCCTCGCGGGTGAACGCGCGCACCACCCGAACGCCGGCCAGGTTCTCCTGCACCCGCGCCGACATCGCGGCGAAGTGGGCCTGGATCTCCTCGAAGCGGTGGTGGATGCGCTCGCCGAAGAACCACGCAGCGAGCGTCACCAGCGGCAGCGGCAGCATCGAGTAGAGCGTGATGCGCGGGCTGATCGCGAGCAGGAAGCCGATCGAAACCACCGAGACCACCACGGTGTTCACCAGGTACATGAGGCCCGGGCCGAGCATCATGCGCACCGCCGCCAGGTCGTTGGTGGCGCGCGACATGATCTCGCCGGTGCGGGTGTGCTGGAAGTACTGAAGCGGCAGGCGCTGGAGGTGCGCGAACAGATCGTTGCGCAGGTCGAACTCGACGTGGCGCGAGATGCCGATCACCGCCTGGCGCATGCCAAATCTGAAGGCGCCCGCCACGAGCGCGATGCCGAACAGGATGAGCGCGTAGCGCCCGAGCTTCTCCGCCGTGACGCCGCGATAGAGATCGTCCACCGCGACGCCCAGCACCTGGGGCTGGGCGAGCGCGATGAGGTTCGAGAGCGCGACGCACGCGAGTCCCCAGATCAGCCCGCGTCGGTAGCGGGCCAGGTAGGGGAGCAGGCGAGCGCTCGAGGAGCGAATGGGAGGCTCCTTACCGGGACACGCCGCGGCCGGCCCGAGCAGCTCCGGCCCTGGCCCGGGCTTCAGGGACGCTTCGTACCGCCGAGATAACCCTGGAGACGGTTGAGTCCGGTCTTCTTCAACGACACCCCGACATAGTAGCGGTCCGCGTGCAGCGCGTTGCGCGCGATCGCGGTGTGCAGGGAAGCGGCGAAGATGTCGATGCGGTCGTCCGGCCGATAGATCACGACCGGCCCGGCGAGGTGTTCCTCGATTTCGTCCGCCCGGGTCGTGCCGCTGCCGACCTCGATCGCACCCAGGTAACGGCCCGCGACCAGCAGCCTGGGGAAGAACCAGAAGCCGAGGTCCGCCCCGAACAGCGCCTGGCCCGCGACCTCGCGGCCGCGGTGCCGGTAGCCATGCGTGAGCTGGATGAACCCGTTCACGCGACGGAGCTCTGCGCCCCAATGGAGCGCCGCCGTCACTTCCTGCTGCCCGAGGCCCAGGACCGGGGGCGACTGCTGCCGGATGCAGTTCGCCGAGTCGCCGTCCGTGAGCCCGCGGCAGGTGGTCTGGTCGGCGATGCGGAGCTGACTGGTGTCGAGCTGCGCCGAGTGCAGGTAGCCGAGCGGGGCGCCGTAGTCCACCTCGAACGCGAACGCCGTCCGGCCCTCCGCCAGCTTGAAGCGGAGGCCGAGTTGGAGGTCGGCGAGTCCCGTGACGGTCCGGTCGAGGCGGCCGTTACCGCTGCGGCGCGTGACGCTCAGGGCGGGCAGGCCAAACACCAGGCTCACGTTTTGCTTCCAGCCGATCTCGCTGTAGGAGAGCAGCGATCGCTGCTCCGAAACGCCTCCCCGGGCCAGGGTCCGGCGGTGGCTCAGGAGATCGTGAAAGTCGTCGGCGGAGGACAGACCTCCGCGGATCTCGGTGTAGTACTGGCCCGGAGCGGGGAGCCACGGACCGCCGTGGGCCCTGGCGGGGCTCGAAGCCGCGACGGCGGCGGCGATCAATACGGCCGACAACGCGGCGCGCGCGCTCATGTGCAAAGCGGAACCCTCCTCCTGCCGGTCGGTCACGCCAAAGTCCGGGGAATCTATCCGGGCCTTCCCCGGGGCGCAAGCGCATCGTGCGGGGCGTGGCGGATGGCTGCGGTCGGCCATGCTGCTTCCGCGGCCCGGCGCGGCTGTGGCACCATGGCGCGCCGTGAGAACCTTCCGCGTGCTCGAGTTCAACCGCTCGAAGGACGGAGTGTGGAACCTCCCGCCCTCCGGGGTGGAGCGTCTGCGCCGCGATTTCCCCGGGCTCGAATTCGTCTCGCCCGCCGACGAGCGGGAGGCCGACTCGCTGCTACCCGGAGCCGAGGTGGTGTTCGGCTGGGCGGTCACCGCCGCGAACTTCGCCTCGGCGTCCCGCCTGCGCTGGATCCAGATCACCGCCGCCGGCGTCGGCTCGCAGCTCTTTCCCGCGCTGGTTCAGAGCGACGTGCTGCTCACCAACGGACGCGGGCTCCACGCCACCGCGATGGCCGAGCACACGCTGGGCGTGCTGCTGGCCTTCGCACGCAAGTTGCACCTCGCGCGCGACGCGCAGAACAGAAGCCGCTGGACGCAGCACGAGCTGTGGACCGAGGACCCGGCCTTCGGCCAGCTCGAGGGCGCGACGCTCGGCCTGGTGGGTCTCGGCAGCGTGGGTTCCGGCATCGCGTCCCGCGCCCGAGCGCTCGGGCTCGAGGTGATCGCGGTGCGGCGCCGGCCGTCGGCCGATCCCGCGCCCGCCGACCAGCAGTGGGGGGTCGAGCGGCTGCCCGATCTGGTCGCGCGCGCGGACTTCCTGGTGCTCGCCGCCCCGCTCACGGCGGAGACCCGCGGCCTGATGGACCGCGCGACCATCGCGCGCATGAAGCGGAGCGCCGTGCTCGTCAACCTGGGACGCGGCAGCCTGGTGGACGAGGCCGCCCTGATCGACGCGTTGCGCGAGGGCCGAATCGCTGGAGCGGCGCTCGACGTGTTCCGAGACGAGCCGCTCCCGGCATCGAGCCCGCTGTGGAGCATGCCGCAGGTGATCGTGACGCCGCACGTCTCGGGGCTCGGGCCGCGCTACTGGGAGCGCGCGGTGGACCTGTTCGCTCATAACCTCCGCGCCTACCTCGCGGGCGAGCCGCTCGCCAACCTGGTGGACAAGCGGGCGGGCTACTGAGATGGCCGGAACGCTGGGCGTGCTGGTCGCCGGCGGGCGCGGCGTGCGCCTCGGGCTCGGGGTTCCCAAGGCCTTCGCCCGGCTCGGAGGGCTCACGCTGCTCGAGCGCGCGTCGCGCACGCTCGAGCGGGTGTGCGACGAGATCGTGGTGACGGCGCCCGCCGGCCTGCCGTTGCCGCAGCTGGCGCACGCGCGGGTGGCGGACGTCGCGGGGGCCGCGGGTCCGCTGGCGGGGCTGGTCGCGGGCCTCGCGGCGCGGCCCTTCACGCG
>CAZYQK010000137.1:0-8218 GCA_964650245.1 uncultured bacterium | reverse complement strand
GACGGGCCTCGTCGGCGCGGAAGCCGAGCAGGCGGAGCGGGGCGATCACTTCCACAGCGGCGGCCCGTGCCCGCGCCGCCGCCGCCATGCGCCGCGCCTCGCCCGCCGCCCGCGCCCCGGTCTCCTGCCGCCGCACTTCCGCCGCGCGCCGCGCCTGCTCTCGTTTGCGGCGCATGAACTCGGCTCCGAACGCGCACTCGGCGCCGTACTGGTTGTGGGCCCGACACCGGAGCCGGATCCCGGCCACGCTGGCCCGGCCGCCGCGCGCGACCTCCTCGACGTGATCGAACTCAAGGAGCTTCCGCGCCGCGCAACGGCGCCCCGCCTCGCTCACGAAGCTGCACTGGCCACCATCCCGCTCCCAGACCGCGCGCTTGACCTCCGCCGGTGCGTCCCGCGGGCCCGCCGGCGTGCGGTGCGGACGGGGGCGCGGCCTACGGGTGGCCGCAAACTTGCGCCGCTCGAGCTGGCCGATCAGCGCGTCGAGCGCGCGGTCGAGCACCTGGGCGAGGTCGCCCGAGGGGAGCTGGTGGCCGAGCAGCGCCTGGGCGTAGCGCAGCTTCTCGTAGGTGCGCTGGTCAATAGTGAGTTGCAGCGCGTAGCGCTGGGGTGACACTGGCGCCAGCTTCGGTCGCGGGGCGGGGGCCTCAACACGCCCCGGGGCGTGTTTGGTTTCGTGCTGCTCAACTCGCTCCGGAGCGAGTTGAGCCACCGGCCCCGGTGCCGGCGGCAGGCCGAGGGCCTGCACCCGTTCCGGCAGCTCCGGCCGCGGGAAGCGCTCCGCCAGGAGTTGCTCGATCCCGGTCCTGGTCTGGTGCGTGGCGGCGGCCAGCAGCTCGGCGGCGTTCTCCTCAGTCAGGTGCGGCGCCAGCATCACCACCGCGCTCAGGTGCAGCCGCCCGGCGGCCAGGGCCTCGAAGATCGCGGTGAACCGCCGTGCGGTGCGCGCCGCGTGGATCCGCTTGAAGGCCGCGTCTTCGGAGAAGCGCAGCTCGTGGACGCAGTAGGCGTACATCGAGGGATAGGCCGCCGGCAGGTACAGCCGCCGGGCGTCGACTTCGGCCAGGTGGGCGAGCAGCCTGGCGGTGGTGGCGCGTTCCTGCGTGACGAGCGAAGTCAGACCGCGCAGCAGCTCGGGATCGCCGAGGTGGGAGAGCGAGTAGGCGTGCATGAAGCCGGTTCCTTCCACGGGGGGCGCACCGCGGGGGCGAAGCCTCGAGGTCCTGCTTGCCTCTTATAGCACGAGCGTTTTCGGCGCTCGCATCGCCTCGCTGCACCCTCCGGCCCGCGCCTCATGAAACTGGCCGACCGGACTCGATCGTAACGCCGCCGGCGCGCATCCCGGGCGCTGGAGCGCACCCCTGCGTGAGGTGCGGCGGGGCGGCGAGTTCGCGATGATGCGAGGGTGTCAAGCGAAATCGTGCCGATGCGCTCGGCCGCACGAGCGCCACGGCCTCGGCCGGCCGCTCAGCCGATGCGCACGAGGTCGGGAGCGCGCGGCGCCGTGTTCACCGCAGCGCCGAACAGCGTGACCGGGGTCGAGCCCACGACGCGCACCCGGCGCAGCGCACCGGCCGGTGTGCCGTCGTCGGCGAACACCAGGGCCTTGTATTGCGGGGTCCGGCCGTAGAGCTGGGCGCCATCGCGGCGCGCGGGGCCCTCGACCAGCACCTCGACCTCGCGCGAGAGCCAGCGGTCGTTGATCTCGCCCGAGATCGCGTGCTGCTGGTCGATCAGAAGCTGCAGCCGCCGTCCCTTCTCCTCCTCCGACACCGTCTCGGCCCGCCGCCACGCGCGGGTGTCGGGGCGCGCCGAGTACTTGAACAGGAACGCGCTGTCGTAGCGCACCTCGCGCATGTAGGCGGCGGTGCGCTCGAAGTCCTCCTCGGTCTCGCCCGGGAAGCCGACGATGATGTCGGTCGAGAGCGCGAGATCGGCGATCGCGCCGCGCAGCTTCGCTACCAGCGCGCCGTAGTACGCCAGGTCGTAGGTGCGGTCCATCGCCTCGAGAATGCGGTCGGAGGCCGACTGAAGGGGCAGGTGCACCTGGGGGCAGACCTTCTCGCATTCGACGATCGCCGCGATCAGGCGCTCGCTCATGTCGCTCGGATGCGGCGAGGTGAAGCGGATGCGCGCGAGCCCTTCGACCTCGTTCGCGGCCCGCAGCAGATCGGTGAAGTCGCGCGCGCCGTCGTGGTAGGAGTTCACGGTCTGGCCCAGGAACACGACCTCCCGGAAGCCCTCCGACACCGCGCGCTCCACTTGCCCGACCAGATCGGAGAGCGGCAGGCTGCGCTCGCGGCCGCGGGTGTACGGCACGACGCAATAAGTGCAGAACTTGTCGCATCCGCGCTGGACGGTGATCCAGGCCCGCACTCCGGAGCCGCGCTTGGGCTCGAGGTCGCCGTAGGTCTCGTCGCGGTCGAGCCGCACGTTCGCGACCGGCTCCCTCGCCGCGCGCCGCAGCAGCGCGGGAAGCTCCCGGTAGCCGTCCGGTCCCACCACCAGATCGAGCACCCGGGCACGATCCAGCAGCCGGCCGCGCAGGTGTTGCGCCATGCAGCCCGCCACGCCCACCACCAGCTCAGGGCGCCGCGCCTTGAGACGCGCGAACTCGCCCAGGCGGCCCAGTACGCGCTGCTCGGCGTGCTCGCGGATCGCGCAGGTGTTGAGGATCACGGCGTCCGCGTCCTCGGCCCGGTCGGTGAGCGTCATGCCGGCTCGCTCCAGCACACCGGCCATGGTCTCGCTGTCGGCCACGTTCATCTGGCAGCCGTAGGTCTCGAGGAACACGCGCTTCATGGGGGAGCGACCATAGCACGCGCCTCGCGCGCCCGGCCAGTACGCGTGCAGGTGGTACGCGTGCAGGTGGCGGGGGCGGCCCGGCTCAGCTCTCGGGCTGATATCGGATCGCGAGCACCAGGAAGTCGTCGGTCGGGGTCACGCGCCCCGAGAACGCGCGCGCGGCTTCGGCGATCTCGTGCGTGACGCGCTCCAGCGGCTCGCGCCGAAGCTCCTCGAGCTTCTCCGCCACGCGCTCGGCGCCGAAGGCCTGGTCGGTCGCGTCGCGCTCGCCGAGCACGCCGTCGCTCACCGCGACCACCAGATCGCCGGGCAGCAGCCGCAGACGCTCCTCTTCGAAGTGTGAGTGCGGGAACGCGCCCGCCACCGGACCGCCGCACGCGAGACGCACGGTGGCGCTGCCGTCGGCCGGCACCCAGAACGGCGGCGGATAGCCGGCGTTGCAGTAGGCGACCTCGCCGTTGCGCGCGAGCTGGGCGAGCCACAGCGCGACGAAGCGGCTCTCGCCGATCCGGCTGTGGAGCCCGCCGTTGAGCTGGGCGACGATGCCCGCCGCGGAGCGCTCGGGGGATCCCGCGCCCACGAACAGGCCCTGGGTGAATCCGGCCGCGAGCGCCGCGAACGCGCCGTCGCCGCTGACGTCGGCCACCATCACGGTGTTGCCGCCATTGCCGTGCGGGACGCGATCGCAGAGATCGCCGCCCAGGTTCCAGCTCGGCCGCCGCGTGAGCGCGAGCTGGTAGTTGCGGACCTCGTGCGCACCCTGGGGGATCAGGGTGCGACCGGGCGCGCCATCGGCAACTTCGAGTCGCTGCAGGCTCCGCTCCGCGCGCTCACCGCGCCACATCTGGCACACGACGTCCACCACCGGTGGCAGCGCGTGCGCCACGGTCGCCAGGTCCTGCTCGGTGAAGGCCGGGGCCGGCGAGTGGCGCGCCAGGTTCAGCACGCCTAGCGGGCCGCCCGGGGTCTCGATTGGCGCGCACAGCGAGGACTGGGTCACGGCGCGGGCCGAGGTACCCTCGAAGCGCTGGTCGCGCACCTCGCCGTTCAGGATCAGGCCGCGACGATTGCGGAACACCCACTCGGAGATGCTGCGCGGCCGGCGCGGCAGATCGTGGCCGATCAGCTCCTCGGGCAGCCCGATCGCGCCCGCCATGTTGAGCCGGCCGGTATCGGGGTTGATCACCATGAGCGAGGCCCGGGTCGCGCCGGTCGCCGCCACCAGTACCTGGAGGATCTCGATGCAGGGCGCGCGCAAGCCCGGAACGGGGCGAAGGCGGGCGCAGCGGCTCTCGATCTCGGATTGCAGCCGGAGCGAATCGAGCGGACCGGGAGGGATGACCGGGGAGGACGCGGAGGATGTGGTCGCCAAGTCGGACACCTCTCGGGAAGTCGTGGGGAGAGGGGCCGCACGAGACGATGGGGTTATCGTCGCGAGGAGGGGCTAACTTTAGGTTTGCTGCGGCGGGAGCGGACGCATCCGGCGCCGGGCGACGCCTCGGGCGACGCCTCGTGCCGCTTGACCCGGTTTCCTCGCCTCGCGCACACTCCGCGCCCTCCGCGGAGGCCACGATGCCGAGCCGACCTTCGAAGCTGCTCCAGACGTTCGCCAACCCCGAGCCCGCTCGCGACTACGTGATCCGCCACGAATGCCCGGAATACACCGCGGTGTGCCCGGTGACCGGGCAGCCGGATTTCGGGAACATCGTCGTCGTCTACACGCCCGACCGGCGGTGCGTCGAGCTCAAGTCGTTCAAGCTATACCTGTGGTCGTTCCGCGACCAGGGTCACTACTTCGAGCAGGCGACCAACCAGATCCTCGACGACCTGGTGCGCGCGGTTCGCCCGCGCCGCATGACCGTGATCGGAAAGTTCAACGTGCGCGGCGGGATCTGGACCACGGTGGTGGCCCGCTACGAGCGCGGAGCGCCCGGCGCACGACGCCGGCCGGCGCGCTGAAGCGCCACCGCTCGCGCGGCGGTGGCCCACCGTCTCGCGTGTCCTCCTCATGACACTTGACGCCCCGCGCCGGGGACGGAACACTGCGCGGCCAGCGACCGTCCATGGCGCTGGTCGGCTCGTCCACCGCGCCGGGCGCGCCGCACCGGGGTCCTGCAACTCGACCCGCGCCGTGCCGTACTCGGCGTTGCACGCTTCGACTCATGCGCCCCCGCTCGCGGGGGAGCCCGGGGGCCGATGAGTTCGTTCCTCATACTCTCGACGCTCAACCTCTCCCTGGGAGGGCTGGTCTTCCTCCTGGGGCTCATCATCCTGCGCGAAAACTCCGGCCACCGTCTCAACCGGACGGTGGCCATGATGCTGTTCTTCGGCGGGGTGGGCGCGGTGCTCGCGGCGCTGAGCTTCATGGCGAACCGCGGCGATGCGGCGGTGGCCGCCGCGGGCGCCTCGGCCGCGCCCAATTTGCTCGAGAGCGTCTCCTACCTGTGGGAGTTCTTCTTTCCCGCGCTGCTCCTGTTCGCGAGCATCTTCCCCGAGGAACGCCCGTTCACGCGACGCCTGCCGCTGCTCGCCGGCCGCCCGTTCGCGCCCGGGTTCGGCACCCTGGTGTTCGCCCCGCACCTTTTCCACTTCGGGCTCATGATGCTGCTGCTGGTGTGGCGGCCGGACGTCGAGCTGCCGCGGGTGGGGGCGCTGCGCTATCTGGCCTCGATCGCCGGCGTGGCCGGCGTGTTCGTGCGGTTGTTCCTGCTCGTCCACCAGGCGCTGTTCTCGCTGGTCAATCTCGGGTTCGGCTTCGCGGCCATGGCGTTGTTGTTCGACAGCTACCGCCGCTCGCGGGTGCCGCGCCTGAAGCAGCAGCTCCGGGTAATCGCCGTCGGGCTCTCCGCATGCCTGGGTTGCTACAGCTTCGCGAGCTCGATCCCACAGCTCCTGAGCCTCAAGCTGGATCCCGGCCTGCGGTCCGCGCTCACCATCGCCGCCCTCACGCTGGGGCCGGGCTCGATCGCATACGCCATCGTGCGGCACAAGTTCCTCGACGCGCGGCTGCTGGCGCGCCGCGGCATTCTCTACGCCCTGGCCTCGGCCGCGCTGGTCGGGCTTTATCTCATGGTGCTCCAGCCGCTCAACCGTCTGCTCACCGCGGTGCCGGGCGTGGACGCCCGGGTGTTCACGCCGGTGTTCCTGGTCATGGCGCTGGCGCTGTTTCAGCCCGCGATCGCGCGGCTCGAGGAGCTGCTCGACCAGGTCCTGCTCCGGGACCCGGCCGACTACCGCAACGTGCTGCGGCAGCTGGGGCGCGAGCTGCAAACCACCATCGACCTCGAGGAGCTGCTGTCGCGCACCGTCCGCACTGTGTCCGACGCGCTGCTCCTGAAGACCGCGCACGTCGTGGCGCTGACCCGCGGCCAGGCGATCGCGCACAGCGGCGCCGGCGATCCGGTGCCGGCCGACAGGCTCGCGCGCATCGCGCTCATCCTGCCGCGGATTCCCGCGCGGGCCGGCAGCTACCGGTTGAGCGAGCCGGTGGATGGGTTGGCACCCGCGGAGCAGGCCGAGCTCACCCGCGGGCTCTCGGCCTCGCTGCTGGTCCCGCTACGCTGGCGCGGCGACGTGATGGGGGCGCTGCTGCTCGGCGAAAAGCTCACCCGGACCGGCTTCAGCTCGGAGGACGTGTCGCTGCTCACCACGCTGGCCGGACAGGTCTCGGTCTCGCTGCAGAACGCGCTGCTGCTGCGCGATCGCGTCGCGGTTGCGCGTTTCGAGGAGGAGCTGAACCTCGCGCGCCAGATCCAGCGCACCTCGTTGCTCTCGGAATTCCCGCACATTCCGCGCTGCGACGTCCACGCGCTCTACATCCCCTCCAAGCAGGTGGGCGGCGACTTCTACGATGTGGTCGAGGCCGGCGACGGATCGCACCTGGTCGCGATCGCGGACGTCTCCGGCAAGGGCGTGCCGGCGGCGCTGCTCTCGGCGATGCTGCAGGCATCGCTGCGCACCCAGAGCACGGTCGCGTCGCTGGCCGTAATCCTCCAGAACATCAACGCCCTGCTCTATCGCAGCACGGCGCAGCACCAGTTCGCGACGTTTTTCCTGGCGCGGGTGGATGGCGAGCGCCTGCGGCTCACGTTTTCGAATGCCGGCCACAACTGGCCGGTCCTGCTCAAGCCGAGCGGCGAGCGCGTGTTCCTCGAGCGCGGCGGAACCATTCTCGGCATCCTGGAGCGGACCGGGTTCGAGGAGGGCGAGGTGGCACTCGGCCCCGGCGACCTGGTGGTGCTCTACACCGACGGCATCAGCGAGGCCGCCAACGCCGCGGGCGAGCTGTTCGGCGAGGAGCGCCTGTGCGCGGTGGCGCAGTCGCTGCCGCGTGGGCTGCCGGCGCGCGAGGTCGCGGAGCGACTGCTGGGGGCACTGCGGGAGTACCTGGGCGAGGTCGAGCCGCAGGACGACATGACGCTGCTGGTGCTACGCGTGCTGGAACCGGTGCCGGCGGAATCCGACGCGCTGCCCGCGCCCGAGGTGGTGGCCTCGCGCTGACGCCGCTCAGCGCGGGCCGCCACCTTCCGCTTCGCGCAGCGCGCGTTCCTCGGCCGGGATGCGGATCGCGAGCGCCAGCGCGTTGAGCGCCGATGCCGCGAGCGCGGTGCGCCACGCGCCGAACAGGAGCGCAGAGGCCGCCAGCTCGATCGTGACCGCCACGTAGTTGGGGTGACGCAGGAAGCGGTAGGGGCCGCCCGTCACTCGCGGCACGCCGGGCACCACCACAATGCGCACGGTCCAGCGCTCGCCGAGGGCCCGGATCGCGGCGAGCCGCAGCGCCTCCGCGCCGAGCAGCAGCACCAGCCACAGCGGCCATGGAGGGCCGGGGCGCGCGCCGGCCACCAGCACCTCGGCCGCGAGCGCCAGCGGGAACAGCGCGTGGAGCGCCACGAACAGGGGAAAGTGGCCGCGGCCCGCCTCGATCCCGCCACGCGCCTCGAGCGCGCGAACGTTGCGCGCCGAGCGGGCCAGCTCCCAGACTCGCTGCGCCGCGAGTGCCACGATGAAAGCCGCGAGCACTACCAACACCGGAAGCGGCGGAGCGCTCAGGCCTCGGCCCCGCGCATGAGCACCAGCTCCGATGAGAACCCGGGCCCCAGCGCGGCGAGCACGGCGGCCTCGCCGGGCCGGATGTCGGAGGCGGCGAGCGTTCGCTCCAGGACGAACAGGCAAGTGGGCGAGGACATGTTGCCGCAGGTGCGAAGCACTTCGTAGGCGTGGCGGAAGGCCGAGGCGTCGAGCCCCAGCGCCTCAGCGTACGCGAGCAGGACCCTGGGCCCGCCGGGGTGGGCCACGACGTGCGCGAGCCGGTCGAGGGTCAGGCCCTGCTCGGCGAGAAAGCTCTCGAGGTTGGGCCGCACCCAGTCGCGCACGATGGTCGGGATGTCGCGCGAGAAGATGACGTGGAGCC
>CAZYQK010000136.1:0-8229 GCA_964650245.1 uncultured bacterium | reverse complement strand
CGCGCCGTGGTTGAACGGGCTTATGGTGCCGGGATCGATGTTGAGGTAGGGATTTAGCTTCTGGATCGTCACGCGCAGCCCGCGCGCCTTGAGCAGCAGCCCGAGCGAGGCGGCGGCAATTCCCTTGCCGAGCGAGGACACCACCCCGCCGGTCACGACAACGATCTTGGCCATCGTTCCGTTCCCCTTCTCCGTGGGCCCCACCTTGAACCCGCGCCTTCAGGGGCGCGGGCCGCGCTTCTCCAGCGCCGCGAGCTGCTCCGACGTGTCCACGCCCGAGAACGCGCGCGCCGCCAGATACACCCGGATCTTCACGCCGTGCTCGATCGCCCGCAACTGCTCGAGACGCTCGACCTGCTCGAGACGGCCCTGAGGCCACGAGGCGAACTCGAGCAGGAACTCGCGTGTGAAGCCGTACACTCCGACGTGCCGCAGGGTCGCGCCGCTCTCCGACGTGATCGGCGCCCGGCTAAAGTAGTGCGCGACGCCGCTCGCGTCCACCACGACCTTGACCACGTCGCGCGCGGCGAGCGCGGCGGCGTCGCTCTCGCGGTGCGCGAGTGTCGCCATCCTCACGTCGGGCTCGGCGCGCATGCCGGCGATCAGGGCGGCGACACCATCCGAATCCAACTCGGGCTCGTCGCCCTGGAGGTTGAGCACGATGCCGAACTCGGGATGATTCCGTGCCACCTCGGCCACGCGATCGGTGCCGCTCGCGCGGTCGGGCGAGGTCATCTCGACCTCGGCGCCGAAGCCGTGCGCCGCGACCACGATGCGGTCGTCGTCGGTGGCGACGATCAACCGGTCGATACCGCGCGCGGCCCGCGCCCGCTCCCACACGTGCTGGATCATGGGCTTGCCCCACAGCAGGGCGAGCGGCTTGCCCGGAAAACGCGACGCGCCGTACCGGGCGGGGATGACGGCGAGCGTGGCGCTGCTGACCGCCTGTGGTGGGCTCAGTGATGCTCTCCGGACGTGACACTGCGCCTAGTATCTTCGTAGGCAGCGATTTCTCTGAAAACTATCTTGACGATCGCCACAGCGATATCAGCTTCAGGCTCCCCGATCTGGGCACTTGTTCTCTCCCGACGGCCTGGATGAATCAGATCCCGTATTTCCCTCAGGTAGTGCCCAGTACGTGCGTACCAGTCTGAAAGGATGCCAAGTCTCTTCGCGACGTCCAGCAGTTCGACGAGCTGCCAGCGAGAGAGTTCCGGCGCTGTCCGCTTCCGCTTCTTTCGATACTCGTCTAATGCTCGGTGAGACTGGATGCTCAGGACGTCGAGAAGCATGCCCTCAAGGATCGCCCCCCCATGGGTCACGGTCGCCTTCCACTGCTTCAGCGATTTCGCGCGGAGCATTTCTTGGCGCTCCGACGCCAGCTGTCGCCGTGCATCCTTGTTACTGACGAACCAGAAATCTGATCGCATCGAAGTGCCGTCGGGCTGATGATCGGGCACGGTCGCACGGATAGCCGCTACAATCCTCTCGGCTTGGCGGACGGCAGTTGAGCGAACATGATCGAGGAGGTCGTCAATCTCAGGCAGATCATCCACGTCAGACGGAACGCCGCACGCCCACTGGGAACCGCCGCCCGAACTCTGCCCACCCCAGAGATGACCGAGACTTATCGCCTGTCCCAGCAGCCGTATGTCGGGCTCTTCGATCAAGAGATCGGAGGACACTTCTGTGCTCTTCACGAATTGAATCTCGGGATTCGATAGCGCCCTTCGCCGAACATACTCGAGGTATCGCGCGAGCAGGTCTTCGGCGCGCGGGCCCTTGCTGCTGAGAAAGAGACCGAGCAGGGATAGGCAGTACTCAGAGCTGATCGCGCCCACGGGGGTGAAAACTGCCCCAGGTCGCAATCCTTCGAGCGCGGCAAGCGCTGCCTGCTTCCCAAAACGAAGGTGAACCTCTCGCGAGGAGGGCCAGCTTGAACCATTTGTGGCGTCAAAACGGGCGGCCAAGCTATCCAAGATCTGCACTTGAAGCGCCGTGAGCTTGCCACGAAACTCGTCGAGCGAACTATTCACAGCACCTGCAACCGACGGGCCGCCCCGGGGATCCTTCTCGGGAGCAGCGCGCTTCGTCACCACCCTCACACCCCGACGCTCAGCTCCGCGATCGAGTCCGCGACGTCCTTGCCCGACTTCTGGAGCGCCGCCAGCTCCTCGCCGCTGAGCCTGAGTTCCACGATTTTCTCGACCCCGCCCGCGCCGAGCACGATCGGCACCCCGATGAACAGGTCGCGCATGCCGTACTCGCCGGTGAGCAAGACCGAGCAGGGAACCAGCCGCTTCTGGTCGGTGAGGATGGCCTCGACCATCTCGACCGCCGACATCGCGGGGGCGTAGTAGGCCGAGCCGGTCTTCAGGAGCTTCACGATCTCGGCGCCGCCGTTGCGGGTGCGATCCGCGATCGCCGCGATCCGGTCGGCCGGCAACAGCTCGGTGATGGGAATCCCCGCCACCGTGGTGAAGCGCGGCAGCGGCACCATCGAATCGCCGTGCCCGCCCAGCACCATGGCGTCCACGTCGGCGCCCGACACGCCCAGCTCCATCGCGATGAAGGCGCGCATGCGGGCCGCGTCGAGGATGCCGGCCATGCCCAGCACGCGCTGCTTCGGGAAACCGGTCACCTTCCAGAACAGGTAGGCCATCACGTCGAGCGGATTGGTCACCACGACGACGTAGGCGTTGGGCGCGTGCTGCTTCACCGCCTCAGCCGCGGGGCGGACGATGTCGGCGTTGGCCTTCAGGAGATCGGTGCGCGACATGCCGGGCTTGCGCGGGAACCCGGCCGTCATCACCACCACGGCCGCGCCCGCGACCGCGGCCAGATCGTTCGCGCCCGTGAGCGTGCCGCCCTTGTGCCAGAGCGGTGCCGCCTGCTGCAAGTCGAGGGCCTTGCCCTGGGGCATGCCCTCGACGATGTCGATGAGCGTCACGTCCGCGAGCCCGCGCTCCGCGATGTAGAGCGCCGTGTTCGCGCCGACGTTTCCCGCGCCGATGACCGCGACTCTGTGCTTCACGACCCACCCCTCCCTTTCCTCGAGGCCGCTCGAGCCCCACAACCGAAGCGCCACGCCCCGGAGTCCCAAGGACTCGCGACGGCGTGGCGCCAGAGCGGGATGCTGTGGCTAGCTGGCCGGAGCCGCCGCCTTCGGCAGCACGTGCACCTTACGCCGCGTGTCGGTGGACCCCGTGAACTTGACCAGGCCCTCGATCAGCGCGAACAGAGTGTCGTCCTTCCCGCGCCCGACGTTGGTCCCGGGATGGAACTTGGTGCCGCGCTGCCGCACGATGATGCTCCCCGCGCTCACGAACTCGCCGCCGAAGCGCTTGACGCCGAGGCGCTGCGCGTTCGACTCGCGGTTGTTCCGGGACGACGACTGACCCTTCTTATGAGCCATTGCGTGCTCCCCTACGCGCTAATCGCGGTCACGCGGATGCGCGTGCGCTCGTCGCGGTAGCCGCGGCGCCGGCGATATTTTTGCCGGCGCTTGAACTTGAAGATCTTGATCTTCTTGCCGCGGAAGTGGTCCACCACCTCGGCGGTAAGCGAGGCGCCCTTCAAGTACGGCTGGCCGACCTGGATCTTGTCGCCGTCCGAGACCAGCAGCACCTGGTCGAAGGTGAGCGTGGCACCGGGCTCGCCCTTCAGGCGCGGCACCTCGAGGGTGGCATCCGGAGTCACCTTGGTCTGGATGCCATTGATGTTAACGATGGCGTACATCGGCGGGCTATCTCCTTGAAGGGCTTGGATTCGCGTGGATCACCTGAGACGGCGTCGCAGTCGGACCAAGTGTGACGGCCACACCCGCTCGGGCGCGCGGAACGGCCGTTTCTACCATGCAGGCGGGGGGGCGTCAAGCGCGGACAACTGGTGCCCGAGCGCCGTGTCATCGGCGCCGGGAACGGATCCCACGCCGCCCTCGCCGAGCTTCTCCATCAGGCGGTAATGTGGGCGCCGGGTTCCTTCGAGCATCACCAGCGACCCGGAGAGCAAGCATGAAAGCCTTGAGCATCGCATCCGTTTTCGCGGCCGGCGTTCTGGCCGGGTGCATGGCGGCCGGCCCGCCGCTCACCGCGCAGCCGCCGCCGCCCGCGTCGCCGCTCGGCAGCCCGTTCGCGGACCGCCGCGCGGGGTTCGGCGCCATCGCCTACCCCCTGCTGCTCGATCGCGGCGATGTGAGGCTCGGCACCACGGTGCAGTTCGCCCGCATGCCGAGCGCCACCGAGCTGCACGACGCGACGCAGGTGCCGGGAGTGGAGCGGCTGGTGATCGCGCTGCCCCAGTGGCCACCGGAATACGCGCCGCTCGACGTGCTCAACCAGCTGCCGGAGGAGACCGAAGCGATCGTCGTGCTGCCGGGCTATCCGCCGACCCGTGCGGCGGCCGACGCGTGGAACCTGGTGAGCGCACAATTGCGGCTGGTGGTGGTGGTGACCGAGCCGCCGCCGTCGGCGGTGGTGGTGGCGGACCTCAACGCCATGCGGCATCTCGAGCGCGTGATCGCCCAGATGGACGATCCGCGCCGCACCGGCTTCGAGCGGCTGCAGCGGCCGTTGAGCTTCAGGAAGCTGGTGGAGTGAGGCCGAACCGCGGCCGACGAATCACCGGAAGCTCTTCCAGCTCCGGATCACGAACCACGAGATCAGGCCGAACACGATCGGGATGCGGATGACGTGGGGCGCGAGCCCCATGGCGTAGAGCTCGATCGAGAGCGACAGCACCAGGATCAAGCAGGTCAGCCAGTAGCCCCAGCGCCGCAGCGACCACAGCCCGGCGATGCTCACCAGGTTGAGCGCCGGGATCGCGAGGTAGCAGCGCCAGAGCGCCGGTGTGAGGCGCGGGTACTCCGCGAAAAACTCCGTCCGCTGGGTGAATACCTTGTAGAAGCCGAACGCGCTCGCCACCACGAGCAGAACGAGGAGGACGCTCAGGCCCAGCGGACGGCGCGGCAGGCTCACGGCGGCGACTGTGTCTCTCACGTAGATGTTTCCCGCGGCCGTCGCGCCCTACGTCCCCGGCACCGCGCCCACCACCTGCTTCGAGATGTCCAGCTTCTTCGGCGTGATCACGCGCATTTCGCCGCGTTTGAGCTGTGGGTCGTCCTTCAAGTCGATCTGGATCTTGAACCGCTTCTCCAGCTCGGAGAAGCGCCTCGCCTCCTGCTCGACGAAGAACAGCGCGATCTCGGGCGCGACCCTGACGGTGACGCGCCGCTCGTTCCCCATCGCCGCCACCCGGCGCATGGCGCGCTCGAGCTTGACCAGCATGGTCTCGGGGCTCGGCACCTTGCCGAGGCCGGCGCAGTGCGGGCAGTCCTCGGTGTAGTAGTGGAGCAGGCTCGAGCGCTCGCGCTGGCGCGTCATCTCGATCAGCCCCAGGTCGGAGACCGCGAACGCCTTGGTGCGGGCCCGGTCCTTGCGCAGTTCCGTGCGCAGCTCGTCCAGCACCGCGCGCTTGTTGGCCTCGATCTCCATGTCGATGAAGTCCACCACGATGATGCCGCCGATGTCGCGCAGGCGGAGCTGGCGCGGCACCTCGTGCGCCGCCTCCAGGTTGGTGCGGAAGATGGTCTCTTCCTGGTTTTTCTTGCCGGTGAAGCGCCCGGTGTTGACGTCGATCGCGACCAGCGCCTCGGTGTGGTCGATGCAGATGTAGCCGCCCTTCTTGAGCCACACCTTGCGCTCGAATGTCTTCTCGATCTGCGGCTCGATGTCGAAGGCGTCGAAGATCGGCGCGCGGCTCTTGTGGAGCTTGACCCGGTCGCACAGTTCGGGCGACACCGACTTGAGGTAGGCCTGGGTCTCGGCGAACGACTCCTTGGCGTCGATCACGACCTCTTCGACGTCGTCGGTGAAGAGATCGCGGATCAGGCTCGCGGTCATCTCCAGCTCGCTGTGCACCAGCGCGGGCGCCCGCACCGAGGCCGACTTGCGGTCCACCTTGTGCCAGAGCTTGACCAGGTGCTTGACGTCGGCCGCGAACTCGGGGTCGCCCTTGCCCTCACCCGCGGTGCGGGCGATCAGGCCCACGTCCTTGGGCTTGAGGTCCTGGATGATGGCCTTGATGCGCTGGCGTTCGGCGCGGTCCTCGATGCGGCGCGACACGCCGACGTGGTCCACGCCCGGCATCAGCACGCAGAACCGGCCCGGCAGGCTCACCTGCTGGGTCACGCGCGGGCCCTTGGTGCCCATCGATTCCTTGGTGATCTGGACCAGCACCTCCTGGCCCTTCTTGAGGTGGTCCTCGATCTTGAGCACCGGCCCGCGTCGCCGGCGGCCGCCGCGGTCGGGGTGGTCGCCGTTCTCGTCGAGGTCGGAGATGTCCTCGAGGTCGCTCAGCGATTCTGCCAGGTCGGAGGCGTGGAGGAACCCGGTCTTGGGGAGGCCGAGGTCCACGAACGCGGCCTGCATGCCGGGCAGCACGGCGTTGA
Source organism: uncultured bacterium (assembly GCA_964650245.1). Taxonomy (GTDB): domain Bacteria; phylum Eisenbacteria; class RBG-16-71-46; order RBG-16-71-46; family RBG-16-71-46; genus WS-2. The sequence goes on along the minus strand of CAZYQK010000136.1, from coordinate 1,781 downwards.
CGCGGGCCTTGTAGATGTCGCCCACGTGGCGGCGCTGGTCGGCGCGCTCCACCAGCAACTCGGCCAGCTCGCCGTCCTCCAGGATGGCGATGCGGGTCTCGTAGGAATCGGCGTTGATGATGATCTTCTGTTTCACGGAGGCTTCCTCTCGGCGCCCCCGCGTGACGACTGCCTTCAGGCTCTCGCGTTCAGCAGCGCGAGCGGATCGAGCCTTCGTCCGCCGATCTCCGCCCACAGCGCCACCCGCTCGACATCGGTCGTGCGGGGGTCCGCGGTGGGGATCAGCAGCGCGACCAGCTCGTCCGGCCGGACCTGGGCGCGCACCGTGAAACGGATGCGCACGTCGAGGGCCGCCGGGCTTTCCTCGTCGCTCGTCTCGAGCGAAGCGATGGAGGGTCGGGCGTCGAATTCGCGGGTCTGGCCCTCGCTCACGCGGCGCACGATCACGTGCTCCCGCTGCAGCAGCCCGGCATTGCGCGCCTCGAGCGTCGCCCGCAGGGTGTCCGGCCCGAGGCCGGCCTCCGCGAGAAACGACCGGGGAAAACGGACCCGGTACGAGGCGCCTTCGAGCTGGCTCATGAGCGAAGGCGACTTGAAGAGTATGGGCCGGTAGTCGAGCACCCGGAGCCCCGGCGGCAGCACCGCGTTCAGCCGCTCGGCCAGATCGACCGACGGCGGCTGCGAGAACTCCAGGTCGAAGACCTCGGCCCGGGAACGATGGCCCAGGGACAGCGGAGGCCCGAACGACATCTTGATGTGCGGGTGATGCCCCTGGGAAAAAGCGAGTGGCAGCCCGGAGCGGCGCAACGTCCGCTCCCAGGCGCGCATCAGGTCGAGATGCGAGGTGAAGCGCATCTCGAGGCCCTTCTCGAACACGATACGGAAGCGCGTGCTGGTCGAAATCCCCGGCGCCCCGTTGCCGCGACGGATGCGTCGGCCGTACGCCGGCGGCGGCACCGCCGCGCGGGCGAGCTTGAGATCGAGCGGCGGATGCGGCTGCTTGACCCACGGCCGCTGCGGACACTCGTCGACGCCGCACGAGAAGCAGATGTCCTCGAGCCGGCAATCCTCGGTGATCGCGGCCCGGTCGGCCTTGAGCTTCTCGCGCACCAGGAACTTCTTCGTGACCGGCGACTGCACCACGTCCCACGGCTGCTCGAGGTCGGTCGAGCGCTCGAGCAGCTGGCGCTCGGCGTCCATTCCGAGATCGCGAAACACCTCGAGCCAGGTCCCGAAACGGAGGTGCTCGGACCAGGCGTCGAAGCGGCAGCCGCGCCGGTACGCTTCCTCGACCGCGAGCCCGAGGCGGCGATCGCCGCGCGTGAACACGCCTTCCAGCAGCGAGGTCTCGGCGTCGCGGTACTTGAGCGTGATCGGCTTGCCCCGGACCGCCTCGCGCAGCACCGCGAGGCGGCGGTTGAGCTCGCGCGTCGAGACCTGCGCCGCCCACGCGAACGGCGTGTGCGGCTTCGGCACGTGGGGCGAAACGCTGGCGGTGATGCGGAAGTTGCGATTGCCCGCCTCGCGCGCCTCGAGCCAGGCCCTGTGCGCGAGGTCGGGAATGGCTCGCAGGTCGTCGTCGTTCTCGCCCGGCAGCCCGCACATGAAGTAGAGCTTGGCGCCGGTGTAGCCCTCGCGCGCCGCGGTCGCCACCGAGCGCATCAGCTCCTCCTCGGTGTGGTTCTTGTTGATCACGTCGCGCATGCGCTGACTGCCGGCCTCGGGCGCCAGCGTGCTCGAGCCCTTCTTCTGCGCCTCCATGCGCCGCGCCACCTCGACCG
>CAZYQK010000135.1:0-8440 GCA_964650245.1 uncultured bacterium | reverse complement strand
CGACCTCGGCCGCGATTCAGTCAACCAGGCCATGGTCACCGCGGTCGTGGGCATCGCACTTCGGCCCCCACCCGCGCAACCGCCCCTGCGGAAGTTCGCGCTCGCCCTGGGGAGCGGAGAGGTCGAGATCGTCTCGCCCGTCATCTCGCCCGACGGGCGCCAGATCGCGTACCTGCTCGCACGCCGGCTCTGGGTCCGCGACCTGACGCAGCTCACCTCGCACGCGCTCGCCGAAGGTCTCGACGAGGACTTCCGGCCCCTGTGGTCGCCCGACGGCGCGTCCATCGTCTACGCCACGAGCGGCGGCCTGTCGCGTGTGGGCGTGGCGAGCGGCGCCATCTCCCCCATCTGCACGGTGAGCGAGTTCGCGGGCGGGTCGGGGGGCACCTGGACTGCCGACGGCCGCATCCTGTTCGCCAAGGGAGTGGACCACATCTACAGCGTTGCGGCGGGCGGCGGCGTGCCGACTGTCTTTCACGCGCGGATCGATTCCATCGACGCAGATCTGCATCATCCGCATTGCCTGCCCGGTGACCGGGGCGTCCTCTGCGTGCGACACCTGCTGCTGGGCGGCCCCACCACGCTTACGCTCATCGCGAATGGGAAGCGGCGCGATCTCCTCAAGCTGACGACCGGATTCATCTGGGAGCCCGTCTACGACCCGCGCGGGTACATCCTCTATTCGCGCATAGGCGAAGGTGCCGGGCTCTGGGCGCTACCCTTCTCCCTCGATCGTCTCGAGGTCACCGGGGAGTCCTTCCTGATCGCCCCGGACGGTGGATCGCCCTCGGTCGCCGCGGACGGGAATCTCGTCTACCGCCTGGGCACCGCGAGCGTCGAATCCCAGGTCGTGGTCGTGGACCGCTCCGGAGCGGTGGTCGACACGCTCACGGAACCGCGCCGTGCCAACTGGTCCCTCGCTCCCTCGCCCGACGAGACGATGCTGGCGGTCGAGGCACGCTCATCCGGCGAGGCCGACATCTGGCTCCACGACCTGGTGCGCAGGGCGCAGACGCGCTTTGCATTTGGCCCCGGGCGCCAACAGGATCCGGCTTGGTCGCTCGACGGGCGGGAGTTGGCGTGGGGCGAGTTCGGACAGGACGTCATCCACGCCAAGCCGGCCGACGGTTCGCAGGCGCCGCTCGTGATCGCGCATGGGTACATGCCGCAATACACACCGGACGGTCAGCACCTCGTCTACTGCCGGCACACGACCGGGACGCTCGACGACATCTGGTACACCTTGCTCGGCGGAGCCACCGACACGGTCGCTCTCGTCGCGACCCCCGCCGCGGAGATCCTCCCGATGCCCGCCCCGCAGGGCGGGTACTTGCTCTACGTGTCCGACGAATCGGGCAAGCAGGAGGTCTACCTGCGGCAGTACCCGGGTGGTGAGGCGCGCTGGCAGGTCTCGACCAACGGGGGCACGAAGGCCCTCTGGAGCCGCAAGGGCGACCGGATCTACTACTGGAGCGGCGAAGACATCTACGAGGTCACGATCGAACTCCAACCGGTCGTCAGGTTGGGGACTCCGCACCTGCTGTTCAATCTGGGGAATGCCCAGCTGCAGGGCTTCGGACGCTACAACTTCCGGCCGATGGCGAAGCCGGACCGATTCCTCGCGATCAAGCCGGTGCAGAAGAAGGCGGTCTCCCCGGCCGACGCGGTCATCGTGCAGAACTGGCCCGCGGAGTTCGGGAAGAAGAAGTAGGGTCCGTGCCCGCCGCCCCGCGCCCGGCGGGCGCGTGATCGAGCCGCCTACGTCGCGGGCCTGATGTTCTGGTTCAGGCTGAACACGTTCTCCGGGTCGTACTTCGCCTTCAGGCGCTGGAGCCTCGCGAACTTCGCGGCGCCATACGTGATCTTGAGCGCGGACTCGTCCAGAGTGTCCGACAGGTTTACGTACGCCCCGTGAGCGAAGGGTTCGAGCGCGGACCAGATGCCGCGAACCCACTTCACGGCGACATCTCTCTCGGCGGCCTCATCCCAGATGCCGATGCAGAGCACCTGGAACGCCGCCGACCGTCCTCCGAACGCCGTGGCGTCGTCGGGCACGCGAGCGACCGCCCCGCCCATCTGGACCACGAATACCTGCGAGCGGCCATGGGGCATGCCGGCGGTATGCGAGTGAATGGCGCGGATGACGTCGTCGCTCATCTCGTGGATGTAGTGCGCCTTGAAGTAGGTATTGGTTCCGGGCGGCAGCGCCGGGTCGAACATGCCCTGGAGCGCCAGATACGGCATGGGGCCGATGATGTCGAAGAGCGGCGGGCCGAACGACCGCATGTCCTTGACCGCCCGCTCCGCCACGGCCATATCGGTGCCGGCGACCACCAACGCGTATCCGGGCGTGTGCTGAACGTCCTTGGGCACGAAGTCGAACGGCGGCGCGCACAAGTGGACCAACAGCGTGGTGACCTCGTCGGGACAGCTCTTGCAGAACTCCCGGTAGCGCCGCAGCAGCTCGGGCCCCTTGTCCGGCGCCCAGAAGGCGAGTCGTCCGAGCACCATGGGCCCGAGCGGCGCGAGCTGGAGCACGAATTCGGTGGCGATGCCGAAATTCCCGCCGCCGCCCCGGATCACCCAGAACAGGTCTTCGTTCTCGGTCGCGCTCGCGCGGAGCAGGCGACCGTCGGCCGTCACGATCTGCGCCGAGATCAGATTGTCCACCACCAGACCGAACTTGCGCATGAGGTGACCGATGCCGCCGCCCAGCGTGAGCCCCGCGACGCCGGTGTGGGTCACGTGCCCGCCGGTCACCGCGAGACCGTGCGCCTGTGCGGGGCCGTCCACTTCCGACCAGACGGCGCCGCCCTGAACCGTGGCGCGCCGGGCCGCCGCATCGTCACCCGCCGGCGCCTGCTCCTTCGCTCACCCGCCGGTGCTCGCGGCCGATCGTGCGCACGATCGCGAGCCACGCCAGCACCAGCACGATGTTCACGCCCGCCACGCTGGTCGGGGCGAGCCTGAGCGAGGAGACGCCCAGCACCACGGCCGGCTGGTGCTGGCTGCGGGCGCCTGGTTGGGATCGCTCGTCCCCGATCGGGCGCCGCTGTTCGCCGTCACGCGCCAGCCGCCGTTCTGGTTCGATCCCGTGGCGCACGCCGAGCGGTTCGCGCCCGAGCGCCTCCCGATCTTCATCTGGGAGGACGAGCCCGTGCTCGGGCCACGGCTTCAAGTTCGCAAGCGCGCTCGGCGAGGTGCTGACCGACATGCTGACCGACGTCGCGCCGGGATTCGACATCGAGCCGTTCCGGCTGGGGCGGCTGCGGGCGCCGGCGGGCGGATAGCTACCGTTAAGCCGGAGGCTTCTCGCGCGAAACCCGCGAGTGGTAGAAAGGGTATGACCTCGCGCTGCGATAAAAGGTCATTGCAGGCCGCGTGATCGAATGTCGTGCTGGAACAACCTCTGGGCCGACCAGACGCGGAGGCATCACGTCCACCAAAGCCTGCGGGATCCTGTTGAGCGCGCTCCTCGGCGTCGCTCCGTCGCTCGCCATCGCACAGCCGGCGCCTTCGCCGCCTGCGACCTCGCCGCCAGCGACCGCCATTCACGGACGCGTCACCGATTCTGATTCGCGAAATCCCATCGGCCAGGCCGAGGTCGTCCTGGTGGGGACCGATCGGCGCGCCTACACCGACGACGAGGGGCGATTCGCGCTCGATGGCATCGCACCCGGCAGGTACGCGCTGAGCGTCACCCACATGGGATACGCGCCGCTCCGTCGCGATCTGACGGTCGCGGAGGGCCCGGTACCGGTGCTCGAGCTCACGCTCACCAGGAACCCGGTGCGGCTCGAGGAAGTTACCGTCACCCCGGGCAGCTTCTCGTTCATGGGGCAGGGCACGGGCACGCGCCAGACCATGTCCCGCGAAGACGTCGAGGCCGTGCCCCAGATCGGCGACGACATCTTCCGGGCGGTCAACCGCCTTCTCGGACTGTCGTCGAACGATTACTCCGCGCACTTCGGCATCCGTGGCGGGAGACACGACGAAACCCTCATCCTGCTCGACGGGCTCGAGCTGTTCGAGCCCTATCACCTCAAGGATTTCAACGAGGGCGCGATCAGCATCATCGACACCCGGACGATCGACGGTGTCCAGCTGATGACCGGCGGTTTCCCCGCCCGCTACGGCAACCGGCGCAGCGGCGTGTTCGACATCACGTCGCGCACGCCGGACCCCAAGCGGGCGCAGGTCGATGTGGGCGCGAGCTTCCTCAACACGCACGCGATGGCGATGGGGCCGTTCGCGAACGGGAAGGGCTCGTGGCTGGCGTTCGGCCGCACCGGGTACATGGGCCTGCTGTTCCGGTTCATCGACCAGGCCGACCTGCCCAGGCCCCAGTACGAGGACGCATTCGCCAGGATGAGCTACAAGCTCGGCCCCAAGCAGGAACTCCTGCTCGACGTCCTGCACGCCGGCGACCGCTACACCTACGACATTGCGGCCACGACCGGGTTCCTCGACACGATCAACACGCGCGAGGTGGCGAAGACCCGCTACGGGAACAGCTACGTCTGGACGACGCTCAAGTCCACGCTCGGTGAGCACACGAACGTGAGGACCATGCTCTCGGGCGGGCTCGTCACGCGCTCGCGCGACGGCTCGGAGCGGGCCGTCCGGCTCCCGGCGCCCTACTATTCGCTGAGCAACCAGCGCCGCTATTCGGCCCTGGGGCTGGCGCAGGACTGGACGCTGGGCCTGTCCGATCGTGACATCGTGAGTCTCGGAGTCGACTTCCGCCGGCTGCGCAATACCGATTCATACCGGACCGTCATCTATCAGGATCCCGACGACCCGACTCCCGAGCCCGGGACGTTTCCGATTCGGACGAATGCGAACCTCGCGAAGTCGGGGTCGCGCTTGGCGCTCTACCTTTCCAATCGCTGGCGCGTCGCGTCCCCGCTGGTGGTCGAGACCGGCGGGCGCTACGACCGCGCCACCTGGACCGGCGACGGTGACTTCAGCCCGCGCACGAGCGCCGCGCTCGATCTCAGACGCGGCATGACGCTGCGGCTGGGCTGGGGCTTCTACCGTCAGATGCAGGGCATCGACGACGTGGCGGTGCTCAACGGGCCCGCGCGTTACTACCGGTCGGAGCTCTCGGAGCAGTGGACCGCGGGCTGGGAGCGGGCCGGAGCCAAGGGCTCGCTGCTGCGGGCCGAAGGCTATTTCAAGCGCGGCTCGCACCTGCGGCCGGTGTTCCGCAACTGGAAGGGCGCCATCGACGCGTTCCCCGAGGTGAACGAGGACCGCGTTCTGGTGTTTCCGCGCCGCAACACCAGCAGGGGTGTCGAGGCCTACTTCGACCGCCCGCTCAGCCGAAGCGTGACGGCCCGCGCCAGTTATTCCTACTCGCTCGTCGACGAGGACGTGGTGCGGATCCAGAACGTCAACAGTCCCGATACGCTCACCTACGATCGCTCGCACCCCGGACCTCAGGACCAGCGCCAGGCGGTGAACATCGACCTCACGTGGCGGTTCGGCAGCTACACGCTGAACGGCTCGTTCGCCTATCACACCGGCTGGCCCTCCACGCTCGAACACCTGGTTCCGGTCGTGAACGAGAACGGCCAGCCCGATTTCGCCGTGCGCCCGCAGCGGCTCTACGGCGCGCGCCTGCCCTCCTACATGCGATTCGACACGCGGGCGACTCGCAAGTGGGCGACCCGGATGGGCGAGTTCGGCGCCTCGGTCGAGCTCATCAACGCCACGAACCACTCGAACGTTTTCGGCTACGACTACTTCAAGCAGCGCCAGGGCGGCCGGATCGTCCTCGACCGGGGCGACGAGACCTGGTTCACGCTCCTGCCGTCGCTGGGCATCAACTGGTGCCGCAGCTTCTAAGAGCGCGAGGCGGCGCGCCGTTCATTCATGCGGCGGCCTCGCCTCCTCCGCGCGCCGCGGGGGCCGGCGCTTCCCCGCTCACCCGCCGGTGCTCGCGGCCGATCATGCGCACGATCGCGAGCCACGCCAGCACCAGCACGATATTCACGCCCGCCACGCTGGTCGGGGCGAGCCTGAGCGTCGTGACGGCCAGCACCACGCCCGCCGACAGCACGTCGCCCGCGCGTTGGAAGAACGTGTCGATCGCCGCCTTGGCCTTGTACTTGGCCTCGCGCGAGGTGGGGAGGAAGAGCGCCTGCCGCGCCGTGTTCTGGAGCGAGTAGTCGGTCGAGTTCTCGAGGATCTTCACGCTGCGGATCAGGCCGATCGCGGGCGCCACCGCGAGCAGCGCGTAGCCGCCGAGCGCGATCGCGGGCAGCACGAACAGCGCGGCGCGCACCCCGAACCACTGCAGCACGCGCGACACCAGGAAGAGCTGGACCAGCGCGCTCACCAGGTTCACCCAGGTGAAGAACCCGGCGTAGTACTGGCCGATGAACCTGTCCTTGAACTCGGCCGCCGGCATGCCGCCGGTCTGGCCCGCCGCGATCAGGCGGTCGGCGCCGAGCGCCAGGGTCTTGTCCAGGATGTACCCGCCGTTGGTGTTGACGACGTTGAGCACCAGCATCAGCAGCGCGATCAGGAACAGGTAGCGATCGCTCACCACCAGCTTGAACCCGCCTACGCGCTCGAGCGGCGTGTCCGCCGCGATGGCGCGGCCGGCGGCGCCGTGCGCCTCGTGCTCGCGCGCGCTCACCACGCGCGCGAGCAGCGCGGAGAGCGCGAGCAGCGCGGCGGCCACCAGCAGGGGCGTGTACGTGCCGAGCGTGCCGATCAGCGGCTTCGCGATCCATGCGCCCAGGATGGCGCCCAGGCTCGAGCCGAGCGCGACGATCGCGAACAGGCGCTTGCCCTGCTCGGGCGTGTAGACGTCGTTCGCGAACGACCAGAACTGGGCGATGATCATGAGATTGAAGATCCCGACCCAGAGGAAGAACGCGACACCCAGGTGCGGCACCTTCATCTGGCCGAGCAGCCAGAACCCGGCGAGGTTGGCGACAAAGAACAGCGTGACCCAGGTGATGAGCCGGGCGCGTCCGACGCGGCTCGCGAACGCGCCGTAGGCCGGCACCAGGAACGCGAGCAGCACCGCCATGCCGGCCGAGGCGTAGCTCTTCACCTCCGCGCCCTCGCCGCCCAGGATGAGAGCCTCGCGCACCGGCTTGATGATGTAGTAGCTGGTGAGCAGCAGGAACACGTTGAGCATGAGAAGCAGCGCGGTGAGCCCCTCGCCGGCGCGCACTTCGGCGAACGGCGCGAGCGCGCGCTCGAGCGGCGTGCGGCGCCCGGCGCGCAGATGCGGATCGTTCACGGCGCCTCCGGGGCCCGCGCGAGGTCGAGGTGGTCGAGCGGCGTGGTGCGCCCGCCGCCTCGCACGCGAAAGACCTGGAGCGGGAGGGACTCGCGGCCCGCCCGCGGCAGCGCCAGGCGGCAGAAGTTGTAGACCGACTTGGTGAACACCGACGAGGGCGCGAGGCTCAGGCGGCCCGGGAGCGGCTTGGCCAGCTCGATGTCGCGGAGGTCGCGGTCGGAGACATAGAGCGGAGCGCCGCCCCCCGCCGCCGTGATGTGCCAGAAGCCGCGGCCATCGGCGCCGCGCACGTAGACCCGCTGGTAGAGGTGCTCGTGCCCGGCGAACACGGCGGTGACACCACGCGCGGCGCACATCTCGAGCAGTCGAGCCCGGCGGCGCGCCGCGGGCGACTCGGGACGATTACTGTTCCACGGGTTGCGGTAGTGCCCCGCGGAGATCAGCGGGTGATGGAGGACCACGAACTTCCAGCGCGGGCCGGCCGCCAGCATCGAGTCCGCCCACGCGAGCTGCTCGTCGGCGAGCGCCGCGGCCCCCGGGTTGCGATCCCGCAGCGCATTGGAGTCGAGCACGAGGAAGCGCGCGTCCGCTTCGGGCACGTCGAGCGTGTACCAGAATCGGCGCGCGCGCGCGGGCGGGGCCACCGCCGCCGCCCAGTTGGCGCGCGCGGTGGAGTCGGCCATGCGCTCGTGGTTGCCGGGCGTGGCGACGAACAGCGTGCGGGTGCGAAGGGCCTCGTGCCGCGCGACGAAGCGCTCCCACAACCGGCCGCGCCGCCCGTCGGTGACGATGTCGCCGGTCGAGATCACGAGGTTGGCCGGGAGCTGCCGCTCGAGGGCACTGAGCACGCTGGTCTCGGCTCCGCCGCTCGGCACGTGGGTCCAGTGCGCGATCAGATCCCGCGGGCCGTCGAGCGTGGGGACGATCGCGACCACCAGGTAGGCCGGGATCGCGACCAGCCCGCGCACGAACTTTGCCGGATCCCTGAGCGACATGTTCCTCACCGCGCGAAAGAGCCACGAGTGCGCGTGCAGGCGCGAGCCGGCGCGATTGTCGCCGTAGATCAGCACGACGACGCTCTCCTGCGCGGTGGGGGTGGCGAGTGCGCCGAGCCGATGCCGCGCGGGATCGGTGCTGCCGGGAACGAGACGCAGGTCACCGCCGCTCGCGAAGGCGGTG
>CAZYQK010000134.1:0-8641 GCA_964650245.1 uncultured bacterium | reverse complement strand
GATGCCAGTCGCCGGCGCCGATCCCGAAGCCGCGCGTGCGGCTCGCGACCGCGACCGTGCTGTTGTCCTGCTGCGCGCCGTAGACGCGGTATGGGAACTGGTCGTCGGTGATGACGTGATAGAACTGGCCGGTGGGCTGGTTGTCCTGCCGAGTCCACGACGCGCCGCCGTCGAGCGACACCACCACGCCGCCGTCGTTGCTCTCGATCATGCGGCGCGGGTCCTCGGGATCGATCCACAGATCGTGGTTGTCACCGTGGGGCACCGGGACCTGCGCAAAGCTCCGGCCGCCGTCCTTCGAGCGGAAGAACTGAACGTTCAGCACGTACACCACGTCGGTGTTCTTCGGATCGGCGTAGACGTGGGTGTAGTACCAGGCGCGCTGGCGCAGGTTGCGCTCCTCGTTGAGCCTGGCCCAGGTGCGGCCGGCGTCGTCCGAGCGATAGACGCCGCCCTGCTCGGCTTCGATCACGGCCCACACGCGATCGGGATTCGCGGGCGAGACCGTGACCCCGACGCGGCCCCAGAGCCCGGTCGGGAGCCCCGGACCCGCGAGCTTCTGCCACGTGTCGCCGCCGTCCACGGACTTGTACAGCGCGCTGCCCGGCCCGCCGCTCACCAGGGCCCACGGCGTGCGGCCGGTCTGCCAGAAGGCGGCGTAGAGAATGCGCGGGTTCGAGGGATCCATCGCGAGGTCCACCGCGCCGGTGCTGTCGTTCACGAACAACACGTTCTTCCAGGTGGCGCCGCCGTCGCGCGAGCGGAAGACGCCGCGCTCGCGGCTCGGCCCGAAGGTGTGGCCCAGCGCCGCGACGTAGACCAGGTCGGCTTCCCGCGGATGGACGCGCACGCGGCCGATCTGCCCCGCGTCGGAGAGTCCCGCGAGCTTCCACGTCTTTCCGGCGTCGGTCGAGCGGTACAGGCCGTCGCCGTGCGAGACGTTGCCGCGGATGCACGCCTCGCCCATGCCGGCGTAGACCACGTTGGCATCCGACGCCGCTACCGCGATGGCTCCGACCGACCCGGTGCCGAGCTGGCCGTCCGCGGCCGGCTTCCAGCTCACGCCGCCGTCCACCGTTTTCCAGATTCCGCTGCCGGTGCCGCCGAAGTAGTAGACGCCCGGCTGGCCCGCCACGCCGGTGACCGCGGTGACGCGGCCGCCGCGGTAGGGCCCGATGCTGCGCCATTCGAGCCCGCGCAGCAGGAGCGGGTCGGCGAGATCGAGCGCGGCGCGAGCGCCGTGAGCTGGTGCTACGGGAAGCAGGAGCGGAAGGAATCCCACGAGCAGTGTGAGCGTGCGCTTCATGGCCAGCCTCATCGGGTGCCTCCGGAAACGAAGGGGACGACGCGAGCAGCGCCGCGGGCGGGCAGACTACCGCGGCGGTCCGCGATCGGCCAGTGAGCCGCTACAATTCCGAGGTGCAAGCTCCACCGCGGCCCCTGCTCGTATGGGATGGCGACTGCGGCTTCTGCGGCCGCTGGATCGCGCGCATGCGCCGCGCGACCGGCGATCGCGTGGACTACGAGCCATACCAGGACGCCGCGCCGCGCCTGCCGGAGATCACCCTCGAGCGCTTCAAGCAGGCCGTGCAGCTGATCGAGCCCGACGGGCGCAGGTCGCAGGGCGCGGAAGCCGCGTTCCGCGCGCTCGCGTACGCGCGCAGCTTCGGCTGGCCGCTCTGGCTCTACCTGCGCCTTCCCGGCTTTGCGGCTGCGAGCGAGTGGGGTTACCGGATCGTCGCTCGGAATCGTGGCGCGCTGTCGCGGCTCGGACGCTGAAATCCGCGGAAGCTCGACACCCTGCGCGAGGCGGCCGGGAACGGCGGCCCGTGCTCAGGGGCGGCGGCGCTTCGCGCGTGCGGCCTTCAGCTCGCGCAGGAATTCCTCGAAGCGATCCCCCGCGCCCGCGCGGGCGCTCCAATCCCGAATGCGGAGAAGTGAAACCCGGTTCCGGAGGGCGATCTCCACCGCAACCCGGAGGCTCTGGCGGTCGCTCCAGTGGTAGAAGGCCGCGAGTCGGTCGCGGCACGCATCCGTCGCGGAGAGCGCCCACGTTCCTACGCCGCGCCACCTCCGCCGCACCGGTCGGATCCCGATGTCCTCACCGATCGCCAGCGGGCCACGCGGGAATTCGACAAAGAACGAGAGCCGTGGGTGAACGTAGCGGTCACCGCGTCGCGTGAAACCGAGCGACTTCATCGCCGCGTCGAGCCGGTCCTTCCTCGTCGGCCCGGAAAGGATGAAGTCCACGTCGACGGACTCGTGCGCGCCGCCGGTGTAGAGACTGGCGCATGCACCGCCGGTGAGCACCGCCCTGATGCCGTGGCGTCGAAGCGCATCCCCGACCACCACCGCCACCGCCGCGAGACTCGAGCGGGCCGTGAGTCTCACAGCGGCTTGCCCGTACGCCTGGGTCTGCGCCGAAGTGCGGATACGCTTCGCCTGAGTTCGGCCTCGGGCTCGGCGAGGCGGAGCAGGTAACGCTGCAGGTCCGCGAAGGCGAAGTAGCGGGGATCGAGCCGGAACGCGCGGGTGCGGCCCAGGCTGCGCGCGGCGACCAGGCCGTCGCGTTCGAGGCCCTGGAGCGCTCTCTGAACCGCCGAGAGCGGCGTGTCGAGCACGCGGGCCAGCTCGCGCGGATAGCTCTCCGAGAGCAGCCGCAGCGCGAGGAGAACCCGGGTGCGGGCCGCGGACCCGAATGGACTCGACGAAGTCATGACCATAAGCGCGGGTCATATGACTACATTGTGTGGTCGATCTCAACACCCCGCGCCCCCGGCGCATTGACCCTTGTTGGGTACGAGCAGGCCCCACTAGACTCTGTGGCACGCCACTGGGTGCCACGGAGCCGGCGCCCCGCTTTCCTCTGTCACCTCGTCCCGCCCGGGACGAAGCCAACCCCCGGAGGAGGAACTCCCATGAGACCGCATCTCGCGAAGGCCTCGGCCGTCGTCGGCCTGCTGCTGGCCGTCTCGTTGCTTCGAGCGCCCGCGGCCCGCGCCACGAGCTCGACCGCGTCCACCGACGGCGCGGGGCAACCCGATCTGATCGTGGATCAGGGCTCGCTCCGGCAGCACTGGGTGGTGCGCGTCGAGGACTTCCCGGCCACCCTGTGCAGCGTCCAGGAGGGTGGCATCACACCCGGTGAGCACTCCGTGTTGCGCTTCACCGTCTCCACCCCCAACATCGGCGACGCCGACCTCTTCGTCGGGGATCCCAACGAGCACATCGCCGTGGGTGACGGGCTGTTCGAGTTCGCGACCTGTCATCAGCACTTTCACTTCCGGCACTACGCGCTCTATCAGCTGATCGATCCCGCAACCGGCCACGTGTGGCGGGCCGCCAAGCGCGGCTTCTGCATGATCGACTACGAGAAATATCAGGCGTATCCCGGCCCCGCGAACAACGAGCGCAAGTTCCTGAGCTGCGGCGCGCCCGGCGTGCCGGGAAACCAGGGCATCGCGAAGGGCTGGGCCGACACCTACATCTGGAAGCTCGGCGGCCAGTACTTCGTTCTGGACGGGGGAGACGGTCAGGCCCCGGTGCCGCCTGGCGACTACATCATCCGCATCACGGTCAATCCGGGCTTCGTCCCGGCGGCGGGCGAGCCGTGCCGCAACGCGGACCCGAACCATTCCGGCATCTGCCATCAGCTGCCGGAGTCGAATTACGACAACAACGTGAGCGAGGTGCTGATCACGATCCCCGACCATCCGGGGCGGCAGGGCGTAGGCCCGCTCAAGGACCAGCCCGCGATCACGGCGGCGGAGGAGATCGATTGAGCGCGGCGGGCCATGTTCCCCGCGACTGACGCGGAAGGCGGCGGCGAGGCGCCCGCGGACCCCGGGCGGCTCGTCACCATCGCGCGCGCGCTGACCGCGACCGAAGCGCATCTCACGCGCACCATTCTGCAGCAGGGCGGGATCGAGGCCGTCGTCGCCGACGAGCAAACCGTCTGGACCAACTGGTTCCTGCTCGGCGCGATCGGCGGCGTCAAGGTGCAGGTCTGGGAGAACGACCTGCCGGCTGCGCTCGAGCTGCTGCGCCAGCCGCTCGCGGCGTTTCCCGCGCTGCCGCCCGACGCGGAGCCGCCCGTGGCGATGCAGACGGCATGTCCGGTGTGCGGCGGAACGCGCATGCGCTTCAAGGACGGGGGGCCCGAGGGATTCGTGCTGGTGTGGCTGGAAAAGCTGATCCCGCTGCCGCTGCTCCACGGGCGGTGGATCTGCGACGAGTGCGGGAAGCGCTGGATCGAATGAGCGCGGGAAGCGCGGGCGGCGCCTCGCTCACGATCTCGCGCGAATGATGCGTGGGGCGTCCGGCTCGCCGCAGGTCAACGGATCACCGCGACGGGCGCCGTCACCCGTCCGTTGCCCTGCGAGAGCGCGTTCCAGTAGACGCCCGGCGTCGGAGCGGCACGCTCGCCCAGCGTGATCCGATGAAGGCCCGGGCCCAGATCGCCCAGCTCACGCCGCAGGACGCGCCGCCCGGCGACGTCGTAGAGGTCGAGGCACGCGGGCTCACGGGCGGGCAGGCGGAACTCGATCTCGATCGACGCGCTCGCCGGGCTGGGTAGGCGAAGGATGGCGAGCGGACCAGGTGCGCCGTACGCGGTTCCGGCCCGCGCGATCGTGTCGCGCGTCACCGAGTCACGCGCCACCGAGTCGTGCGGCGCGGACCGGGGAGCGGCCGCCGATTCGACGTGCGGCCTCCGCGCGGGCCCATCGGCGAGGATCGTGCCCACCATCCGGCCCACCAGTTCGCTCCACAGCCGGACGTACCAGTGACCGACATCGGCCGGCTGGCCTTCTTCCAGGTGCGCGGCGTCGCCCCTCACGACATGGAATACCTGGGGCCCGTTCTCGACCTGCAGCGCGCTGCCGTCGAGGTGCGAGACGCTCACCTGCACGCGCGGAACGACGATCTGCTGGTAGTGCGACGCTGAATCGGGCTTCTCCGGGTCAGGCTCGGCCCACATCGTGTCCGCCAGCACCTCGATGGTCCGAGCGGCGGGCAGGACGATCCCCGCGGCGGTGGTGAAGCCGTTGAAGAGATGTTCCGCGGAGGCGATCTCATCCTCGCGCTCGAAGCCTTCGGGGAAGGCCGCGCGCACCTCCGGGTCGGAGGGGAGGAATCGGAAGTCATCCGTGAGCATGTCCGAGTACTCCCGGAGCCGCCTGCGCTCGTAGGTTCGCATGAGCCGCTCGAACGCGCCGCGCGGGCTGTCGCTTGCGGGGAGCGCGGGGGGCGGGTCGTTGCCGATGGCCGCAGTCCCCGTGGTGGAGTCGGTCGTGAAGATATCCGGGGCGAAGTGGAAGCCGACCTCTCCCGACCGACAAGCCTCCGGTGAAACGGAGCACAGCGCCATCCCGAGCCCCAGCACGGCCGCGAAAACGTGGTAACGATGTCTTTGCATGGGCAGTCCCAGACCGCGTCCATGGGTCAGCCCCGGTGGGTTGATCGCTCGCCGCCCGGTTGAGAGGCACGCGGCGGACGCTCGCGCTGGGATGCCGCGCGGATGAAAGGCATACGCCGTGCCGCGTCTCGTATTCCGGTGGCGCAAGGCACTTGCCCCCGACGTGCGCGGCAAGAAGTGTTTCGTTGTCACCGGGGGGTAACGCCGGGGGGGTAACGCCGGGGGGTGACACCGGTGACGGCGGCAGAGGGCGCGCCGGACGCGCCGCGCGGCCGGCCCATCTTCTCCCTGCGCGGCAGCCGAGAGCCTGTGGTAGCGTCCGCGGCGCTCTCGGCCATCGAGAGTGTCCGAGCCGTTACCTCTCCCCCCGGGGCCACCGAGTGCAGCTCGCTTCAGCCCGCCACCTTCGATCCGAACCAGACCGCGCCGCATGCCGCTGAATCCCGGCTCGCGCCTCGGCCCCTACGAGATCATCTCCGCCCTCGGCGCGGGCGGAATGGGCGAGGTCTACCGCGCGAAGGACACGCGCCTCGACCGCGTGGTCGCGGTCAAGGTGCTGGCGTCCCACCTGTCTTCGAGCGCCGAGTTGCGCCAGCGCTTCGAGCGCGAGGCGCGCGCCATCTCGAGCCTCTCGCACGCGCACATCTGCGCGCTCTACGACGTCGGTCACCAGGACGGGGTGGACTTCCTGGTGATGGAGCATCTGGAGGGCGAGTCGCTGAGCGCGCGGCTCGCGAAGGGACCGCTCCAGCCAGAGCACGTGCTTCACCTCGGAGTCGAGATCGCTTCCGCCCTCGACACCGCGCACCGCCAGGGCATCGTCCACCGCGACCTCAAGCCCGGGAACATCGTGCTCACCAAGTCGGGCGCGAAGCTGCTCGACTTCGGCCTGGCGAAAACGGCGGCGGGACCGGTCGGCGCCTCGGCGCTCGAAGGGCTGACCTCGCTCCCGACCGAGGCGGTCGGCAGCGAGCCGCTCACCGCCGAGGGCACGCTGCTCGGCACCTTCCAGTACATGGCCCCGGAGCAGCTCGAAGGCAAGGACGCGGACGCGCGCACCGACATCTTCGCCTTCGGCGCGCTGCTCTACGAGATGGCGACCGGGCGGCCCGCGTTCGGCGGCAAGAGCCGGGCGAGCCTGATCTCGTCCATCATGTCGTCGCAGCCGCCGGCGATCGCTTCGGTCCAGCCGCTCACGCCGCCGGCGCTCGAGCGCGTGGTGCGCACCTGTCTCGCGAAGGACCCCGACGACCGCTGGCAGACCGCGCACGACGTGATGCTCCAGCTCCAGTGGATCGCCGAAGGCGGCTCGGCCGCGGGGCTGCCGGCTCCGGTCTCGCGGCGCCGCGCGCGCCGCGAGCACGTGGCGTGGGCGCTCGCCGCCGCGGCGCTCGCCGCCGCCGGCTTCTTCGCGTGGCGCGACGTGAGCCGGACGACCGCGCCGTCCGCGCCGATGCGCTTCACCATCCCGGCGCCCTCGGGCTTGACCCAGATGGGGCTGCCGCGCATCTCGCCCGACGGCAGGACGCTCGCCTTCGACGCCACCGATTCCACCGGAAGGCCGATGATCTGGGTGCGGCCGCTGAGCTCGATGGACGCCAATCCGCTGCCAGGAACAGAAGGCGGGGGCCGGCCGTTCTGGTCACCCGACAACCGGTTCATCGGCTTCGTCGCGGGCGGGAAGATGAAGCGCATCTCGGCGGCGGGTGGCCCGGCGGAAGTCGTGTGCGACGCCCCGGGCGCGGACGGCTCGTGGGGCCGGGGCGGCCGCCTGCTGTTCGACAGCGACAACGACTCGACGCCGATCCGCAGCGTCTTGGCCACCGGCGGCGTGCCCGTCGCGGAGCTCAGGCAGGACTCGACGAACTTCTATGGCTGGCCCCTGTTCCTGCCCGATGGGCGGCATTTCTTCATCAACAGGGGCCGCGCCTCGAACTTCGAGCTGGCGGTGGGCGAGCTTGGCTCCGGAAAGGCGAAGCGGCTCGGCGCGCGTGTGTCGCGCGTCGAGTATTCGGCCGACGGTTACGTCCTCTTCGTGCGCGATCGGACGCTCATGGCGCAGGGCTTCGACCCGCGGCGGCTCGAGCTACGGGGCGAGCCCTTCCCGGTGGCGGAGCCGCTCGCCACCACCCCATTCGGCCTGGCATTCTTCTCGGTCTCGGACAACGGCGTGCTCGCCTACCGCAGCACGGGCCTCGCCTCCGGCCGGCTGGTCTGGCTCGACCGCGCGGGGAAAGAGATCGAGACCGTCGGCCCTTCCGCGGACTACCGTGCCCCCGCGCTCTCGCCCGACGGCAAGCGGATCGCGGTGCGGCGCCGGGACGCGCAGACCGCGAATCCCGATGTCTGGATCATCGAACCCGCGCGCGGCACCGTCACCCGGTTCACATACGACCCCGGTGGCGACGGAAACCCGCTCTGGTCGGCGGACGGGAGCCAGATCGTCTTCAGCTCGGACCGCGGCGGTGTCGCGGACCTCTACCTCAAGGCCGCGAGCGGGCTGGGCGAGGACACGCTGCTCGTTCACTCGAGCGCGGGCAAGACGCCGGACGATTGGTCTCGGGACGGCAAGTACCTCGTCTACGGCGAATTCAGTCCGCAGACCAACACAGACATCTACCTGCTGCCCCTGACCGGCGACCGGAAACCGGTCGTGTTCCTCAAGACGCCGTTCGGCGAAGGCCGCTCGCAGTTCTCCCCGGACGGGCGCTGGATCGCCTACAACTCCGACGAGTCCGGGCGGAACGAGGTCTACGTGCGCTCCTTCCAGGGACCGCCCGGGAAATGGCAGGTCTCGACGGCGGGCGGGCTCGAGCCGCACTGGCGCGGCGACGGCAATGAATTGTTCTTCATCTCGCCCGATCAGAGGCTGATGGCGGTGGACATCAAGCCCGCGGCGAGCTTCGAAGCGGGTATTCCCAAGGAGCTGTTCCCGGTGCGCGTGCAGTTTCAGGGGGTGAGAAACACGTTCGTGCCCGCGCCCGATGGCCAGCGCTTCCTGATCCTCAAGCCCGACGACGAATCGCTCGCGCCAACGACGGTGGTGCTCAACTGGCGCGCGGGGCTCGGGCGCAAGTAGCGGGCGGTCGGGCCGGCTCGCCGCCTCAACGTCTCCACCGCCGCGCCGCCCACCGTCGTGCGCTCGCCCGGGGAACGGGTAGACTGCCCCGCATGGTGCGTCCTGATGAGCGACCGGGAGGTCGCTTCCGCTACACCGAACCAGCG
>CAZYQK010000133.1:0-8680 GCA_964650245.1 uncultured bacterium | reverse complement strand
TCTTCTTCCACACCGAGATGAAGTGGCCGTATCCGGTCGGCAGGTTGCGTTCCGCGGCGGGCCGGTACTCCCACGGCCCGCTGGTGACGCCGAGATCGCCCGCCCCCGACACCTCGGCGAAGTCCGGCGCCCAGATCAGGGTGGCCGCGGGGTTTTCGCGCGTGCGCCACCACGGTGCGCCGAGGACCGGCGCGGGGCGGAACACCACCGCGTCGCGGTCGAGGCAGGTGAGGAAGGCTTCCTTCATGCCGCGCTCGACGGAAAGCTTCGAGAACCCGCGCTCGGCGGCGACCAGCGAATCGAGGAACGAGGCGCGCGCCGCGGAGTCGGTCGCCGCACTCGCCGCCTCCACGACGGCCAGCGGCGGCTCCGGGTGCGCGGCGGCCGCGGGTGCGGAGCCGCCGAGGGCGAACGCAGTGCAGGCCAGCGCGAGGGTGACGTTAGAAAGCACCGTGGTGCGACTCCGGTTCATGCGTGGGCTCCACGCGGGGGGCTCGAAACGACCGGCAGCAATGTAGGCCGCCGGGGCAAGCGGGTTCAAGCTCGGGCTTCACCCGCGAGCGCCCGCGGCGTATGCTGTGCCCTCGATTGCCGCGACCGGCGCGGCCGCACCAGGGAGACCCGCATGAACCCGCAGACGCCCGCCACCACCCGGGCGGAGACCACCTCCGCCGAGGTCCGCAGGAAGCACAAGGAGTACCTGTTCCCGGCGTGCACGAACTACTACGACGAGCCGGTCGTGCTGTCCGAAGGCAAGGGCATGCGCGTCCGCGACCTCGACGGCCGCGAATACCTCGATTTCTTCGGCGGCATCCTCACCGTCTCGGTGGGTCACGCCAACGACGAGGTGAACGCCGCGGTCAAGGTTCAGATCGACCGGCTCGGCCACGTCTCGACGCTCTATCCGACCATTCCCATCGTCGAGCTGGCGGAAAAGCTGGCATCCATCACCCCGGGCCAGCTTCGCAAGTGCTACTTCACCGCGAGCGGCACCGAGGCCGACGAGACCGCGGTCATGATGGCGCAGGTCTACACCGGGCGCAGCGAGATCGTGGCGCTCCGCCACGGCTACTCCGGACGCTCGATGCTGGCGCAGTCGCTGACGGGGCACAGCAGCTGGCGCGCGCTGCCCAGCAAGATCGCCGACATCAAGCACGCGCTCTCGCCCTACTGCTACCGCTGCCCGCTCGGGCTCACCTATCCCTCGTGCGAAGTGAAGTGCGCGCAGGACATCGAGGAGCTGATCCGCACCACCACCACCGGGCAGATCGCGGGGTTCCTGGCCGAGCCCATCCAGGGCGTGGGCGGCTTCGTGACGCCGCCGAAGGAGTACTTCCAGATCGCGGTCGAGATCGTGCGCCGCTACGGCGGCGTGTTCATCTGCGACGAGGTGCAAACCGGCTTCGGAAGGACCGGGAGCAAGTGGTGGGGCTGCGAGCAGTACGGGGTCGAGCCCGAGATCATGACCATGGCGAAGGGGATCGCGAACGGCCTGCCGCTCTCTGCCACCATCTGCACCCCCGCGGTCGCGGACTCGCTCACCAAGCTCACCATCTCGACCTTCGGCGGCAACCCGGTCACCGCGACCGCGGGCAAGGCCACCATCGAGTACATCGAGAAGCACGACCTGCGGAAGAACTCCGAGGTGCAGGGCGCGCGGCTGCGGGCCGGGCTCGAGCGCCTGAAGGCGAAGTACCCGAAGACCATCGGCGACGTTCGCGGCATGGGCCTTATGCAGGGCGTCGAGCTGGTCGAGGATGAGACCCGGAAGAATCGCACGCCGAACCCGAAGGCCACGGCGCGGCTGTTCGAGGAGACCAAGAAACGGGCCCTGCTGATCGGCAAGGGCGGGCTCTATGGCAACGTGCTGCGCATCACGCCGCCCCTGATCGTGACGGCGGCCGAGGTGGACGAGGCGGTGCAGAAGCTGGACGAGTCGTTCGCGGCGATCGGGGCGTAGGGCGGGCGTGGGCCGCGCGGTCGGACGGTTGGGGCGGGCCGGGGCCGCCGGGCGCGGCGCGTGAGGCCGCTCTTCAATCTGCTCCTCGCGCTGCTGATCGCGATCGCCCTCGCCGAGGCGGCCTCGCTCGCCGGCCAGATCGCGCTGCGGCGCGGGCTGCGCTACGACGACGAGATCCGATGGCTCGAGGCGTTCGAGCCGGTCCGGTTCTGGGACGCCGGACGGCACGCACAGCTCGATCGCCGTTACCGCGAGCGGGTCGAGCGCGAGCTGCGGGCCGGCCGGCTCGACCGCGCGGTGGCCGCGATGCGCCTCGCGCGCGGCCGCGCCCGGGTCCGGGGCGTGCGGCCCGCGCCCGCGCTGGTCGAGCTGGGACTCGAGACCTACACGCGCGCGGCGGACCGCATGCAGCGCCTGGGACAACTCGGCCCGGCCGCCGACTGGAATGACACGTTGTTCGTGTTCGCAGTCCGCGATCCCGCGCCGCGCGTGCGCGCGGCGGCGGCCGCGGCGTTCGTGGAAGGCCTGGAGCTCAGGGTGCGCGATGGCCGGCCGTGCCTGGCACTCGCGCGCGTGGAGTGGGCGAGGCGGGGCCTCGGCGGGGAGATCCCCGACTTCGACCCCGGGATCGAGGAGGACTTGAGAGTCCGTTGCGCGCAGTCGAGAGGTGGAGGCCGCAGGCGATGAACGACCCGACCGTCCAGAGCCCGCCCATCCCCGGCGACCGGCTCGAGCTTCGGCTTCTCGACGCCAAGCCCACCTACGCGGCGGGCGAGGCGGTGGCCGAGGCCAACCGCTGCCTCTACTGCCACGACGCGCCCTGCATCGCGGCGTGTCCGACCGGGATCGACGTTCCGGGCTTCATCCGCAAGATCGCGACCGGCAACGTGCGCGGCTCGACCAGGACCATTCTTTCCGCCAACCTGCTCGGTTACTCGTGCGCCAGGGTGTGCCCGGTCGAGGTGCTGTGCGTCGGCGCCTGCGTCTACAACGACTGGCATCGCTACCCGCCGATCCAGATCGGCCGGCTCCAGCGCTACGCGGTCGAGGCGGTGCTGGCGCGCGGGAACGGCGCCGCGCTGTTCACCAAGGCGCCGCCCGCGGGCAAACGCGTGGCGTGCGTCGGCGCGGGGCCGGCCTCGCTCGCCGCCGCCGGCTACCTCGCACTCGAGGGTGTCGAGGTTTCGCTCTTCGAGCGGCGCAAGCTCGCGGGCGGGCTCAACCTCACCGGCGTCGCGCCCTACAAGATGCACGTCGAGGGCGCGCTCTTCGAGGTCGGCTTCATACGATCGCTCGGAGTCCAGATCCGCGAAGGCGTCGAAGTCGGCCGCGACGTGAATGCCGCCGATCTGCTGCGCGATTTCGACGCGGTCTTCATCGGCGTGGGCCTGGGTCCGGACTCGAAGCTCGGAATCCCGGGCGAGGAGGGCCCGGGTGTGGTCGGCGCCACGGCGTGGATCGAGCGCCTGAAGCTCGAACCCGGGCTCACGCCGCCCCCCGCGCGGCGCGCAGTCGTGATCGGCGGCGGCAACACCGCGATCGATGCCGCGCGCGAGCTGGCGCGCCTCGGGGTGCCCGAGGTGACGATGGTTTACCGCCGCGGGGCCAACGACATGCCCGGCTATCACCACGAGATGGAGCTGGCGCGGAAAGAGGGCGTTCGGCTCCTGGAGCATGCGGTATCCATGGAATTCGTTCGGGATGGGGAAAGTGCGCTAAAGGCGCTTCGGCTCGCCGACGGCCGTGAGATTGCCGCCGACCTCGCCGTGATCGCGACCGGGCAGGCCCGGCTCAAATCGCTCGTTTCGGAATTTACCGGTGTCGAGCTGGATGCGAAGGGTTGTATCGTCGTGGAGGAAGAGACAGGGCGCACCGGCAACCCGAAGGTGTTCGCGGGCGGCGATGCGCTCGGCGGCGAGCTCGTGGTCACGGCCGCGCAGGACGCGAAGCGCGCGGCGCGCGCGATCTGCGAGGCGCTCGGGGTCCGTGTGAGGCCCGACGCGCCCATGAACGCGGGCCATCGCTGAACGGACGGCACGAACCGGAATCTTGAGGGAGCGTGGCGCGGGTCCGCGTGCATCGAAGCGGCCCCATATCGAAGCGGAATCACGCACCGCGTCGCGCTCCCGCTATCGAGGGCGGAGCTTGAGGCTCCGCCCTCGTCCCGATCGCCCGCGGCTAGCGTTCCGGCGGGATCGCCCGTTCGATCTTGACGCCGCGCCGGCGCGCGACCTCCACCACGGCCGGCGTGATCACGTCGCAGATCGCATTCGCGACCACCCCCGCCGCTCCATCCAGGTAGTGCACGTCGTCCGCGAACGCCGGCCCCGATGCGTCGTCCAGGCACGGCGAGAGATCGAAAAACGCGAAGCGCTTGTCGCATGCGCGCACGGCGGCGTAGAAGACCTTTTCCACGGGAAACAGCCGCTGGATGATCGCCTGGTCGAGCGAGTCGAGACTCTGCGATTCCTCGGTGGTCAGGCTCTTCTTCGTCACCGAGGTCGGCTGCAGGAACATGAAGAACTGCGCCCCGTTCTGTTTGGCCAGCGCGTCCACCATTGCGTAATTGGTCATCACCCACCGCGCCCGCCGCGCGATCTCCTGATCGGGGGGAGCGGCCTTGCCGCCCGGCCTCTCGCGTTGATCCGGGCCCTGGAGCCGGTCGCTCACCTTGCCCAGCAGATCGATCGCGTATGAGGCCCGCCGCAGCCGGCTCAGAACCAGGTTCATCGCCACCGGCACCGCGGCCAGGTCGCCGCGCTCGATCGAGCGGACGAGGTCGGCCTTGGGATTGACGCGCTCGAGCAGCAGGCCGAAATCCGGGCCGCTCGCAAACGCGGCCGCGTAGGCATCGTTGTAGCCGCTGAGCGCGACCGCGAGATCGACGCGCCGGGTCGCCATGTAGCGTTCCAGACTCAGCATCTCCTGAAACGACGTGTATCCGCCCACCGCGAGGTTGTGGACTTCCACCCGGAGCCCCGTGCGTCTGTGCAGCTCCCGCTCGACCAGCGAGGGGACGGTGGCCGCGTTCCCACTCGCACCGACGCCGAAGGCCGCGCTGCCACCCACGATCGCGATGTCCACCTCGGGGTCGGTGTAGTTGAGGTGGGGCGTGATCGAGTGGCCCTGGCTGTCGGTCTCGACCGCCCAATGGTGAAGCCCGCGGGCGAGGTCCCCCTTGAACGAGAAGTTCGGTGCGTTGTCCCAGCCGAGATACGGGTGATAGGGGTACATCACCTCGGGCTGGCGGGTGTGGGTCGCGTTACCGGCTCTGAACGCGAGACGGGCCAGAAGCTCCAGGCCCGCGAAAGCCGCAATCATCACGATGACGTTCAGGAGCGCGTGTCTTGCGGTCTTCGGCATGAGTTTCCCTTCCACGTGCTCTCGTCGACACGCTCGACACGAGGGAGGCGCGGAGCGAGGTCCGTGGCGATACGGGGTCGCAGTCGGCGCCGCGACGATACGCCGTGGCCGCGCGAAAGTCGACGCCCGCTGCCGCGCGGAGCCCGGCTATTGCCGCGTAAAGCGTCTTGACGCACCACCCCCGGGTGGGCGAGCCTTACAAGGCCCGACCGGGCAGGAGAGGATGTTCATGGCCAGCTCCGCACGACTTCGTCTGCTCATGTTCCTGGCGGCACTCGCCATCGGCGCGCCCTCGTTCGCGGCCGATGAGCCACCCGCCCCCCCGCCGCCCAGTCCCATCAACATCATCCGCTGGCGCCTGCTGAACCCTTATCCCTGCGTCAAGGACACCGTCGTGCTGGTGGTGGCGGGCTACAGCCCCACGCCCTGCGACTCGTTCGTGGGCGCCAGCGTGCGTGACTCGGCGCACGTCGTCTATCACACCTTCGTGCGCGACAGCATCGCCTGCGCTTTGGTGCTGCCGCACTTCTACCCGGTTCCGCTCCGGCTGGGCCGCTTCTCGGCCGGCCCGCACCGGGTCGACGTGCTGTGGCTGATCGACCACCTCACTCCGAGCGGCAGGACTTACTCGGAAGAGCGCCACGCCGCGGTCGAGTTCTCGGTCTCGGAGCAGTGCCCGTCACCGCCCCCGCCGCCGCCGCCCGGGCCGCTGCCGTTCGTGGATCGGATCGTGATCGGCCGGAACGCGGTGGGCGACCCGCCGCGGATCTGCCCGCGCGACAGCATCCCGGTCCTGGTGCTCGGGCACTTCCCGAGCGACTGCTTCCGCTTCCGGCGCATCGAGCTGCTGCCCGATCTCACCATGAACTTCATGCAGGGCCCGCCGCGCGTGCGGATCATCGTGGACGACGGCGGCTGCCTCGGCCGGCCGTGCGCCGAGGTGCTGGTGCCGTGGCAGGCGTTCGTGAAGCTCGGGCCGCTGCCCCGGGGTTCGTACATGCTCCCGGTCGAGCTGGCGCAGGTGAGCTGCTCCGACAGCTTCCCGCCCGGACAGCTCTTCCGCACCGCGCTGCCGTTCGTGGTTCTGGACAGCTGCGGCATCGTCCCGCCGCCGCCGCCGGCCCCGTGCCTGACGCCACTCTTCGACCCGCGCGGATTGCCGCAACTGTGCGACGCGCGCATCGGGCCCGACCGGCCGGCGAAGCTGTGGCTCTACCTGAAGTCCCCGGTCCCGCTCTCGGGCCTGCAGGGCGAGCTCGCGCTCAGCGACTCGGCGCTCCACATCGGGCTTCTCGAGCTGTCGGACAACTTCAATTTCATGACGCTGCTCTGGGAGCGCACCCCGCACGGCGCCAGGTTCGTGCTGTTCGACCAGGCTGGCGCGGCGATTCCGCCCACAGATCCCACGGAGCCGCCGGCGCTGCTCATGCAGGTCACGGTGGTGACGGGGCCGGGGCGGCCCCTGCACCCGGTCACGCTGCTCGCGGCGCGCGAGTTCCTAGGCTCCGACCCCGCGGGCCACGGCGTCCCGCAGTGCCCGCCCTTCTACATGCGCATCGACCAGTCCGCGAGCGTCGCGCGGATCTGCCTCGAGAGCGGTGAGGTCTGCGACTGGAACGGCGATGCCCGCGCCGACATCCGCGACCTGGTGCTGATGCTGAGGTGTCTCAACCACACCGGCCCGTGCCCGGATTCGCTGGTGGCCGACCACGACTGCAACCGGGACCGCGAATTCGATCTCGACGACGTGCTGTGCTGCGCCGACAGCGTCCTGTTCGGCCACGACTGCGAGCGCTGCCCGGACGACAGCACGCGCGTCGAGCGCGGGGTGAAGGTCGCGTTCGGGCTGCCGATCGGGGGGCAGCCCCGGCTGGATCTGCCGATTCGCATCGAGGGCGCGGATCCCGTCGGCGGTGCGCGGCTGGTGCTGCGCTATCCGCAGGATCGCTACGACCTGGCCGGGGTGGAGTACGGCGGCGTAACCGCCTCGTGGCTCCATCTGTCGCAGGCGAGGGGCGGCGAGATCGTGATCGGGCTGATCCATCCCGGCGGCGAGATGGCGGTGTCGCCGAGCCTCGACCTCACGCTCCAGCTCGCGCTCAAGCCCGGGGCGACGCCCGGAGGCGAGGTGTCGCTCGATCGCGGCGAGTTCACCGGCCACGACGGGGTCAGGCTCGCGGTCGAGGTGCCACGGCTGGCGCTGCCGCTCGCCGGCCCGCCGCGACTCTCGATCTCGGAGAGCCGGCCCAACCCGTTCGCGGGCGAGACGCGCTTCGGCGTGGCGCTCGACCGGCCGGGGCACGTCGAGGTCGGTATCTACGACCTGACCGGACGCGCGGTGGTGATGATTTTCCGCGGCGATCTGCCCGCCGGCATGCGCGAGTTCGGCTGGAACGGAAGGCGACCGGAAGGCGCGCCCGCCCGCGACGGGATCTACTTCATCCGCGCGGTCTCCGGCGACGGCGCGGTGACGAGGAAGCTGGTGCTGCTGCGGCGCTGAGCGCTCTGTCGTAGAGCAGAAGCGGGACGCCTCGAGCGAGGCGTCCCGCTTCGTTCCAATCGAAGGCCGCGCGCTGTTTGCGTCGCCGCCGCGCGCCGGACTACGCCGCCGCCTTCATCGCCTCCACCAGCTTGCCCACCGCGCCCTTCGCGTCGCCGAACAGCATGTAGGTCTTCGAGTCGTAGTAGAGCGCGTTATCGATGCCGGCGAATCCGGGATTGAGGCTGCGCTTGATCACGATCACGTGCTTGGCCTTGTCGGCATCCAGGATCGGCATGCCGTAGATCGGGCTGCTCTTGTCGCTGCGTGCCGCCGGATTCACCACGTCGTTGGCGCCGATCACCAGCGCCACGTCGGCGCGCTCGAACTCGGGGTTGATCTGGTCGAGGTCGAAGAGCTGGTCGTATGGCACGTTGGCCTCGGCCAGCAGCACGTTCATGTGGCCGGGCATGCGGCCGGCGACCGGGTGGATCGCGAACTTCACCTCGACCCCGCGCCGCGCCAGCAGGTCGGCCAACTCGCGCACCACGTGCTGGGCCTGCGCCACCGCCAGGCCGTACCCGGGCACCACGATCAGCGACTGGATGTTGGAGAGCAGCACGCCCGCGTCGTCGGCGCTGATCTCACGCACGTTTCTCGCTGCGCCGCCCGGAGCCGCGGTCCCCGCGGCCGCCACCGGGCCCGCGCCCACCCCGGCGAACAGCACGTTCGCGAGCGAGCGGTTCATGGCCTTGCACATCAGCATGGTGAGCAGCGTGCCCGAGGCGCCGACCAGCGTGCCGCTGATGATGAGCGCGTTGTTGGTGAGCACGAAGCCGGTGGCGGCGACCGCGAGCCCGGTGAACGAGTTGAGCAGC
>CAZYQK010000132.1:0-8698 GCA_964650245.1 uncultured bacterium | reverse complement strand
CGAGCGCGCCAGCGAGCGCCTCGGCGGCGGCGGCGTCCGGGGCGCGAACCACGAGATGGGGCGGCTCCGCGCGCCGGTCCGGCGCGACGCTCGCGCCGCGCGGCCAGTCGCGGGGCCCGTCACCCGGCCCCGGGACCGGCCCGGGCCAGACGATTCGAGTCTCGAAGAGCGGCAGTTGGCCCGGGAACAACCGCGGCCCGGCCGCGACGCCCAGCGCGGCGCCCGCGACGGCGCCGACCAGCAGGAGCAATCGCGCTGCGCGGCGGTGGCCGGCAGCGGGGGCGGCCCGCGAAGGGCTAGAGGCGTCGTCCGTGGCGCTCATGGAAATGGAATCCGGTTCGATCTCTTCGCCTCGTCCCGTCCGGAACGGAGCGAGCGCAACTTAGCGAGCGGAGCCGCGGCCGGTCAAGCGCGATGTCGCAGCGGAGCGCCGCCGCGGGCCCTAGTTGAGCCCCGGTGTCACCGCGCGCTCGGCCATCGGCAGCGTGAAGTAGAACGTGCTGCCCTGCCCGGGCGTGCTCTCCACCCAGATCTTTCCGCCGTGCTGCTCGACCAGGCCCTTGCAGATGACGAGCCCGAGACCGGTGCCGCCCGCCTTCCGTGTCGCCGAGGAGTCCACCTGCGAGAACTTGCGGAACAGCTTGGGCAGGTCCTGCGAGGCGATACCTTCGCCGTGATCGCGCACCCCCACCCGCACCACGCCTTCCCAGGGCTCGGCCGTGATCTCGATGCGCCCGCCGGTGTGCGAGAACTTGGTGGCGTTCGAAAGCAGGTTGGTGAGCACCTGGGCGATGCGGTTGGAGTCGATCGAAAGATCGGGCAGCTCGGGCGAGAGCACGATCTCGAGGTGAATGCGGCGCTCCTCCATCATAGTGCGCAGGTTGTGCGCCGCCATGTGGACCACCGGTTCCAGGCGCTGGCGCTCGATGCTCATCGGCAGCGAGGCCGACTCGAGCTTCGAGAAGTCGAGGATGTCGTTGATCAGCACCAGCAGCCGCTCGGCGTTGGCGTGGGCGATGGTCAGGAGCTTGGCCTGCTGCTCGGTGTTCTGGAAGTAGTGGTCGTCCGCCAGCAGCTCGACCGCGCCCTTGACCGACGTCAGTGGGGTGCGGATCTCGTGGGAGACCACTGCCACG
This sequence comes from uncultured bacterium, assembly GCA_964650245.1. GTDB lineage: Bacteria > Eisenbacteria > RBG-16-71-46 > RBG-16-71-46 > RBG-16-71-46 > WS-2. The sequence goes on along the minus strand of CAZYQK010000132.1, from coordinate 7,562 downwards.
AACTCGGACTTGAGGCGGTCCAGACTCTTGGTGTGCTCGTAGAGCTGGGAATTGCGCACCGCGATCGCGACCTGGGAGGCGAACTGGGCGAGGAAGTTCTCGTCGTCGGTGGTGAACCCGCCCGGCTTGTTCAGTATGACCATCACGCCCAGCGTCTGGGCCTCGGTCACCATCGGCACCGCGAGCATGTTGCGCACCGCCTGACCGGCGAGCAACGGCAGCTCCAGCAGTGCGCCGTCCCCGGAGCTCGCGCGCCGAACCGGGCGCGGATCGGACGAGGAGATCCCGAGCGCGCTCTCGTCCGCCAGGAACAACGGCGGCCCGTCGTCACGATCCGGGATCTCGACCCCGGACGCGGCATCGAGGTGGAGCCGCTCGGTCTCCGCGTTCCTCAGGTAGACCACCGCCGAGGGAGCGCCCGACAGCTCGGCCGCCTTCGCGCAGATGAGAGCGAGCCGCGGGGCGAGCTCGAGGTTCGCGCTCACTTCCTTGCCTACTTCGTACAGCGTTGTCATCTGCCAGGTCGCGAGCCGCACCCGCTCGCGCAGCTCCTGCTCGTGACGTTGCAGAATCTCGTTCTTCTGCCGCAGCTCCTCGACCAGCCGGCGGTTGATGGACTTGAGGCGGCGGTTGGCGACACCGCGCTCGACGATCTGATGGACATCGTCGAGGTCGAATGGCTTGGTGACGTAGTCGTAGGCCCCCTGCCGGAGCGCGTCGATCGCGGTCGAAGCCGAGGCGTACCCGGTGACGACGATGACCGCGACCTCCGGGTCGACACTCTTCGCGAAGCGCATGACCTCGAGGCCGGAGAGCCCGGGCAGGTTGATGTCGGTGAGCACGATGTCGGGCTTGAGCTCGGGAATGAGCCGGAGCGCCTCTTCGCCGCTCGAGGCCACCGACAGTTCGTAGCCCTCGCCCGACAGGAATTCGCGGAACACCTCCACCACCGAGGGCTCGTCGTCTACCACCAGCACGCGCGCCGCGCCCTCGAGCTCGGCCTCGGGCGCGGCGGTCACCGCGGGTGGGGCCTCCGGTTCCGCGGGCGTGCGGTCGGAAAGATCGATGACGGGGACGGCAAGCGCGGGCGCCAGGTCGGTGACCGCGACGGGCGCTTGCGTCGCCGGTGCGGCGCCGGTGACCGCGGTGGCCGGTTGCGTCGCCGGTGTGTCGTCGCCGAGCACATTGGCCGGCAACGCAGCCGGCGCAGCGCCGGTAATGGCGGTGGCCGGCCTTTCGGCGAGCGTTGGCGCCGCCGGCGCGGGCTCGGAGGGCGGGGCCTGGGAGGCGTGGCTTCCACGGGTGCTGCCCGCGCGCGGGGCGGGGCTGCTCCCCTTTCGGTGCGGGGACTGCGGCGGCTTGGATTTCATCCCGGTTCCCCGCTAGTGGGAGTAGGTCTGCTCGACCAGCGCCACGCGGCGCCGGCCCGATTTCTTGGCGATCGACAGGGCGTGGTCGAGCTGGTTCATGAGCTCGGCCGGATCCATTCCGTGGCGCGGGCTGGACGCGACGCCCGCCGACGCGCTGATTCGGCCGACCCTGGCGAAGCGATGCTCCTCGAGCCCGCGCCGTACGCGCTCCGCGCAGCGCAGCGCGGCCGACACGTCGGACTCGGGCAGCACGACGCCGTAGCGGTCGCCGCCGAGACGCGCCAGCAGGTCCGAGTCGCGCAGCGTGAGCTTGAGCAGCAGCGCGGCCTCGGCCAGCACCGCGTCGCCGACGCTTCGCCCGTAACGCGCATTGAGGGCGGCGAAGCGGTCGATGTCGACCATGACCACCGCGAGCGGCAGGCCGTGACGGCGAGCCCGCCCCAGCTCTTCAGTGAGCCGCGCCTGGAACGCGCGCGAGTCGGGCAGGCCGGTCACCGGATCGCGCCCGGGCTGATGCCGCAGGCGCTGGAGCTCGATCCGCACGCCGAGTGCGGCACCCAGCGCCCCGGAAGCAGTGCGGATCAGGCCGATCTGCGCCGGGCGCCAGTGCAGGCCGGGCCGCGCCATGAGGTCGAGCGTGCCCACGCGTTCGTCGCCGCGGAACAGCGGCACGCTCACGCAGTCGCGCAGATCCCCGGGCGCGTTGCGCCACTCGCCGCGCGCGCAGCACGGCTCGATGGCGCCGCCCGGCGCCAGCGCGTGCAGTGCGACCCCGTCGCAATCGAACGCCTCGCACAGCGCGTCGAGCGCGCGGTTCACGGCGCGCGGCTCGGCCTCGGCACCGAGCAGTGCCTCGCATGCCGCCCACAGCGAGCGCGACGCGCGGCGCCGCTCGACCGCACCCGGCGCCGGCACCTCGGCGCGGCGGCTCATCGCGCGTTCCGCGAGGAGGCGGGCGCCGGCGTCACGCGGCCCGGGTTGCCGGGTCCGCGCCGCCGAGTGAGGCCTTGATGTCGCGGAGCCTGCCGGCCGCTTCCTGGATTCGCTTCGACTCACGGATGACGACCTCCAGACGTTCCTTCACCCCCGGCTGTGTGGCGGCCGGGCCCATCAGCAGCAACTGCGCGTTGCCGCGCACGCCCACCAGCGCGTTGTTGATTTCGTGGTGCACCGAGAGCGCCCGCGCCAGGCGCTCGTTCCAGGCTCGCTGCTCGTGGCGCCAGCCGTCGAGCGTGGCGAGCAGCTCGCGCGCCTCGGCCGCGGCCCCGGCCGCCTCTATGGCCCGCGCGTGCTGGACCAGCCGCGCGCACAGGGCGTCGAAGGGCGGCGCCGGATCCGCGTCGGGGTCCGGGGTCACGCCGCGCGCTCCTGCGCCAGCGCCTTCTGCAGGCGCAACCGGAGCCGCAGCATGGCGCGCGTGTGAACCTGCGAGACCCGCGACTCGGAGATCCCGAGCGTCCGCCCGATCTCCTTGAGCGTGAGGTGCTCGTAGTAGTAGAGCGCCACCACCAGCCGCTCCTGCTCCGGCAACTGGTCGAGCGTGCGCAGCATGACGCCACGCCCCTGCTGCTCCTCGAGCTGCGCCTCGACGTCGGGCGCGTTCGGATCCGGGAGGTGGTCAGCCAGCGTGGTGGGTTCCTGCTCTTCGCCCGAGCGGCTCTCGTCGAGCGAGACCAGCACGGCGCCGCGCACGTGATCGAGCAGCCGGTAGAAGTCGCCGCGCGACATCTTCATCTCGCGCGCGACCTCATCCTCGGAGGCCGCCCGCCCCAGTTTCTGATCGAGCCGGCGGGTGATGCCGTCGAGGTTGCGCGCCTTGCGGCGCATCGAGCGCGACACCCAGTCGAGGGCCCGGAGCTGATCGAGCACGGCGCCCTTGATGCGCCACACGGCGTAGGTTTCGAACTTGACGCCCTTTCCGGTATCGAACTTGGCGTGGGCGTCGAGCAGGCCGAGCACGCCGGCCGAATACAGGTCTTCGTGATCCACGTTGCGCGGCAGGGTCGCCGCGACGCGCTCGACCACGTGGCGCACCAGCGGGGCGAAGCGCTTGAGCAGGCCGTCCTTGGAGTATGTCACCGGCGTCGGTGCCGGCGGCAGGGATGGCGTGGCGCGGCGCGGCACCAGGCGCAGGGCTGTGGCCGGATGAGTGGCGGACGTTGCGGCGGCACGCGGCATCGGAGACTCCTCCTGTCAGGCTTCCAGGCGCTGCGGGCTCGGAGTCTCAACCGACGGCTCCGGGGGAACGTCGCTCCACAACCGCGCCGCGAGTGCTCGATAGGCGGCGGCCGCGGGTGACTGCGGAAAGGCGGAGAGCACCGGCTCCTGGCGGCGCACGGCGCGCGGGATCGCGGGGTCAAAGGGGACCGGCTCCCAGACCTCGAGCTGCGCTCTCAGGAAGCGCCGGGCCACGAGCCGGATGCGGTGCGCGGTCTCCTCGGCCTCCTCGGGGCTGGCCGCCATGTTGACCAGCAGGTGCGGCGGCCGCGTCAGGCCCCGGTTCAGGAGCAGCTTGATCAGGCCGTAGGCGTCGGCGAAGGCCGGCATCTCGGGCGTAGTAACCATCACCACCTGGTCCGCGGCCAGACACAGCGACGTCACCGGGCGCGCGACACCGGATGCGGTGTCCATGAGAACGAGATCCACGTCGGCCTCGAGCTGCGAGAGACCGCGCAGCAGGAACTCGAGTCGGACGTCGTCGAGGTCGGCGAGCTCGGGAGCGCTGGACGCCGCGGGCACCAGCAGCACGCCCCGCGGCCCCTGGATGACGATCTCCTCCAGCGTCTTCTCCCCCTCCAGCACGTGCTGGAGGTCGAAGCGCGGATGCAGCCCGAGCAGCAGATCGAGACTGGCCTGCGAGAAGTCGGCATCCACCAGCAGGACGCGCGCGCCGCGCTCGCCGAGTGCGACCGCGAGGTTGGCCGCGAGGTTGCTCTTGCCCACGCCGCCCTTGCCGCTCGCGACCACCACGAGCGGCACGCGCGGCCGGGTCCAGCGGGCGGGATGGTTCTCGGACTCGGCGGGCCGGCCGCGCCCCGGCACTACATGGAGCGGGCGGCGCGCGCGCGATCCGCCGCCTTCGCCGGACGGCTTCAGCGGCTCGGAGCGGCGGGCCACTCGGGACCTTCGGAGTCGGACGGCTCTGGCGAGGCCGGAATCGAGAACAGCGCTCTCAAGAACGTCCAGTAGCGGCGCTCCTGGTGACAGCGCACGAGCGGAAGCTCGAGGCCCAGGCGCTGGAGGCGGCGCTGCTCGTCGCCCAGCGTGGCCAGCGCGGCCTCGATGCGATCGAGTCGCGCCGCGGCGGCGCCCGGCATCTCGCGGCGTGCATCCGCGCTCGCAGTGAGTGGCGCGCGGGCGGCGATCACGCTTCCCTCACCCGTGCGTCGGAAGTGGAACGCCCGCGGCCGGCGCGGGTGCGCGGCGGCCGGGAGCGGAGACCGTTGAGCGTGCGCCGCAGCTCCCGCATCAGGGTGTCGTAGGTCCTGGTCAACTCGTGCACCGGCACCCCCAGTGCGCCCGCCGCCTCGGCGGGGGTCAGGCGCTCGAACAGCATGAGGGCCAGCACCGCGCGCTCGCGCCCGGCACAGCGCTCGATCGCGGCGCGGACCCGCTCGCGGGCCGCACTTACGGCGGCGAGCCGACGAACCGGCGCCGGGGAGCGCCTGAGACCGCGGGAGCGGCGCGGCGCGGATCCGCTCAACACGCCGCGGGCTTCCGGCGCCGACGTGCGCGCTGCGACGCCACATCCAGCGCGTGGCGCACCGAACGGCGCAGGCGGTCAATCGGGAAAGGCTTGGTGAAGCAGTCCGCGACGCCGGCACCGCGCAGGTCGCGCAGCGTTTCCGACGTCCCGTAGGCGGTCACGATGATCACCGGCTGCGCGTGACGGCCGCGCCGCAGTCTGCGGGCGAGGTCCAGGCCGCTCATGCCGGGAAGCCGGAGGTCGGAGATCACGAGATCGCTGCGGCCCTTCTGCAGCCAGCTCCACGCCTCCTCGGCGCTGCCAAAGGTATCGATGCTGAAGCCGTCGTCGGACAGCCCTTCGGCGAGTGCCCACGAGGTGCTGGGCTCGTCGTCGACGATCAGGATGTGGGGCATGGATTCGGGTCTCCGTGGGTGGCGGCGCGGGAGACACCGGTTGCAGTCTGCGTGCCAGACGCGGGCACCGTGCGGGTCCCACTGGCCGCCCGCGCGGCACGAATCCTCGGAGAGGCTCCGCGGGTACGCCGCGCGGATGACAGTCCGTTCTCGGGATTGGAGTTAGGTGGCGGCAGCTGCTCGTGCGGGGGGCCCCGCGGGGCCGTCGTCGCGGCGTGGGTCAGAGGAATTCAGGGAGCGCGTCCCACGCTCGTTTGCAATTCGCCCGCCCAACCCCGTTGCGCATCGCCAGAGCGCGGGGCGATTACTGGTCGGCCGCATCCCGGCGCGCGGCGATCGCGGACGAGTGAACCGGCGCCGAAGCCTCAGCTACTCGGGCGCGGGCTCAGCGCCCTCATCGGTATCGTCCCCGAGGGCGAGCTCCTTGAGCTTGGTTCGCAGCGTCTGTCGGGAGATGCCGAGCAGCTGCGCGGCGCGGGTCTTGTTGCCGTCGCACGCCCGGAGGGCGTGCTGGATGGCGAGCATCTCGATCTCGGCGAGCGGGCGCACCACCCCCGGCGGGAACGGAACCCCCGTGGGCGCCGTCGCACCCGCGGCGCGCGCGCCGGACGCGAGCAATTCGGGCGGCAGGTGCTCGCGCCGGATCTCGTCCTCCGCCTCGAGCAGCAGAACGCGCTCGATCAGGTTCTTGAGTTCGCGCACGTTGCCGGGCCACGCATAGCCCAGCAGCGCGCGCAGCGCGTCGGGGTGGAGACGCGCCGGAGGCCGGGCCAGCTCGCGGCAGAAGCGCTCGATGAAGAGCGACGCCAGCGGGGCCACGTCCTCCGTGCGCTCGCGCAGGGGAGGCATGGCGATCGGGACGACATTCAGCCGGTAGTAGAGATCTTCGCGGAACCGGCCCTCGGCCACCTCGCGTTTCAGCTCACGGTGGGTCGCCGCCACGACCCGCACGTCGTTCGTGATGTCGGCGTGTCCGCCCACGCGGCGGAACGTATGAGTCTCAAGCACGCGCAGCAGCTTCGACTGCAGCGACGGCGCCATCTCACCGATCTCGTCCAGGAACAGCGTGCCGCGGTCGGCGAGATCGAAGAGCCCCTTCTTGAAGTGCTTGGCGTCCGTGAACGCGCCCTTCTCGTGCCCGAACAGCAGGCTCTCGAGCAGCTGCTCCGGGATTGCACTGCAATTGAGATCCACGAACGGCTCATCGGCGCGGGCGCTGCTGTCGTGGAGGTAGCGCGCCATCAGCTCTTTGCCCGAGCCGGTCTCGCCGTGAAGCAACACCGTCGCGGTCGGGCTGCGCGCGACCTTTTCCAGCTGCTCGAGAACTCGACGCAGGCCCGGGCTCTCGCCGACCAGCCGGAGCCCCTGCCGGTCCACCGCGCGATGGTGCTCAACCTCGCGCTTGAGCCGGGAATGCTCGAGCGCGCGCGCCACGACCACCCCCAGATGGTCCAGGTCGGGCGGCTTCAGCATGAAGTCGTACGCGCCGAGCCGCGTGGCCCGCACCGCGTGCTCGATCGTGCCGTGGCCGGTCAGCATGATGACCGGCAGCGCGGGATCCTCCTCGCGCAGCAGGCGCAGCACGGCCAGGCCGTCCTCCTCGCCGAGCTTTAGATCCAGCAGCACCATGTCGACCCCCCGCTCGCGCACGGCGGCGAGCGCCTCGCGGCCGGCTGCCGCCTCCAGCGGCTGGTAGCCGGCGTCCCGCGCCCACTCCCCGAGACTGAAGCGCAGCGAGCGCTCGTCGTCAACGATGAGCAGCGTATGTACGGTCTGCGTGCGCGGCGGGCTCTCGCCTTTCGCCATGTCGCTTCTCCACGGGGAAATTGAGCAGCACGGTGGTGCCGCGCCCTTCGCGGCTCGCGACCTCGATGGTCCCGCCGTGCTCCTGCATGATGGACTGCGAAATCGACAGACCGAGCCCCGTGCCGCGCGGCTTGGTCGAAAAGAACGGATCGAACAGCTTGGCCAGCACGCCGCGCGGGATCCCGGGGCCGGTGTCGCTCACCCGCACCTGCTGGAAGGACACCGGCCGCGGCGGCGGCCGCACGCCGCGCGCGCGAACCGCGTCCGTGGCGCGGCGGCCGGGGC
>CAZYQK010000131.1:0-8878 GCA_964650245.1 uncultured bacterium | reverse complement strand
GTCCTTGGTCACGGCCGCAACGTGGTGCTCGACAAGAAGTGGGGTTCTCCGACCGTGACCAAGGACGGCGTCACGGTGGCCAAGGAGATCGAGCTCGACGACCCGTACCACAACATGGGCGCCCAGATGGTGCGCGAGGTCGCGTCCAAGACCTCGGACGTCGCCGGTGACGGCACCACCACCGCGACCGTCCTCGCCGAGGCCATCTTCAGGGAGGGCCTCAAGAACGTCACTTCCGGCTCGTCGCCGATGGCGATCAAGCGCGGCATCGACAAGGCCGTCGAGACCGTCATCGCAGAGCTCAAGAAGCTCAGCCGTCCGGTCAAGGAGAACAAGGAAATCGAGCAGGTCGCGACCATCTCCGCGAACGGCGACGACTCGATCGGCAAGATCATCGCCCAGTGCATGGAGAAGGTCGGAAAGGACGGCACCATCACCGTCGAGGAAGCGAAGTCCATCGAGACCACCTTCGACACGGTGGAGGGCATGGAGTTCGACAAGGGCTACATCTCGCCCTACTTCGTGACCGAGAAGGAGGAGATGAAGGCGGTCCTCGAGGACGCCTACATCCTGCTCTACGAGAAGAAGCTCTCGAACATGAAGGATCTCTTGCCGATCCTCGAGAAGATCGCGCAGCGCGCGAAGCCGCTGCTGATCATCGCCGAGGATGTCGAGGGCGAGGCGCTGGCGACGCTCGTCGTCAACAAGCTCCGCGGCACGCTGGCGGTGTGCGCCGTCAAGGCGCCCGGGCTTCGGTGACCGCCGCAAGGCGATCATGGAAGACATCGCGACGCTGACCGCCGGCAAGGTCATCACCGAGGATCTCGGCATCAAGCTCGAGAACGTTAAGATGGAAGATCTGGGTCGCGCCAAGCGGCTCGTCGTGGACAAGGAGAAAACCACGATCATCGAGGGTGCCGGCAAGAAGGCCGACATCCAGGGCCGGATTGCCCAGATCAAGAAGGAGATCGACCTCCGACTACGACAGCGAGAAGCTCCAGGAGCGCTTGGCCAAGCTGGCGGGCGGCGTGGCGGTGGTCAGCGTCGGCGCCGCGACCGAGACCGAGATGAAGGAGAAGAAGGCTCGCGTCGAGGACGCGCTGCACGCCACGCGCGCGGCGGTCGAAGAGGGCATCGTGCCGGGCGGCGGTGTCGCGTACATCCGCTGCCTCCCCGCGCTCGATCGGTTGGCGAAGGAGCTCGAAGGTGGCGAAAAGGTCGGGATCAGCATCATCAAGCGCACGCTCGAACAGCCCCTGCGCACGCTGTGCGACAACGCCGGGCTCGAAGGCTCTGTGATCGTGGACCAGGTGAAGCAGTACAAGGGCGATGAGAAGTTCACCGGCTTCGACGTCGACAAGGAAGCCTACGTCGACATGTTCAAGGCCGGCATCATCGACCCGACCAAGGTGGCGCGCACGGCGCTGCAGAACGCGGCGAGCGTGGCGAGCCTGCTGCTCACCACGGAGGCGCTGATCACCGAGATCCCGGAGAAGAAGAAGGCGTCGGCGGGCGGCCCGGGCGGTGGCGGGTACGGCGGCGGCGAGGACTTCTAGGGCCGAAGCAGAAGCATCGAGCGACGGGCCGGGGCAGGACGCCCCGGCCCGTTTTCGTCGGCGGAGGGGCACGCCTGAGACATTGCCGGGGGCGCGAGCGCCCGCCGACGGCCTTCGGCGGCGCGGCGCGCTCCCCAGCCCCTCGCCGCTTCGCGGTCACCCAACCTTGACCGGCTCCCGCCCGTCCACCATTCTGCCGCGCCCGTGCCCCCGCGCTGGCGGCCGGCCGCGCCGCGGGAGTAGGGTTCCGCTTCCATTTCCCCTCCCGGGCGCCGGGCCCGCTTCCACCATTCCAGCGAAGGAGATCGCGATGAAGAACATTCTGCGTGCTGCCGTGGTCCTGCTCGCCCTCGGAGTGTTCGGGACGATCGGGGCCGGCGTCGCCTTCGGCGACGACGAATCCTCCGCCGACCGGAACGAAAAGCCGAAGGCCGGCGCGAAGTCCGAAGCCGGCAAGCCGGATGGCGCCAAGCCCGAAGGGAAGTCGGGTGAGGACAAACCGTTCGACGACGTGGTGAAGGACATGGAGGTGACGAAGGGCATCTTCACGTTCTATCGCAAGGCCGAGGACAACAAGTTTCTGTTGGAACTCACGCCCGACCAGCTCGACAAGGAGTTTCTGTTCGCCGCCACGCTCGATCAGGCGATCGGCGAGCGCGGCGCCTACGGCGCGCAGATGCTGGGCGACTTCCCGTTCATCTTCCACCAGGTGGGCAAGAGCGTTCAGCTCATCATGAAGAACACGTCGTTCACGGCACCGCCCGGCTCGCCCGCGGCGCGCGCCATCGCACGCTCGTTCCCGAACGCGGTGCTGGGCGCGGCCAAGCTCCAGTCCAAGCCTCATCCCGATCGCAAGAGCGTCCTGCTCGATCTCGCCGAGCTGTTCGTGAAGGACCTCCCCGGCTTCGCGCCCGGCCTGTCGCGCGCCTACGAGCCGACGAGCTACTCGTTCGACAAGGAAAAGAGCGGAATCCGGGGCTTCAAGGACTTCCCCGAGAACGCGATGCTCGACATCGGGCTGCTCTACGGCACCGAGAACGCACGCACCTTCTCGGTTACGCTGCCCGACGCGCGTAGCATCCCGCTGCTGGTGAAGTACGAGATCTCGATGCTCAAGACGACCGGCTACAAGCCGCGGCTCGCGGACGACCGGGTGGGGCACTTCCTCACCGTCCAGCAGGACTTCACCTCGGACAAGCCGGCCTCGCCCTACGTGCGGTACATCAACCGCTGGAACCTCGAGAAGCAGGATCCGGGCGCCGCGCTCTCGCCGCCCAGGGAGCCGATCGTCTACTGGCTCGAGAACACCATTCCGCTCGAGTACCGCGACGCCGTCCGCGAGGGCGCGCTGCTGTGGAACAGGGCGTTCGAGAAGGCCGGCTTCAAGGACGCGGTGGTGGTGAAGCAGCAACCGGACAGCGCCGATTGGGATCCGGCCGACACCCGTTACAGCACCATCCGCTGGTTCCAGGGCGTGGACGCCACCTTCGCCATCGGGCCTTCGCGCGCCAACCCCTACACCGGGCAGATCTACGACGCCGACATCGGCATCGCCGACGGCATCATCCGCAACGCGCGGCGGCTGGGTGAAGAGGTGGTGGCGCCGGTGCTGCCGTCGGCGCTCGATGAGCCCGCCCCGTCGCTCGCGACCGCGTGGACCCGGCCGGCGCGCGCGCAGTGCAGCTACGGCGACGGCCTGGCGCAGCAGGCGGCGCTCGCCACGGCGGTGCTCGAGGCGCGCGGCGGGCTTTCGCCCGAGGTCGAGGCCAGGCTCATGCACCAGTACGTCGTCGAGCTGGTCGCGCACGAGGTCGGGCACACGCTGGGCCTGCGGCACAATTTCCGCGGCAGCTCGATCCTCAAGGCGAGCGAGCTCAACGACGTGGCGAAGACCTCGACGATCGGGCAGTCGGCCTCTGTCATGGACTACAACCCGGTGATCGTGGCGCTCAAGGGAGAGACCCAGGGCGATTTCGTGCCCACCACCATCGGCCCATACGACTACTGGGCGATCGAGTACGCCTACAAGACGATCGCGGGCGACGAGAAGCCCGAGCTCGACAAGATCGCCGCTCGCGCGGGCAACGACCCGATGCTGCCGTACTCGACCGACGAGGATGCGGTCGGGACCTATTCGGCGATCTCGATCGATCCGCTCGCCAACCAGTACGACCAGGCCGACGATCCGCTGGCCTACTTCCGCAAGCGCGTGGCGCTGGTCAACGAGCTGTGGGCCAACATGGACACGAAGCTCGCGAAGCCGGGCGAGGGCTACCAGGTCTACCGCCGCGCTCTCGGGCGGGGCCTCGGCGACGAGTTCCGCTCGCTCGTCACCTCCTCCAAGATGATCGGCGGCATCTACCACCACCGCGATCACGTCGGCGATCCCGGCGGGCGGCTCCCGTACCAGCCGGTGCCGGCGGCGAAGCAGCGCGAGGCGCTGGACTTTCTCGCAGCGAACGCGTTCGGCGTGAAGGCGTTCGTGCTTCCGGCGGGCGTCCAGAACAAGCTCGCGATCGAGCGCAACCCGGGCCTCGATCCGTCGTATTTCGGCGCCACGCGGCTCGACTATCCGTGGCACGACGCCGTGCTCAACGTGCAGCGCGCGGTGCTCTCGCGGCTCTATCACCCGATCACGCTGGCGCGCATCCAGGACAACGAGCTGCGCTTCGCGCCGGGGGAGAAGCCGTTCAGGATGGCGGATCTCTTCACCGGGCTCACCACGACCATCTGGTCGGAGCTGGACGCGGGTGCTCCGGAGATCGCGAGCCTGCGCCGGAATCTCCAGCGCGAGCAACTGAAGCAGCTCACGCGGCTCGTGCTGCGGCAGGGCGCACCGCAGGCGGCGCCGGCCGGCGGGCCGGGCGGCTTCGGCGCCGCGGCGCCGCCGCCACTGCCGCCCGAGGACGCCACCACGCTGGCGCGGGCGAGCCTGGTGCGGATCCAGAACAAGATCCGCCTGGCGCTCGGGGGCAAGGCGGTCACCGACGTGACGACACGGGCCCATCTCGCCGAGACCGATGCGCGCATCGCGGCGGTGTTGTCGGCGCAGGTGAATCGCAACGCCGAGTTCTGAGCGAGGCGGTCGAGCGGGGCAGAAGAGGGCCGCGGGGCGGCCACCGGCGAAAGAAATCCGTTCCGTGGCGCCCGAGCCCGGTGCTAGCGTCGGCGCCGCGACGCCGGTTTTCCGGCCTCGCAAGGGGGGCTCCAATGGGTGTCTCGTTTCGAACGGGCTGGGATGAATACATTCGGGGGTACAAGCAGAATCAGGCCTACCTCGACGCGTTTTCCGAGAACAACGTCCTGTCGGCGATCGGAAAAGCCTACGTGGGCCGGTGGGCCAGCGGCGCGGCCGCGGGGATGCTGTCCGCCGCCTGCGAGGTGGGCGGCCGAAACGTCGACATCGAGCAGGGGCCGCACCAACCCGAGGACATGGCGGCCTTCGGCGGCGGCGGATTCTGCCTGCACGTGACGGCCCGCTATCAGGGGCGGGCCTTCCACCTCTACGTGCAGCAGTCGTCGTCCGGAGGGCTGGAGGTCATCGACATCACCTGGTGATCCGGAAGCCCCGCGCTCCGGCTCGACACGGCCCCGCCGCTTGCGCGGCCGTGGCCGCTTCGGGCACACTCTGTCGCCGCTTTCGGCCTCGATGGAGCCGCTCCGCGGTCCCATTTCCGACCCGACCTCGCCACATCCGCTCGATAAGGAGCAGTCCGTGATTGCCGCCACCCAGCTCAAAGTCGGCATGGTCATCATGCACAACGGAAAGCCGCACCGCGTGACGAACGTCCTCCACGTCACGCCTGGCAACTGGCGCGGCATGGTCCAGACCCGCCTCGTGAACATCGAGACCGGCAGCCAGGCCGAGCACCGGTTCCGCTCGGAGGACAAGGTCGACCGCGCCAACCTCGAGACCCACAGCCTCCAGTTCAGCTACCGCGCGGCGGACGACTACCACTTCATGAATACCGAGAACTACGAGATGGTCTCGCTCCACAACGACGTGCTGGGCGGCACCGTGGGCTACATCACAGAGGGCATGATCCTCGAAGCGCTGTACTACGAAGGGCGCGTGGTGGGTCTCGAAGTGCCCATGTTCGTCGAGCTCGAGGTCAAGGAGACCACGCCCAACATCAAGGGCGCCGCGGTGCAGAACACGGCGAAGCCGGCGATCCTCGAGACCGGCCTCGAGATCAAGGTCCCGTCCTACGTCGAGCAGGGGAACCGCGTGAAGATCGACACCCGCACGGGGGAGTTCGTCGAGCGGGTGTAGCGCGCCGTGGCGCGCCGCGCCGACGCGGCATCGGCCCCGCGCGCGTCACAGCCATTCCCCCACCGGCGGCCGCAGGCGCGCGTCCCGCCGGCGGAATGCCCACACCCGGAACCCGGCAACCGGCAGCTCCAGCTCGGCCTCGAGCTTGAACCGGGCATCGCCCTCGAGCCGCACCCGGGAGACGCTGTCGGCCCACACCTCGGCGCGGTAGGCGGGCGTCGCGGCAGGCGAGCCCGGCTCCGGCAGCGCCGCCAGGATCATGTCGTGGCGCCCCACCAGGGCTTCGAGCCGCGCGCGCACCCGCGCCTCGTCCGCGCCGGCCGGAAGCCACGGGGCGCGCCGGGGCAGGGCTTCGAGTGCCAGCTCGGGGTGCATCTCCCGGGCCCGCCACGAGAGCAGGCCCGGGCTCAGCGCGTACGAATAGCCGAGCAGCGCCGCCGGCTCGTCATCCCGCGCCGCGCGCTCGAGCACCGCGTCGAACACAGGCAGCAGCGCTTCCGGCGCCCGGTAGGCGGCTCGGGCCGCACGCGTGCGCGCGTCGGCCGGGCCGCGGAACGCGACCAGCGCCGCGATCAGGGCCGCCACCCACGCGGCTTCCCGCGCGAGCCGCGGGAGGCGCATCGTCACGGCATCCACGAGCGCCACCGCCGCCCGCGCCGCGTTGAGCCATACCAGCAGGGCGGTGGTGAAGAGAAAGCGCGGGTCGTGGTAGCGGTGCGCGGCAGTCGCGACCAGGCCCACGACCAGCGCCAGCCAGACGAGACGCGCGGCGGAATGACTTCGCGCCGCTGGGACGAGGGCGAGCAGAAGCACGGTCCAGCCCACCGCCGCCGAAGGCGAGTAGTCGCTCGCGAAGGCGCGCGGGTAGTAGAGCAGGCCCTCGCCCGACCACGGCGACGGGCCGCTCGCGCGGTTGACGACGAAGCTCGCCAGCGCCTTGACGCGGTTGGGATAGGGGATGAGGAACCACGTCAGCAGCGGCGCCGCGCCGGTCGAGAGCAGGACGCGCTGCCGCTCGGCGAGTGCGCGCCAGCGCGCCCGCCACGCCGCGGGCGCGCGCACGACCGAGACCACGAGCCAGGCCACCACCACGACCAGCAGCGCGTAGCCGGGATTGCCCGCCGAATGGATGGATACGCGTTGACCCGCGAGCCGGAACTCGAAGCCTCCGGTCACCAGGATCGCCGCGAGTGCCAGCGTCCAGAGCGCCACGAACACAGGCATGGGCCGCCGCCATCCGCCGGCCCGAAGCCACGCCGCCGCGCGCGCACCCGCCGCCGCGCGCCGCTCGCGCGGCATCATCCACCACTCGTGGGCCAGCAGCGGGGCCAGCCACAGCAGGCCGTAGTTGTACTTGAGCAGGACCAGCGCCGCGGTGCTCGCCCCGGCCGCGACCAGCCATCCCCGACGCGGCGCCTCGCGGCCCAGGCACCGGGCGTGCAGCGCGAGCGTGAGCGCGAGCAGGCAGGCGCCCGGCATCTCGAGCATCCCCAGGGTCCCGAACACGCGATAGAGCGGGGAGGCGAGGAGCAGCCACGCCGCGACCGCGCCGATCCAGCCCCCGCGCGCCGGGTGAAGCGCGAGCCCCGACGCGAAGACCAGCACCGCGGTCGCGCCGAACAGGGCCACGCTCATGTGGGCCGGAGTGTCGAAGCCCGAGCCGAGCAGGAGGAACCAGGGGCAAAGCAGGAGCGCGTGGACGCACGGCCACACCACCTGTCGGTTCAGGACCGCGAGGAACTCGACGATCCGGAAGTGCCGCGCGGCGTCCGCCAGCTCGAGCCCGGCGAAGCCCTGCGCGGCCTCGTCCCAGAGCGGAAGGCCGCCCGGGGCACGCACCAGTTCGTCGAGCCTCGAGCAGATGACGAGCGCCGCGACCGCGATGGCGAGCAGGGCGGCGAGCGTGACGAATGCTGCGTTGCGGGGGTCGGCGCCGGTCTTGCTTCGCACGGGGAAGGGGCGGCGTGAAGCTCTCGCCTCTACCCCTTCAGCAGGCCGAAGATCTCCTGGTTGGTCTTGCACCGGTTCAGGAGCTCGAGCAGCTTGGTCATCGCCTCCTGCGGATGGAGGCCCGCCAGCCCGCGGCGCAGCAGGTGGAGCCGCGGAACGATCTCGGACGGATAGAGCTTCTCTTCCTTGCGCGTGCCGCTCTTCGCGATGTCGATCGCGGGGTAGATGCGCCGCTCGGCCAGCTCGCGCGACAGCACCAGCTCCATGTTCCCGGTGCCCTTGAACTCCTCGAAGATCACCTGGTCCATGCGCGAGCCGGTGTCCACCAGCGCGGTGCCGACGATGGTGAGCGAGCCGCCGTCCTCGATCTTGCGCGCGGCGCCGAAGATCTGCCGCGGCGCCTGCATGGCCTGCGAGTCGAGGCCGCCCGACATGGTGCGCCCGCTGCCCTCGGAGCCGGCGTTGTAGGCGCGGGCGAGGCGGGTGATGGAATCGAGCAGCAGCACGACGTCCTTGCCCTCGAGCACCTGTTCCGCGACCACCTCCATGGCGCGCTCGGTGGTTTCGATGTGCTCGTCGATGCTCATGTCGCTCGAGGCGGCGATCACCTGCGCCGGCGTGTTGCGGCGGAAGTCGGTCACTTCCTCGGGCCGCTCGTCCACCAGCAATGCGTAGATGCCGACCTCGGGGTGGTTGAACGCGATCGAGGCCGCGATGATCTGGAGGATGCGGGTCTTGCCCGCCTTGGGCGGGGAGACAATGAGGCAGCGCTGGCCGCGCCCGATCGGCGTGACGATGTCGATCGCGCGCCCGGTGATGCGATCGCCGTAGGGCGGATCGCCCTTGCCGGGGGCCAGCTCGAGGATGAAGCGCTCGGTGGGATCGAGCGCGACGCCGACCTGCTGGATGTCGCGCAGCACCTCGAGGCCGCGGCGCTTCTCGACGCCGTTGGCGCGGCCGGCGCCGCGCCCGCGGCGGCCGCGCCGCTGCTGGATGCGGGCTCCGGGGCCGGGCTGGGCGCCAAGGGCGTTGTTGTTGGCGTAGGGCTGGGGCGCGCTGTTGTTGAGGGGGCGGCCCTGGCCGCGCGAGCGGCGGCGGC
>CAZYQK010000130.1:0-8912 GCA_964650245.1 uncultured bacterium | reverse complement strand
GCCGAGCGCCGCGGGCGGCGCGGGGCGCGGCGGTGCTCGCTCGCGGCGTGCGGTGCGGGTGCCGGGCCGAGCGCGGCGACCGGCGCCAGGGTCGCGGCGTGTGCCGCAATCCGTGCGTTGGCCTCGGTAAGCTTCGCCTGCGCCCCCATACGCTCGAAGTGATCGCGCGCCGCGTGGTAGGCCTCGAGTGCCCCCTTCGGATCGGCGAACTCGCCGGCGTTCGCACCGGACAGCCAGTCGCCGTAGCTCAGCCACAGCTTGCCCCACTCGTAGGGGGTCTCGATGTCGTCGTAGTAGGCAAAGCCCTGCGTGAAGTGCTGCTTCGCCTCGGCCGGACGTTTGAGCGCGCCTGCGGCGAGCGCGAGCACCCGATAGGTGGCGGCCTCCTCGTAGCGATCGCCCAGCTCGCGGCAGTGCTCGAGGCCGGTCTTCGCCTCGGCGTACGCCTCCTCGCTGCGCCCGAGCAAGAGGTAACACTCGGCGCGCCGCCGCCTGAGCTCGGCCACGATGTCGCCCTTCGGCACGATCGCCAGCGCCTTGGGCCAGACTTCGTCGTAGAGCCTGAGCGCCAGTTCCGCCTGGCCCTGCTCGAGATGAATGTCGCCGAGGAACTCGGTGGTGAGGAGTGAGGGGCGAGACTCAGCCTCGGGAACTTGCCACGTCGCCCCCGAGGTGAAGAGCCCGCGGGACTCGTCGTAGCTTCCAGCGTGCAGGAGGATCATGCCCTGCAAGAGTGTCCCGTACCATTCAAGTCGTCCGTTGCGCAGGCCGCCCGCGTCTGCGAGAGACCTCTGACCGTGTTCCAACGCCGAGTCAAGCCTCCCACGCTTCCACGCGGTGATCCCCAGACTGCGCCTCGCGTGGCAAACCTGAACCCTGTTCCCTTCGCGCTCAAAAAGGGCCAGCGCAGCTTGCGACGCCTCTTCCGAACCGTTCCACCGGCATCGCTGGCGCTCCAACAAGCTAAGATTTCCCAGCGCCTGCCCCTCTATCGCTCGAGCTCTGCAGCGACGCGCCGATACGATCGCCTCAAGGACGAACTCGTGAGCAGTCTCATAGTTACCTCTAACCATTTCCGCGGATGATAAGTGGAGCGCGCATGAGGCCAAGAGCACTGAGTCCGGCCGCGCCAAGAGCTCGGTGCGAATCTCGTGAAGCCTTTGGACTGCTTCGTCTGCCCTGTTCGTCAGCCAAAGTATGTGCGCCTCACTGATTCGCACCCTGAACGACTCCGTGGACGCTCGTGCGAGGTATTCCCCGTGCTCGCGCGTTAGCTGCCTCACGAAGGCGAGTGCTCGCTCTGGCTGGCCAGCTTTGATCAGTGCCTGCACGCGCACGATGCCGAGCCTTAGAGCCCAGTCAGCGCCTGCACCAGCCATAAGCTCCTCGGACGTGTCTATGAGTGAGAGGGCGAGTTCCGTCTCGCCCGCTTCGACGAGGTCCGCGCAGCAGTTGACGACAGCCTCGGCCACGGGCTGTCCCCCGACCCCGCTGCTGCCGCCCCGAATGAGATCTCGGAGCGCGGCTGCCCTTGTTGTCACATCATTCATGACGACCGGCCCCTGAGCGGCTAGATGCGACACGCGGAGCAGAAGACTTGTAGGCGATCAAAACGGGAGAACCCAGTCCGATGAACCAGATCCGAAGTCGAATGCTACTCAACCATGAGAGCTCGGGACGAACCTGCATCACTCGTCCATATGGCTCATCCGGCTCCCCCGGCTGGGTGTCCGGAAACGGGTCTTTGATCTTGAACGCCGCCCCCTCGAGCGGCAGCGCGGCCAGTCCGATGGCCAGCAGCAGCGCGCTCAGCAGCGCCGCCTTCCTGCGGTGACTCTTCATCTCAGCGCTCCTTGGTCTTCCCCGCGCGGGGGCGCGGCGCGGTGGGCTTGAGCCCGCCGCTTCGCACACAGCAATGCGCCCTCGCGGCCGCGCGGGAAGCGCGCAGTCGCGAGGGCGCGGTCAAAACCGC
Organism: uncultured bacterium; assembly: GCA_964650245.1. Classification (GTDB taxonomy): domain Bacteria; phylum Eisenbacteria; class RBG-16-71-46; order RBG-16-71-46; family RBG-16-71-46; genus WS-2. The sequence continues at coordinate 6,940 of CAZYQK010000130.1, read as the reverse complement.
AGGTCGGATGAGGGGAAACGCGCACGGCGTCGCTCCGGACCAGGGTCTAAAGGCACGAAAGACACTGAAAAGCTATGCCGATAATGAACGAAGGTCAACGCCTTTCTCCGCGCGCGGATCCGCTCTCAAGTTCCTCCGCCTCATCGCCGAAACCATCCCGGACAAGGACTGTCAGCGGCCCGGCCCCGGCGGATGCAGGCACGCCGGGCCCCTGACCTTCCTCGATCCCCTCCGAGGCCACATGAACGACAAGCACGCAGTGGGTTCCCATGCCTTCTCGGGTGTCGGTTCGACGCCCGCGATCGGCCTGCGCGAGCTGCTCGAGCTCTCGCCCGACCTGATCTTCTGCTGCGACGCGGCCGGCCGCTTCGCGTGGCTCAACGCCGCGACCGAATCGCTGCTCGGGCCGCGGCCCGGAGATCTGCTGGGGCGGCCGTTCACCATGCTGCTCGCGCCCGCGGAACGGCTGCGCGTCGCGCGCCGTCTGGTGCGCCACTTGCGGGGGCTCCCGAACGCGGCGTTCGAGGAGGCCGTCACGCTCACCGCGCTCGACGGCCACAAGGTGCGTCTCGAGGTCCGCGTGCGCCGGGTCGAGCGCGTGGACGGCGAGATCGTGTACGTGGGCTCGGCGCGGCCGGCGAGCGACGCGCTGGCGCTCTCGGACGTCCGCCCGCCGTCGCCGCGCGCAGAGAACGGCGACGACGCCGGCGCGACTCGCGAGCACCCGCCCGCCGCGGCGACGCCCGAGCCAATGCCCGACTCCGGCGACGCCACCGCGGCGGAAGCCATCGTCGCCGCCGCGGCCGCCAACGCGCACCAGGTCGAGCAGCTCACGGCCCAGCTCGAGCAGGCGCGCGCCACGGCGCAGATCAAGACCGACTTCCTCGCCCAGATGAGCCACGAGATCCGCACGCCGATGAACGGCGTGATGGGAATGACGCAGCTCCTGCTCGAGACCGAGCTGGACAACGATCAGCGGAATCTGGTCGAGGTGATCCAGACGTCGGCGAAGGCGCTCATCCACCTGATCAATGACACGCTCGACTTCTCGCGCCTCGAGGCGGGCAAGCTCCCGCTCGAAGACCTCGAATTCGACCTGCGCGTGACAGTGGACGAAGTCGCCACGCTCATGGCCCCGCTCGCGAACGAGAAGTCGCTCGACTTCCAGTGCAAGGTCCACCACGAGGTGCCGTCGCGGCTCAAGGGCGATCCGGGCCGGGTGCGGCAGGTGCTGGTGAACCTGGTGGGCAACGCCATCAAGTTCACGGAGAGCGGCGAGGTCGCGATGCGGGTCGAGCGGCTGCAGGAAGACGACGAGCGGGTGAAGCTCAGGTTCACGGTGGCGGACACCGGGGTCGGGATGACCGAGGAGCAGGCTGGCCACGCCTTCGACAGCTACACCCAGGGCGACGCCTCGACCGCGCGGCGGTTCGGCGGCACCGGGCTCGGGCTCTCGATCTCGCGCCAGCTCGTCTCGCTGATGGGCGGCGAGGTGGGCGTCGAGAGCGAGCCCCAGCAGGGCAGCCGGTTCTGGTTCACGCTGCCGTTCATGAAGCAGGCGGCGTCGGTCGTGGTGCCGAACCCGCCGAACGTCCAGTTGCGCGGGCTTCGCGTGCTGGTGGTGGATCCCTCGCGCATCATCCGCGACTCGCTCGCCGAGATGCTCACGGCCTGGGGCTGCCGCCCGGAGCACGCCGAGCACGCCGAGGACGCACTGGAGAAGGCGCGCGCCGCCGCCCGGCGCGGCGAGCCGTACCAGGTGGCGCTGATCGAGATGCAGCAGCCGGGCATGGACGGCGAGCAGCTGGGCGGCGCTTTTCGCGCGGACGAGAAGCTCGACCGCACCATCATGCTGCTGATGACGACCGTCGGCCGTCGCGGGGACGCGGCGCGCGCCCGGTCGCTCGGGTTCGCGGCCTACCTGTTGAAACCGGTGCAATGGACGGAGCTCTACGCAGCGCTGGTCGAGGTGGTGGGCAACGCGCAGTCCGGTGAGAACACTTCGGAGCTGGTCACCCGCCACTCGCTGGCCGAGGCGCGGCGCCGGCGCATGCGCGTCCTGGTAGTCGAGGACAACGCGGTGAACCAGCTGGTGGCGGACTGGGCGCTCAAGCGCCTGGGCTACACCATCGACGTCGCGACCGACGCCGCGAAGGCGCTGGAAGCGGTCGAGCGCCAGCGCTACGACGTCATCCTGATGGACATCCAGATGCCGGGCATGGACGGCTACAAGGCGGCGGCCGCGATCCGCGCGCGTGAACGCGGCCGTCCGCGCACCCCGATTATCGCGATGACCGGCAGCGTCGGGCCCGGCGACCGCGAGCGCTGCCTCGCCGCGGGCATGGACGACTACCTTTCGAAGCCGATCGATCTGGGCCAGTTGAGCGCCACGGTCGAGCATTGGACCCGGCCGGTGCTGGAGGGCGGCTCGCCGCCCACCCAGCCGGCGGTCGCGACCGAGCGCGCGGCGGAGCCGCGCGGTGGCGAGCCTGCTCCGGGCGATCACACCTCTCTCGAGGCGCCGGGCCTCAAGCTGGTGCGGAGAGACGGTGACGAGACGCAGGGGGGCACCGGTGGCGCGTCATCGCCGTGGGCCGGACCGCACACCGGAGTCGAGGCCGAGACGCCGGCCGCGGAGCCGGTGACGTTCGATGCCACGCGGCTCGAAGAAGCCTCGATGGGCATCCCGGCGCTGCGCGGCGCGCTGCTTCAGACCTTCCTCGCCGACGTTGAGCCCCGGCTCGAGCGTCTACAGGAGGCCGTGATCGCATTCGACGCGCGCCGCATCGAGTTCGAGGCGCACGGCTTGAAGGGCATGTCCGCCACCATTGGCGCGGTGGCGTGCAGCCACGTGTTCGGGGAACTGGAGCACCTCGCCGAGGACGAGCAACTCGGCGGCGCGCCCGCCCTGCTCGACCGGGCGCAGAAGGAAGTCGAGCGCACGCGCGAGTACGTGCAGCGCCTCGACCAGATCCTGCAGCGCGCCGCGTAGCGCGAGACCGGGCGAGTCTCGCCGAAACCTCCCGCGCCCGCGCGGCGTTCAGGCGCGGGTGCTGTGCTATCGTCCGCGCTCCATGCGTCGCCTGCTGACTCCCCGCCTCGCCCTCGTCTCGTTCGGTCACTTCACGATCGACTCGTATTCCAGCTTCTTCTCGCCGCTGCTGCCGCTGCTGGTCGTCAAGCTCCACCTGAGCCTCACGCTGGTCGGCTCGCTGGTCGCGCTCGCCGCGCTCTCGTCGTCGTTCGCCCAGCCGCTGTTCGGGATGCTCGCCGACCGCGTCCACCGTCCCTGGTTCGTGGCATTCGGCCCGCTGGTCGCGGCCGTGTTCCTGAGCTGCATCGGCCTCGCGCCGAACTACGCGACGCTGGTCGCGCTGCTGATGCTGGGCGGCGTCGGGGTCGCAGCTTTCCATCCGCAGGCGGCGGTGCTGGCGAGCGATCTCTCCCCGCGCCGCGCGCTCGCGATGTCGTTCTTCGTCACCGGCGGCACGCTCGGTTTCGCGCTCGGGCCGCTGTTCGCGGTGAGCGTGGTGGCGGCGGTGGGGCTCGAGCGCACCTGGATCGCGGCGTTCCCCGGTCTGCTGGTGTCGGTCCTGCTGCTGGTCTGGTTCGCCCGCGTCGCCCCACGCGATCGGCACCAGGGAGCGCGCCCGACCTTCGCCGAGCTCAAGCCGGTGCTGCGCCCGCTGACGCTGCTCTACTTCGCGGTGGTGACCCGCTCGGCGGTCAGCTATGGCTTCATGACGTTCCTCCCGATCCGGCTCCACGACCGCGGCTTCTCGGTCGCGGCGGGCGGCGCGCTGCTCACCGCGTACCTGGCGCTGGGCGCGCTCGGCGGCTTCGTCGGAGGCTGGCTCGCGGAGCGCTGGGGCGGGCGGCGCGTGGTGGTGGCATCGTTCATCGGGGCGACCCCGCTCTTCTTCCTGTTCCTGTTCCTCCCCGACGCCCCGGGGCTCGCGTGCCTGATCCTCGGCGGCTTCGTGCTGCAGGCCTCGCTTCCGATCAACGTGGTGCTGGGGCAGGAGCTGTCGCCGCGCCACTCCTCGACCATCTCGAGCCTTCTGATGGGCGCGGCGTGGGGACTGGGGGCGCTGCTGATCGGCCCGGTCGGGGCACTTGCCGACGCCTACGGTCTCACCGCCGGACTTGCCTGCCTCAGCTGCCTGCTGCTGGCCGGGCTGGGCTGCGCGCTCGCCCTGCCCGCAGCGGTGGGACGGGCGCCGGAGGAAGCCCTCATCCGGTCCGGGGCCGCCCCCGTAGAAGGGTCGACGCTCGGAGCCTGATGCGGCGTTCCGGGCCCTGATGCCGGGGCCCACGCCGTGAAGCACATGGGCTTCGTGCAGGCCAGCCGCGTGCCCTGAACACCGGGTGAACGCGGTCCCCACGGCGGTCGCCCCCCGGGCCCCGTCCACTGCAACGCGCTTCGGCGCACGAAAGGGCTCCTCCATGCGTTTCAAGCACCTGCTCACCGCCGCGCTGTTCGCCGCGGGGGTCGCGCTCGCCGCGACCGCCCTCGCCTCCAGTCACAGCGAGGCCCCCGGCACCTCGAAGGACCGGCTCGCCGACGACACCGATCTCTACGCCTGGGTCGCCGGCGACGCGCCCAACGCCGTCACCTTCGTCGGCAACTGGGTGCCGCTGATCGAGCCGAACAGCGGCCCCAACTACGCGAGCTTCGACGACGACGCGACCTACTACATCAACATCGACAACGTCGGCGACGCCCACAAGCACCTGCGCTTCGAGTTCAGCTTCAAGACCACGCGCGAGACCGGCGCCACGTTCCTCTACAACACCGGCGTGGTGACCAGCCTCACCGATCCCGATCTCAACGTGCGGCAGAGCTACAGCCTCAAGCGCATCGAGATCTCGGGCGGGGTGGAGACCGAGACCGTGCTCGGCACCGATCTTCCGGTCGCACCCTACTTCGTGGGCCCGGTCTCGATGCCGGACTACGCCGCGCTCGCCCAGTCTGCGATCCAGAACCTGCCGGGCGGCTACAAGGTGTTCGTCGGCCCGCGCGACGATCCGTTCTTCGTGGACCTCGCCGCGATCTTCGACCTGCTCACCATCCGCAGGGTGCCGGGCGACAAGGGCAAGGGCGTGGACGGCGTGGGCGGCTTCAACGTGATGTCCATCGTGCTCCAGGTGCCGAAGAACAAACTCACCCGGGACGGCATGGCGCCGAGCGCCGGGCTCAACAACCACATCATCGGGATCTGGGACACCGCGGAGCGCGCGCAGACCCGCACCCTCAACGCCGACGGCACCATGTCGTTCAGCGGCGATGAGGTCCAGGTGTCGCGCCTCGGCATGCCGCTCGTGAACGAGGTGGTGATCCCGCTCAAGGACAAGGACAAGTTCAACGCCAGCGAGCCGTACAACGACGTCGCCAACTTCGGCGCATCTGTCGTCAATCCCGAGCTGGCGATCCTGCTCAACCTGCTCTACGGCATCAGCGTCCCGCCCGCCCCGCGCGCCGACATCGTCGCGGTGTTCGCGACCGGGGTCGCAGGCTTGAACCAGCCGGCCGGCGTTTCGCCCGGCGAGATGCTGCGCCTCAACATGACCATTCCGGCGAGCGCCTCGCCCAACCGGCTCGGCGTTCTGGCCGGCGACGTCGCGGGCTTCCCCAACGGGCGCCGTCTCGGCGACGACGTGGTGGACATCGCCGAGCGCGTGGTGGCGGGCGTGCTGGTGCCCGGCTTCAACATCGCTCCCAACAACCAGCTCGGCGACGGCATCGACGTGAACGACGTGCCCTACCTGCCGTACTTCCCGTACGTCGCGCCGCCGCACAACCCGTTCAACCATCGCCATCACCCGAATCAGCACGGCGTGAGCCCCAGGAGCCTGGGCAACGACAACGACGACGACGGCGCGATCGAGTCGGGCGACGAGGAGTCCGGCGCGTCGTCCGCGGACGAAGGCGGCGAGGCTGCGGTGTCGCCGCTGGAGTTCGCGGGCGCCAATCCCGCATCGCAGTCGGCGCTCGAGTTCACCGTGGCGAAGACCGCGCGCGTGAGCCTCAAGATCTACGACGTGGCGGGTCGTGAGATCCGCACGCTCGTGAACCAGGACGCCGCCCCCGGCACCTTCCGCGCCATGTGGGACGGCCGCGCCGAGAGCGGCGCGAGCGCCGGAAAGGGCGTTTACTTCGCGCGCTTCACGGCGGACAATCAAATGGTCGCGAGCCGGAAGATCGTACTCCGGTAGGAAGACATCGTCGGCGAGCGATCCCCCGCGGGCCCGGCCGCAAGGCTGGGCCCGCGGACCATTCGCGACAACGGGCTTGCGCCCCGGGGGCGCTCGGGCCACCATGCCGCCCGATGCAGGCGGGCTCCGGACGCCCGCCACACTCCATCTTCTCCCGCCTGGGGCGATCGCATGGACATCGGATTCATCGGTCTCGGCCGCATGGGCTTGAACATGACGATTCGCCTGGCGCGGGCTGGTCATCGCGTCGTGGCGTGGAACCGGAGCGCGAACAAGGTCGCGGAGGCGAAGTCGCACGGGGCCGAGGGTGCTGCGTCCCTCGCCGCGCTCGCGGCCGCGCTCAAGGCGCCGCGCGAGATGTGGCTCATGATCCCGGCGGGCACACCGGTGGACGACCTCCTCGACCAGCTTCTCCCGCTCCTGGCGCCCGGCGATCTCGTGGTGGACGGCGGCAACTCCAACTACCGGGACTCGCGCCGCCGCGCCGAGCGGCTGAAGGGCGCGGGGCTCGCGTTCGTGGACGCCGGCGTCTCGGGCGGGATCTGGGGGCTCGAGCTGGGCTACTGCATGATGCTGGGCGGCGAGCCGTCGTCCATCGCGCGGCTCAGGCCCGCGCTCGATTCGCTCGCGCCGAAGGAGGGCTGGCGGCACGTGGGGCCCGCCGGCGCCGGGCACTTCGCCAAGATGATCCACAACGGGATCGAGTACGGCATGATGCAGGCCT
>CAZYQK010000129.1:0-8923 GCA_964650245.1 uncultured bacterium | reverse complement strand
TGCCGCCGCGGTAGTCGCCGCCCAGCTTCGGGCTCTGGTACCAGCCCACCGAGCCCAGCGTGCCGAAGCGCGCCTCGGCGAGCTGAAACGCGTCCTTCACGCTCATGCATTCCTTTTCCGGATCGCGGGTGGTGCAGGCCACCCCGCCCGCGAGCGTCACCTGGTCCGCGCGGCAGCCCCAGCGCTCGGCGAGCGACGCTGCGATCTGCTGCCGCAGCCTGCGCGCGGCGTCGAGACAGGCGTTGCCCACCATGAAGGTCTCGCGGCTCGAGTAGGAGCCGAGATCCACCGGGGTCAGGTCGGTGTCGGCGGCCACCACGCGCACGTCGCCGAGGTCCAGGCCCAGCTCCTCGCACACGATGTAGGCCAGCAGCGAGTCCGAGCCCTGCCCGATGTCCGAGGCGCCGCAGAACACGGTGGCGCGCCCGCTGCGGTCGAGCTTGAGCTGCACGCCGGCCTGCGGCATCTCGTTCGGGTAGATGCAGTAGTTGGTGCCGCTGATGTACATGCTGCCCGCCACGCCCACGCCGCGCCCGTAGGGCAGGCTGCGGAACTTGCCGCTCCAGCCCGAGGCGCGCTCGACCGCGTCGAGACATTGCGGAAACCCGTTCGAGGTCACGCGCAGGCCGTTCACGGTGCGGGTGTGCTCGCCCAGGGAGTTCTTCCGCCGCACCTCGATCGGGTCCCTGCCGATGGCCTCCGCCAGCTTGTCGATCTGGCACTCGAAGGCGAAACGCGGCTGCACCGAGCCGTGCCCGCGCTTGGGCCCGCAGCACGGTTTGTTGGTGAAGACCCGCGTCGAGTCGAAGCGGTAGGCGCTCATCCGGTAGGGCGCGGTCAGCAGCTGGCCCGAGTAGTAGGTCGTGACGAGCCCGAACGACGAGTAGGCGCCGCCGTCGATGTGGATGACGGCGTCCACGCCGGTGAGAGTGCCGTCGCGCCGGATCCCGGTGCGGTAGCGCATGCGCATCGGGTGCCGCCCGCGGTGCGCGTAGAACACCTCCTCGCGGGTGTAGAGGATCTTGACCGGCCGCCCGGTGAGCATCGAGAGCTTGGCGGCGCAGAACTCGAGCGAGAACGGCTCGCTCTTCCCCCCGAACGCCCCGCCCACCACCGGCTGGATCACCCGGATGCGCTGGGTCGGCAGGCCCAGCACCCGGGCCAGGTCGCGGTGGAGGTAGTGCGCGACCTGGGTGCTCGACCACAGCGTCAGGAAGCCGGTGGCGTCCCAGTCCGCGATCGCGCAATGCGGCTCGATCGGCGTGTGGGTCGAGCCCTCGTACCAGTACTCGCACTCGACCATCTCGTCGCTCGCCGCGAGCTCGCGCTCGACGTCTCCGAACTCGAGGTGCACGTGCTTCGAGATATTTCCGTCCTTCGCCTTCTCGTTGACCTTGCGCTCGGGGTGGGCGAGCGCTTCGTCGATGTCCATCACCGCCGGCAGCGGCTCGTACTCGACCGCGATGAGCTTGAGCGCCTCCTCGGCGATCAGCTCGCTGTCGGCGGCGATCGCGGCGACGGCGTCACCCACGTAGCGCGTCTTCTCCTCGCACAGCGCCTGCTCGTCCTGGGTCCAGGGGATGATCCCGTAGTACTCGGGCAGGTCCCGGCCGGTGATGACGGCGTGCACCCCGGGAGCGGCGAGCGCCCGCGAGGCGTCGATCGACTTGATGCGCGCGTGCGGGTGGATGCTGCGCAGGAGCTTGGCGTGCAGCATGCGCGGCAGCACGATGTCGTCGGTGAAGATCGCGCGCCCGGTGACCTTGGCCAGCCCCTCGACCTTGCGGTTGCGCTTGCCGATCACGCTGAACTCGCGATTCGGCGGCGCGGCGCGTCCGCCCGGCCAGTCGGGCGGCGTCAGGCGCTCCTCGCGCGGCATCACGCGCCCGGCGGGAATGTCCATCGCGGGCTTCGAGCCCTCCTTCCGCCGCCCGCCGCTCACCGCCGCTCCCCCATCCGCTCGGCGGCCCGCTCCACCGCCTCGAAGATCTTGGTGTAGCCGGTGCAGCGGCACAGGTTGCCGGAGAGCGCCTGCGCGATCTCCGCGCGCGTGGGGCGCGGGTTCGTGGCGAGCAGCGCCCAGGCGCTCATGAGGATTCCGGGCGTACAGAACCCGCACTGGGCGCCCCCGGTCAGGTCGAGCATGTCCTGAAGGGGGTGCGGCCTGCCCTTCTCGGCCACCCCCTCGATAGTGGTGATCTCGCGTCCCTCGAACGCCAGCGCCAGCGAGATGCAGGACAGCACGGGCAATCCATCCACGACCACGGTGCAGGCGCCGCAGTCTCCCTTGTCGCAACCCTGCTTGGAGCCGGTCAGGCCGAGCCGGTAGCGCAGCGCCTCGAGCAGCGTGGTATTCGGGGTGACGGCGCACTGGCGGAGGTCGCCGTTCACCCTGAGGCGGACGACCGCGGTCGATGTGGACTCCACCGATTCTCCTCTCGTGGCGCCTGCGGCACTCGACGGATGCCGCGATTGAAGCCCCTCGCATGAACGCTGTCAAACTCGCCGCCGACACCCACCGCGCGCCGTACGCGGCGTGAGCGCACGCACGTTGACACCCCGGTTGCCGCGCCACTAACCTCCGCCGCTCATCGAACAATCCACGCCTGACGGGACTGTCGCCGGCCGTTTACCTCCGGCCGCGCGCCGCGTCGCGAGGAGGGAACGCCACTCGTCCCATGCGCCGCTCCCCGTGGCTGGTATTCGGTGCGTTGCTCGCAGTGCTCGGCTGCGGGCGGGCGAAGCAGGCGCCGCGCAGCGCGGAGATCACGTTCCGGGTGGACAGCACGCGGCTCGGAGAGCGCTTCGAGGATCCGGCGCGCGGGCTGGCGCTGAGCGCCCCGGCCCGCTGGGCTCCGCTGCCTGCGGCTGCGTTCGACGAGGGCATGCGGCGAGTGCGGGCCGCAGCGGGCGCCGACTCCGCGCGTGAGCCGCGGATGCTCGCGATCTACCGCGAGGAGCCGGAGGGCGCCTCGCTCGCGGTTTCGAACTTCACCCGCGAGTTCTCAACCGCCGCGCGCGATTCGCTGGCCGCCCGCTACATGGCACTCCTCAAGACCCGCTTCCCCGGGGGCCAGGTGGATCAAGGTCGCTTCACCTACCGGGGCTTCGACGTGATACAGTTCCGCGTCGTCGATTCCAAGGTGGTTCAGTTCAAGCTGCTCATCAGTCGGCCGCGGATCGCGCTCTTCCAACTCGACTACGTCATCCCCCGCGGTGCTTACGAACGAGAGCTCGAGTCCATCGAGTCCTCAATCGGGTCGCTGCGACCCCTGTCCTGAAACCGAAGGGAGGCCGAAGAGATGCTGCGGAAGCTGGCGTCGACGTTGTTTCTGGCTCTGCTGGTGATGATGCTGGCCGGATGTGCTGCGCACACCCACGTGGTGGGCACGGGCCCGGCCGCATCGGATGTGGCCGCGAAGCGGCAATGGTACTTCTTGTTCGGGCTGGTTCCCCTTAATCAAGTGGACACCGGTGCGATGGCCGCGGGCGCGACGAACTACTCGATTCACACCGAGCAGAACGTTCTCGACATCATCCTGAACATCTTCACGAGTTACGTGACCATCACGTCACGGACCGTGACGGTCACAAAGTAGACCGCGCCGCGATCCTGCTTCGATCCTGAACCGGGCGCCATCGAACGCCGCACGCGTTCGGTGGCGCGCTCGTTTCCGTGGCCCGATCGCCGCGGCCCGCTTGCCGTTCTCCAACCGCTCGCGGCACAATGCGGGTGCATGTCCTCCTCCGCGCGCGCGCGCCCCGAGTCCCTGTGGTGGATCGATCCACAACCGCCATTCCCGCCCTTCGAGGGTGAGCTCGACGCCGACGTCGTGATCGCGGGCGGCGGCATCTCCGGCATCACGCTCGCCTGGACGCTGGCGGAGGAGGGCGCGGCGGTCGCCCTGCTCGAGGCCGGGCCGCTGGCCGGCGGCGCGAGCGCGCTCAACGCCGGCTTCCTGATGGCCTCGCCCGCCGAGCCCTACCGCGAGCAGATCGAGTTCTGGGGCAGGCCCGGCGCGCGCGCGATTCTGGAGTGCGGGCGCCGCAACCACCAGCGCGTCCGGCAGCTGGTCGAGACCCTGGGGCTGGAGTGCGACTACCGCGCCGGCGGGAGCTTCCGTCTCGCGCGCAGTACGGAGGAGGCCGAGGACCTGCGCGCCTCTCTCCCGCTGCTCGAGCGGGACGGATTCCCGATGCGGGAGACTCCGGTCGCAGAGGCGGTGCCGGGCGACGCGGCGTCGCACTTCGCGGCGGCGTTCCTGATGCGGGAGGACGGCGAGTTTCAGCCGGTGCGCTTCCTGCACGGCGTGGCGCAAGCGGCGCGCGCGCGCGGCGCGAGCATCTTCACGCATTCGCCGGTCGAGGCCGCGCGCTGGAGCGGCGGGCTGTGGGAGGTCACGACCCGCGCCGGCAAGGCGCGCGCCCGCGCCCTGGTGCTCGCCACCAACGCCTTCGCCCCCGCGCTCTGCCCCGCGCTCGCGCCACTCATCTCGCCGCGCCGCGGACAGATGCTGGCGACCGCGCCGCTCGCGAGCGTGGTGGCGTCGCGCCCGACCCTCGCTCAGTGGGGCTACCAGTACTGGCGCCAGACGCCCGACCGCCGGCTCGTGATCGGCGGCTGGCGCGATCTTGATCTCGACGGCGAGGTGGGCTACGACGACCGGCCGACCGAGCCCATCCAGCGCGGGATCGAGCACGGCCTCGCGGAGCTGGTACCGGAAGGTGCCGCGGTCGAGTACCGCTGGGCCGGCACCATGGGCTTCGCCCGCGACGGCCGTCCACTGGTGGGCTGGCTCGATGCCTCGCACCATCTCGCGATCTGCGCCGGCTTCACCGGCCACGGCATGGGGATGGCGGCGGCCTGCACGCTCGATCTGGCCGAGCTGCTGAGCTTCAAGAAGGCGCCCGGCATCTCGACCTTCGACCCCGGCCGCTTCCCCGAAGTGCAGCAGGTGCGCGAAGGCGTGGTGGCGCTGGGGGTGGCGGCGGGCTCGTGACGGCGGCCTTCGGGATCGCGGCGTGGGCGGCGTCGCGGCCCGCGCCGCGACGCACGCGCGTCCCTCACGCTGGAGCCGTCTGCGGCCAGCGGCCGCGGGCTCGCGCCCGGGTTCGGATTGCGCGTCGCGTTCCAGGCGCGGGGCGGCGGAGCCGCGAGCGGAGCGAAGTTCGATCCTCCACGCGGCCGGTCACGTCATGATTCACTCCTCGCGGCCGGCGCGCCCGCTGCGCTATCGTGCAGCCCCGTGCGGCGCATCGCTCTTTCCCTGCTGGCGCTGTTGACGCTGTCCGCGGCGCTGCTGGTGCGCCCGCTGGCACCGCGAGGACTCACTTCGCATCCGCATCCGCTCCGGAGCTACGAGGAGGCGGTGCGGCTTGTCGATTCCCTGCGCGCCGCGGACTCGCCCGCCATCGCGCCCGAGTGTGCCACCGTGCTTCTCAGTCACGGCGCGCGCACCGCGCGCGTGGTGGTGCTGCTGCATGGGCTCACCAATTGCCCGGCGCAGTGGGACTCGCTGGCGCGCCTGGCATATGCACGCGGCGCCAACGTGCTGATCCCACGCCTCCCGCACCACGGCTTCGCCGATCGAATGACCGACGAGCTCGCGCGGGTCGAGGCGGGAGAGCTGTGCGCATTCACCGACCGCGTGCTCGACGCGGCGAGTGGCCTCGGCGACAGCGTGACCCTGGCGGGCCTGTCGATCGGCGGGGTGATGGCGGCATGGGCAGGACAGGAGCGGGCCGACGTGTACCGCGCGGTGGTGATCGCGCCGATGCTCGGGTGGGCGCGCGCGCCGGGGCCGCTGCTCACCGCGGCTCTGTTACGCGCCGGAAGCACGCTCCCCAATGTCTTCGTGTGGTGGGACGACGCCCGCAAGCAGGACCTGCCCGGGCCGCAGCACGTCTACCCGCGATTCTCGTCGCGCTCGGTGGCGGCCACCATGCTAGTGGGGGCTGTTGTGAGGGCGGATGCGGAGCGAGCACCGCCGGGATGCCGGTCGCTGGTGATGATCACCGTCGGCGGCGACATCGCGGCCGACAACGGCGCCGCCGGAGCGCTGGTGCGCGCGTGGCGTGCCCGCGGCACGCCCGAGGTGCTCACGTACGAGTTCCCCGCCAGGCTCCGCCTCAACCACGACGTGGTCGATCCAGAGCAGATCGGGGGGAACCCGGCCCTCACATACCCCGTGCTCGTGAGCTTCATCGCGCCCTGAGTCCCGGGAGTCCCTTCCGGCCGATCCCAGACGCGACCTACCCGTGCGCGAGATGCCGCGCGTCGTGATTGACATGCGGCCGGTCACGGCTGGCTCGCGGCGCAGTCGTGCGGCTATACTCGGCCCGAGCCTTCACTTGATCCCTCTCGTCCCCTGCCCGCGCATGCGTCCTCCGCGGCGTCCGAGGAGATCGAACCGCGCCATGGAACTGAAGACCGCCGACGAAGTACGCCATGCCGCAGCCGCGCTTGCCAGCGGCAACGGCGAGGCGCTCGACCGCCTGGCCTGGACCGGCGTGTTCGGGGCCCCCGGGCCGCGCGATGCAGCGCGCGCCGCGGTGCTCTCAGAGGCCCGCTCGGCCGGGCTCTATCCGGCCACCATCCATCACCTCTACCTCGCCCGCGGTCGGGGCGAGGCGCCCGCCCACTTCACGGTGCCTGCGATCAATATCCGAGGCCTCGCCTACGACACCGCGCGCGCGCTGTTCCGGGCGCGCAAGGCGCTCGATGCCGGTGCCGTGATCTGCGAGATCGCGCGCTCGGAGATCGCATACACCGACCAGCGGCCGGCGGAGTACACGTTCGTGGTGATGGCGGCGGCGCTGCGCGAGGGCTGGAAGGGGCCGGTCTTCATTCAGGGCGATCACTTCCAGGTGAACGCGAAGAAGTACGCGGCCGATCCCGCCGCCGAGGTCGGAGCGGTGCGCGAGCTGACCGCGGAGGCGATCGGCGCCGGCTTCTACAACATCGACGTGGACACCTCGACGCTGGTGGACCTCTCGAAGCCCGAACACGAATCGCAGCAGGCGCTGAACGGCGGCCTCTGCGCAGAGCTCACGGCGTTCATCCGGGCGCGCGAGCCGAAGGGCGTGACGGTCTCGGTGGGCGGCGAGATCGGCGAGGTGGGCGGGAAGAACTCCACCCCCGAGGAACTGATTGCGTTCATGCGGGTCTACCTCGCCGCGCTCGCGAAGGCGGCGCCGGGAACACCCGGCATCAGCAAGATCTCGGTCCAGACCGGCACCTCGCACGGCGGGGTGCCGTTGCCCGACGGCAGCATCTCCGAGGTGAAGCTGGATTTCGACGCGCTCGAGCAGTGCTCGAAGCTCTCGCGCGAGCGCTTCGGGCTCGCCGGCGCGGTGCAGCATGGCGCCTCGACGCTGCCGGCCGAGCTGTTCGACCGGTTCCCGGCGCTCGGCGCCTGCGAGATCCACCTCGCCACCGAGTTCCAGAACATGATCTTCGACCATCCGCACTTCCCCGGCGACTTCAAGCGCGGCATCTACGAGAAGCTCCGCGTCACGGCCGCCGACGAGCGCAAGCCGAGCGACACCGACGAGCAGTTCTTCTACAAGACCCGCAAGAAGGCGCTCGGCGCGTACAAGCGCGAGCTGTGGGGGCTGCCCGCCGCGACGCGCCAGGCGATCGGCGGCGCGCTGGAGGAAAAGTTCACCTTCCTGCTGGGGAAGCTCGCCGTGACCAACACCCGCGCGCTCGCCGAGAAGTGGGCCCCGTTCGTCCCGGGCTCGTTCCCCGCGCTCGGCGCCACGGTCGCGGCCGCCAGGGGCCACGAAGACGTGTCGGGCCTCTCGGACTGAGCCGCTCATGCCCGCGCTCGCGCTGACGCTCTCGCAGTTCATCCTGCAGCAGGAACGCCTCTACCCGCGGGCCACCGGCGAGTTCACCAACCTGCTCACCGACATCGCGCTCGCGGCCAAGATGATCAACCGCGAGGTGATTCGCGCCGGGCTGGTGGACATCCTGGGCTACACCGGCCAGCAGAACGTGCACGGCGAGAAGGTCCAGAAGCTCGACCAGTTCGCGCACCAGACTATCTACCGGATCCTGAGCGCGACCGGGCAGCTCGCGGTGCTGGCCTCGGAGGAGGACGAGGACATCGTCCCCATCCCCGAAGGTCAGCCGGTCGGCAAGTACGTCGTCAACTTCGATCCGCTCGACGGCTCTTCGAACATCGACGCGAACGTCAACATCGGGACCATCTTCTCGGTGCTGCCGCGCGTGACGGGCGGCGGCGGCGGCACGCCCGCCGATTGCCTCCAGCCCGGCCATCGCCAGTTGTGCGCGGGGTACGTCATGTACGGCTCCAGCACCATGCTGGTTTTCACCACCGGCCAGGGCGTGCACGGCTTTACCTTCGAGCCCAGCGTCGGCGAGTTCCTGCTCTCCCATCCCGACATCCAGACCCCGAAGCGCGGCCGCATCTACAGCGTGAACGAGGGGAATTACTTCAAGTGGACCGACGGCGTGAAGCGCTACGTGGACTGGCTCAAGATGGAGGACGGCGCCACCGGCCGACCCTACAGCGCGCGCTACGTGGGCTCGCTGGTCGCGGACTTCCACCGCAACCTGCTCTACGGCGGAATTTTTCTCTACCCGGGCGACCGCAAGAGCCCAAAGGGCAAGCTGCGCGTGCTGTACGAGGCCGACCCGCTGGCCATGATCGCCGAGCAGGCCGGCGGCGCCGCGAGCGACGGCGAGCGCCGAATCCTCGACCTCGAGCCCGCGACGCTGCACGAGCGCACCCCGCTGTTCCTGGGCAGCGTCGAGGACGTGCGTGAGTGCGAGGCATTCGTGCAGGGCCGCCACCCCGCCATCGTCGCCGAGCGCCGTGGTAATTCTCTGCGCTCCAGGCTCTAGCCTGCTTCATTCGTGAAGGGCAAAGCGCTGGGGCGTGAGGCAGGATTTCGG
>CAZYQK010000128.1:0-8986 GCA_964650245.1 uncultured bacterium | reverse complement strand
GCCTGGGCGCTGGCCATCGCGGTCTGGACCGCACGCCGGCTGCTCCGACGGCCGCGCTTCGTGCCGGGGAGATGGAGGCCGGACGGGTCGAGGTGGCCGTGGGCCGCGGCGAGGCCGTCACCTTCGATCTCGGATCGCTGGTCGCCGAGTTCCAGCGCGGCATCGAGGCTCAGATCTCGGGCGACGCGCAGGGACACTACGACCTGGGCATGACGTATCGCGAGATGGGGCTGCTCGAGCAGGCGGTGGAAGCGTTCCGCACCGCGAGCCGCGATGCCGGTTTCGCAGAACGCTGCGCCGAGATGATCGGGCGCTGCATGCTCGACCAGGGCCGCTTCGACGAGGCGGCGCAGGAATTCATGGACGCGATGGCCATGCCGGGCCTGGACCCGGCCGCAGTCCCCGACATGCGCTACCAGCTCGGGCTCGCGCACGAAGCCGCGGGGCGCGCGCAGGAGGCGCTCGCCCAGTTCGAACAGGTGTACGCCGCCCAGGCCAGCTACCCGGACGTCGCGCTCAAGATCCGCGTCCTGCGCAAGAGCCTGGAGAGCCTCTGATGTCGCGGTCGCCCTCCGCGACGGGGGGTCGCCGCGTCGACCTGCACACCCACACCAACTTCAGCGACGGCCTGCTCTCGCCCGGTGCACTGGTCCGCCTCGCGATCGAGCGCCAGCTCGCGGCGCTCGCCATCACCGACCATGACTCGGTCGAGGCGCTGCCGCTCGCCAGGCAGGCGGCGGGTGACGCGCTCGAGCTGGTCCCCGGCATCGAGGTCTCCTCGAGCCTGGGCGGGCTCGATCTCCACATTCTGGGGTTCTACATCGATCCCGGGCACGCCCCGCTCCAGCTGCGTCTCGAGCGCTTCCGCGAGGAGCGCCTGGAGCGGGTGCGCGAGATGGCGACGCGCCTCGGGGAGCTCGGGGCGCCGGTGAATCTCGAGGACGTGATGCAAACCGCGGGACACGGCGTGGTGGGCCGGCCGCATCTGGCCGAGGTGCTGGTGCGGGCCGGGCACGCCGAGGACGCGGACGAAGCGTTCCGTCGCTTCCTGGGGGCGAAGGGCCTCGCCTTCGTGCCGCGCCCCGCGTTCCATCCCGGCGAGGCCATCGCGCTGATCCACGCCGCGGGCGGCGTGAGCGTTCTGGCGCATCCCGGCCCCGGGCTGGTGGACTCCGTGATCGAGTCGCTCGCCGCGCAGGGATTGCGCGGCCTCGAGGTCTGGCATCCGCAGCACAGCCCGACTACGGTACGCCGCTACCAGGCGCTGGCGGAGCGGCTCTCACTGGTCGAGACCGGCGGCTCCGACTTTCACGGGCCCGGGCGCAGCGTCGATCTCGGTGATCTCGCCGTGCCGCTCCGGGTCCTCGGCCCGCTCAAGCGGGCCGCCAGCAACGCCGCTTGAGACCGGGACCCACGGTCCGGCCCGGGCCGTTGACGGCGGCGCGAGGCTGCGCTTAATCTGCGGTCTCCCGGTACGCCCCCTTCCCTCACGCCCGACGGAGATCCGCGCGATCGCACGTCAGCCTTTTTCCACCCGACGCCTCTCGTACGCGGCGCTCATGGTGGCGGCGGGGCTCACCGGGGCGTACGCCGAAACCATCCCCAATTTCGAGGTGCTCACGCTGGTCGTGTTCTGCTCCGGCGTGCTGCTCGGCGTGGGCGACGGCGTGATGGTGGGCGTGATCACGATGCTGGTCTTTTCGCTGCTCAATCCATACGGGGCGGTGCATCCGCTGGTCACCGTGTCGCAGGTGGCCGGCGAGGCGCTGGCGGGCGCCGCCGGAGGCTTGATGGCGCTGACCCGGCTCGCATTCACCGCGGCCGGCCCCCGGGCCGCCGTGCTGACGCTCGCGGGGCTGCTCATCACTGTGGCCTTCGACTTCATCACCAACCTCACCACCGGTCTGCTGTTCGGCCAGGTGCGTGTCACCTTGCTGGGGGGAATTCCCTTCTCGCTATGGCACATCGGCTCGAACGTGGTGCTGTTCGCGGGGGTCGGTACCCCGCTGGTCGGCGTGCTGGCGCATTACCGCACGCGGCTCTCCTCGTAGCGCTGCTGGCGCCGCCGGTGGCTGCGCAGGTGGCGGGTGCCCCACGCGGCTCGCTCTCAAGCCTGGCGCTGGCCGACGCGGGAGAGTGGTGGAGCGAGATCGGCCGCGCCGGCAGCGGGCCAGAGCGCGCGCTCGGAACCGGCTTTCCGTGGACGCTTGCGGGCCTCGCACGCGGCGGGTGGTTGGTGGCGGACCCGGGCGAGCGCTCGAGCGCGTCGCCCTACCCGGGGCTTCCTTCAGCCCTGGCACCGCTCGCGAGCTTCGACTCGCTGGCGTTCCGGATCGGCGAGGACGAGGCGTGGGACGGCTACGAAGCGGTGCTCGCGCGCCTTGCGGCCGAGCGCGGCCCGCGGCGCGGCCCGCGGACGCGGTCGGTGTTCAACCTGCTCAACGGGGGCTTCGGCCTCGACGAGACCGGGCTGCGCATCGAGCGCGGCGACTCGCGGCGCGCTTTCTCCGCCGCGGCGTCGAGCGGGACCCGCGGCGAGCGTGGCGCGCTCGGTCTCGCCGGCCGTCACCGGTGGGACGCGTCCGGTTCCTGGCGACGCGGCGCGCAGGCGCTCGAAGCCTGCTACGCCCAGCGCGGCGCGGCGGGCCGGCTCCGGGGCGGCGAGGAGGAGCGTGCGGGGGGGGAGAGCGGGCAGCTCGACTACCGCTATCGCGCGGGAGGATTGAGCGCGGCCCTCTCGCTTGCGCGCGGGCATGACGCGCGTCAGAGCTTCCTGCCCGCGCGGGACACGCTGGTCTGGTCGCGGCGTGACGCGGACGGGGAACGGGTCGCCGCGGAGGCGGCGCTCGCGCGCGCATTCGGCGTCGCGGGCGTGCGGTTCTACTGGAGCCGGGGGCACGTGCGGCGCGACCGCGTGGCCGGCTTCGACCGCCGCGCCTCGGCCACCTGGAGTGCGGCCCGCTTCGAGCGGCCCGCCGGCGAGGGAACGCTCGATCTCGAGCTCGGCGCGGGGCACCACCAGGACTTCGGCGGCTGGGATCTCGCCCCGGGGGTCGCGTACCGCTTCGCGGTCGCCCCGTTCGCCGGCCGGGTCGCGGTCGAGCGCATGCTGGTGCCGGTGTGGTCCGACCTGGCGCGCGGGGTCGCGCCATTCATGCAGCGGACCTGGCTCGCGGGGCTCGAGGTCGCGGCCGGCGCGGGCCGGGAGCGGCACGCCCGGGTCGGGTTCTGGATGGGAAGCAGCCGCGATCGAGCGATCGTGAGCCGCCTTCCCCTCGAGGAGCAGTGGCTGCGGGCCGGCGTTGCCCGCGACCCGGCGCGCTACGATTTCGGCCTGCTGCTCGCCGGGGCGGGATGGCGGAGGGGTCACGCGGCGGTGGAAGCTGAAGGCTTCGCGCTGGCGCGAGACCATGGCCCGCTGCAGCCGGCCGTGGACCCCTCGCGCGGCGCACGCGGCGGCGTGGAGTGGTCGTTCCGCGCCTTCCAGGACGATCTCGGTGTCACGCTCCGGGCCGAAGCGGAAGGCATGGGCCCGCGCGAGAGCGAGACCACACCCGTGCGCCGCCTGCGCGCCACGGCGGGAGTGGGTGCGGCAGCTGTGCTGACGCTGGGGGATGCGGTGGTGACGGTGCGCGGGCTGAACCTCGGAAAACGGGTGCGCGAGGAGACCTGGGTCGACTCCGCCACCGGCAACCTGGCGCGCGGCGCGGGGCGCGAGTTTCGGCTCTCGGTGCTGTGGCCGCTGTTCAACTGATCCCCCGGTTCCCGAGTCGGAGCGCCCCCTGAGGGATTCGAATGGCGATGGTTCTGACCGCGGCCGAGCGCCGCGGCTCGCTGGTGGTCGTGCTGCTGCTCGCGATCGGCGCGGGCTGGGACCTGTGGCGCGCGGCGCGGCCAGCCGCGAGGGCGGCGGAGCCGCCGGCGGCGCTCGAGCCCGCCACCCGTAGCACGGCACCGGGCGGGACGCGCGATTCCTCGGCGCGACCCCCGCTCGAGCAGCGCGTGGATCTCAACCGCGCGGACGTGGCCGAGTTGGACCGCCTGCCGGGCATCGGCCCGGTGCTGGCGGGCCGAATCGTCGAACACCGGGCGCGCCACGGCCTCTTTCGTCGCGTGGAGGAGCTGCGCGCGGTGCGAGGCGTTGGCCCGCGGCTGCTCGAGCGCCTGCGGCCGCGGGTGATGGTCTCGGCGACGGCCGACAGCGCGCGCTGAGAGCGCCGCGGGGATTCCGGGAGCCCGCTCCCGGGCGCACCGCTCCCCCCTCGTGCCCGGCTTGCAAATCGCCATCCGGCGTGGGTGCAGGGCGTGCAGTTTTCCCTTCAGTCGAAGCCGCCTACGGACCGATAAGAGAGATGAGCCGCTTTGTCGCGGGCGACCGCGGCAGGGCGGCGCGCGTTCCGCTCGCCCCGCGGGCCCGACGCGCGCGCGGCATTTCCCTGCAGTTCACGAGGCCCCGGCCCGCCGGGGCGTTTGCGCACCTTCGACGGGACGCACACGTGCAAGAAGACATCGGACAGAAGCTTCTCGACGCGCGACTGATCGACGACTCCGCGCTCCAGAAGGCGGCGCAGCAGCAGAAGAATCTGGGCGGCAGCCTGTCGGCCAACCTGGTGAAGATCGGGGCGATCAGCGAGGACGGCCTGCTCGAGTTCCTCTCGCGCCTCTACGGCGTCCCGCCGATCGATCTCAAGAACTTCGAGCCCGATCCCGCGCTGACGCGCCTGCTGCCGGGCGATGTCGCGACCAAATTCATGGCGCTGCCGGTCTCGCGCAGCGGGCGCCGCCTGATCGTGGCCATCGCGAACCCGACCAACATCTTCGCGATCGACGACATCAAGTTCATCACCGGCTTCGAGGTCGACCCGCACGTCGCCACCGAATCGGCGCTCAAGAAGGCCCTCGACCGCGCCTACGACTCCGCGGGCACCATGGCGGACGTCATGAAGGGCTTCGAGGATGACCTCTCGGTGGTCGAGGAGGACGACAGCGCCGAGGCCGAGAGCGGGATCGCGGGCGCGGACGAAGCGCCGATCGTCAAGCTGGTCAACTCCCTGATCGCGGACGCGGTGCGCAAGGGCGCCTCGGACATCCACATCGAGCCCTACGAGAAATCGATGCGCGTGAGGTTCCGCATCGACGGCGTCCTCCAGGAGATGATGTCGCCCCCGTTCAAGTTCATGGCCGCCATCATCTCGCGCCTCAAGATCATGGCCGAGCTCGACATCGCCGAGCGGCGCGTGCCGCAGGACGGCCGCATCAAGATCAAGGTGATGAATCGCACCGTCGACCTGCGCGTGTCCTCGCTCCCCACCATCTTCGGCGAAAAGGTCGTGATGCGAATCCTCGACAAGAGCAATCTCAACATCGATCTTGAGAAGCTGGGCTTCGAACCCGCGGCGATGAAGGAGTTCATCTCGGCCATCGCGAACCCTTACGGCATGGTGCTGGTCACCGGGCCGACCGGATCCGGCAAGACCACGACCCTCTACTCCGCCCTGTCGCGCGTCAACACCCCCGAAGTCAACGTGATGACCGCCGAAGACCCGGTCGAGTACAACCTCGATGGCATCAACCAGGTGCTGGTCCACGAGAACGTGGGGCTGACCTTCGCCGCCGCGCTCCGGGCCTTCCTGCGCCAGGATCCCAACATCATCATGGTCGGCGAGATTCGCGACATCGAGACCGCCTCGATCGCGGTCAAGTCCGCGCTGACCGGCCACCTCGTGCTCTCGACCCTTCACACCAACGACGCGCCGAGCGCGATCGGGCGCCTCGTCGACATGGGAGTGGAGCCGTTCCTGGTCGCGTCGTCGGTGAACATCGTACTGGCCCAGCGCCTGGTGCGGCGGGTGTGCGCGAGCTGCAAGCGGCCCATCACGCTCAACGAAGAGGTGTTGCGCGAGCTCCAACTGGCGCCCGAGGAGGCGGCGAAGGCCACCTTCTTCGAGGGCGAGGGCTGCGTGGACTGCAACAACACCGGCTATCGCGGCCGGCAGGGCGTATACGAGGTGATGCCGTTCTCGCCGAGGGTCCGCGATCTGGCGCTGGAGCGAGCATCCTCGGGCGAGATCAAGAAGGCGGCGATCGGGGAGGGCATGCTGACCTTGCGCCGCGACGGCCTCGAGAAGCTCAAGCGGGGCCTCACGACCGTGGAAGAAATCCTGAAGGAGACGGCGGCCGACAAGCTGTAGCGGCGGTCCGCTCAACCCATGACGCACGGAAGGAGAAACCGGACGTGGTGACCCTCAGACAGTTGCTCGAAGACATGGTGGTCCGCAAGGCATCCGATCTCCACATCACGGCGGGAGTGCCGCCGGTGTTCAGGGTCGACGGTTGGATCACGCCGTCGGAATACGACGTGCTGACGCCGGAGACGACGGCCCAGCTGTGCTACAGCGTGCTGTCCGACGAGCAGCGCAAGCGCTTCGAGACCACCAAGGAGCTCGACTTCTCATTCGGCGTGAAGGGTCTGTCCCGCTACCGCGCGAACGTGTTCCTGCAGCGCGGGGTGGTCTCGATGGCGATCCGCCAGATTCCCTACGAAATCCTGGCCATGGACAAGCTCGGACTGCCGCCGGTGGTGCGCGACTTCACCAACCGGCAGCGGGGTTTCGTGCTGGTCACCGGCCCGACCGGGAGCGGCAAGTCCACCACGCTGGCCGCGATGCTCGACAAGATCAACTCGACGCGCCAGTGCCACATCATGACGATCGAGGATCCGATCGAGTACATCCACCACCACAAGAAGGCGATCGTCAACCAGCGGGAGGTCGGTGCCGACACCCAGTCGTTCCCGGCCGCCCTCAAGTACGTGCTGCGCCAGGACCCCGACATCATCCTGATCGGGGAAATGCGCGACCTCGAGACCATCGAGGCGGCGCTCACCATCGCCGAAACCGGTCACCTGGTGTTCGCGACGCTGCACACCAACTCGACCTATGAAGCGGTCAACCGCATCGTGGACGTGTTCCCGGCCGACCGCCAGAAGCAGATCCTCACCCAGCTCGCGTTCACGCTGGAGGGCGTCATCACCCAGCAGCTGATCCCGCGCAGCCGCGGGGGCGGGCGCGTGATGTGCGCCGAGGTGCTGGTGTGCACGCCGGCCATCAAGGCGACCATCCGCGAGGGAAAGACCCACCAGATCTACAGCCTGATGCAGGTGGGGCAAAAGTTCGGGATTCAAACCATGAACCAGGCGCTCCTCCAGGCGGTGCTCGACAAGGCACTGAGCCCGGAGGACGCGCTCGAGCGCTGCGCGGACCGGTCCGAGCTCGATGGGATGCTCGGCAAGGTCATGCGGGCCGCGGCATAGGAGGAAGCCATGCCAGTCTATCTGTGGAAGGGCCGCACGCTCGCGGGCGAATCCCAGTCGGGAGAGATCGAGGTCGGCCGTCAGGACGAGGCGCTCGAGATCCTGCGCAAGAAGAAGATCCTGATCACGTCGATGCGCCCCAAGGGCGGGGGCTTCAGCATGCCGAAGTTCGGCGGGAGCGGGGTCAGCACCAAGGATCTCGCCATCTTCACCCGCCAGTTCGCGACCATGATCTCGGCGGGACTGCCGCTGGTGCAGTGCCTGGACATCCTGGCCAAGCAGTCGAGCAAGCCGTCGTTCGCCCGGGTGATCGGTGAAGTGACGCGCGAGGTCGAATCCGGCTCGACGCTCTCGGACGCGCTCGGCAAGCACAAGGCCGTGTTCGACGACCTGTTCCGCAACATGGTGGCGGCGGGCGAGGCGGGCGGCGTGCTGGACGAGATCCTGATGCGCCTCGCGACCTACATCGAGAAGGCCGACGCGCTCAAGCGCAAGATCCAGAGCGCCATGGTCTACCCGGCCGTGGTGCTGGTCGTGGCGCTGGCGGCCACCTCCTTCATGCTGATCTTCATCATCCCCACCTTCGCCCGAATGTTCACCGACTTCGGCGGCGAGCTGCCGTTGCCCACCAAGATCGTGCTCATCATGTCCTCGCTCCTCCAGCACTACTGGTGGGTGGGCCTGCTCGCGATCGGTGTCGGGATATTCCTGTTCCAGCGCTTCTACGCGACCGAGAGCGGGCGGCGCACCGTGGACAGCATCATGCTCAAGGTCCCGGTGATCGGCGACGTGCTGCTCAAGGGGTCGGTGGCGCGCTTCACCCGCACCCTGGGCACTCTGATCGCCTCGGGCGTGCCGATCCTGGCCGGCCTTGAGATCACCGCCCGCACCGCGGGCAACAAGGTGATCGCCGAAGCCATCATGACCGCTCGCGCGTCGATCCGCGAGGGCGAAACGGTTTCTGCGCCGCTCAAGACCTCGGGCGTCTTCCTGCCGATGGTGGTGCAGATGATCTCGGTAGGCGAGCAGACCGGCGCCCTGGACGAGATGCTCACCAAGATCGCCGTGTTCTACGAGGCCGAGGTGGACACGGCGGTCGACACGCTGACCTCCATCATCGAGCCGGTGATGATCGTCCTGATGGGCGGCATCGTGGGCTTCATGGTGGTCTCCATGTACCTGCCGATGTTCAAGCTCATCAGCGTGGTGGCCGGAGGAAACTAGTGGCCACGCTCCGTGCCGCATCCCCCGATCCCGGCGCGCTGAGGCAGAGTGCGTTCTCTAAAGGATCGCACGAAGTCGGGCTTGCCAACCCCTGATTTCACTTCCGGAGGCGCGTCGTCGCGGCACCTGGTTCGGCCGCGGGTTATCGCCTTCCCGACCATCACGGGAGCGCGGACGTCAGGTGCTCTGCGGGCCGGCTTCGGCTCTCGAGGCCCCCCGGGACCGCGGCGCCGCCTTCAGGGGCTCGATCATCACTTCGCACGCGTTTCGGCTCCACGGGCTGCCCATCGACGCCCGAGGCCGCCACCTGCGGAACATGGACGTAAAAATCGTACGGCTCGCACTTGAGGTCCTCGAGGCTCTTCGTCACGATCGACTTCACGAACAGCTCGGCCACTTGTAGATTTGTGATCAGCGGGATGCCGGTGTCGATGGCGCGGCGGCGAATGA
>CAZYQK010000127.1:0-9157 GCA_964650245.1 uncultured bacterium | reverse complement strand
TCCGGTGGTGTGGGAGGGGAAGCGCGGGACGAACCCGCGCTCCCCTATCCCGATTGGTGCGCCCGGCAGGGCGCGATGACTTGGAGGTGAAAGTCCTCTACGGACCTTGATGACGGGAACCGTTAGCCGAACGGCAACCGCGTCGCCGCGAGGCGGGGTGGGGAGGAAGCCGCAGGCAAAGCTCCGGCCCGAGGAACCCGAAGCGCATACGAGGCGACGACACGAGGGCGAGGGAGCCGTAGAGCCTGAAGCCCGAAGTCATCCGGAACGTGCCGGCGTAAATGCGACGGGTAGATGGAGCGAAAGTCACGCGTCATACCCGGGGAGACCTCGCCCCACGCCTGTAACGGGCGACGTTCGATTGAGCGGTTGGCCTCGAACGGAGCGAGGAGTCAGCCGAGGCCATAGTAGCGGCGCGCACAGCCGCGAAGGGCCGAACGAGAGGAGCCGAACTGGACCGATGAGTTCGCGACGTGAAGGAGACGCAGGAGCGAGGGCTGGAATGCCCGAGCCGGTCCGAGAGGTAGGCGGCGGAACCGCCGAGGTATCGGAATCGGAGCGTCAAGCACGCGCGGCACGCAGCGGAACAACCGGGGACGAGGCTCGGAGTTTCATCGACGAAGTGTTGCGCCGCGAGAACATGGCGACGGCGCACGCGCGGGTGGTGTCGAACCGGGGTGCGCCGGGTATCGATGGGATGACCATCGATGCGCTTGAAGGCCACTGCCGCGAGCACTGGCCGCGCATCCGGCAGGCGTTGCTCGGCGGTACGTACCAGCCGCAACCGGTGCGACGGGTAGAGATCCCGAAGCCCGGCGGCGGCGTGCGGACGCTGGGCATCCCGACGGTGCTCGACCGGATGATCCAACAGGCGCTGCATCAGGTGCTATCGCCCCTCTTCGACCCGACGTTCTCGGACGCGAGCTTTGGCTTTCGGCCGGGACGCGGGACGCACGACGCGGTCGTGCGCGCTCGCGAACACATCGCGGCGGGCCACCGGTGGGTGGTGGACCTGGACCTGGCGAAGTTCTTCGACACGGTGAACCACGACGTGCTGATGCGACTCGTGGCAAAGCGAGTAAAGGACAAGCCGGTGCTCCGGCTGATCGGCCGCTACCTACGGGCCGGGATGCTGGAGGGCGGCGTGACGCCACCCCGGACGGAAGGCACGCCGCAGGGCGGGCCGCTGTCGCCGCTACTGTCCAACATCCTGCTCGACGAGCTGGACCAGGAACTGGAGCGACGGGGACACCGCTTCGTGCGCTACGCCGACGACTGCAACGTGTACGTGCGGTCGAAGGCGGCGGGCGAGCGGGTGATGGCGTCGCTGGAGGGCTTCCTCACGAAGCGACTCCGGTTGAAGGTGAACCGGGACAAAAGTGCGGTGGCGCGGCCGTGGGACCGCACGTTCCTCGGCTACTCGTTTACGGTGGACCGCGACGCGAAGCTCAAAGTCGCCCGGAGGTCGGTTCAACGACTGAAGGACAAACTGCGAGCCACGTTCCGGGCTGCACGGGGACGCCGCCTCACCGACACCCTCGCGACGCTCGTCCCCATCATCCGGGGATGGACGGCCTACTACCGGCTGAGCCGAGTGGAGAACGCGTTCGAAGAACTGGACCAGTGGCTGCGCCGGAAGCTGCGCGCCGTGTTGTGGCGGCAGTGGAAGCGCAATCGCGCCCGGTTCGATGAGCTTCGCCGCCGCGGACTGACGACGGAACACGCACGACTCGGCGCCGGTAACGGCCGGGGTCCGTGGTGGAACGCCGGGGCCAGTCACATGAACGCGGCCGTTCCGACCTCGACTCTCCGCCAGCTTGGTCTCGTGAGCTTCGTCGAAGAACACCGGCGCCTTGCGCGCTCAACTTGAACCGCCGTATGCCGAACGGCACGTACGGTGGGGTGGGAGGCGGGGCGCTCAAACGCCCCGCCTACCCGATTGCCGGGCACTGCGCCCGCGCCGGGATGGAAAACCTGGGTCACGGCCCCGAAATCTGCGGCTGCCCGCGGGGATCCGAGCCACACCGAGCCTTTTGGGGCTTGACGCTGCGCGCCGTGCTTGCTAGCTTCGCGTCACTTCCCTTCGAGAAGACTGGGCGTGCTGGGGGGCGTGGATGCGCTTTCGTGCAGGGCTAATTCTTTCCCTTTTTGCAGTCCTGGTGGGTGTCGGTTGTCGTAAGCCGTTGACGCCCAACATCGACAGGAACCAGGCGCCAGAGACCTGGATCACCGCGGCGCCCCAGGACACCATCACCACCCTCGACGCGTTCGGATTCCCGGTCCAACCGCAGCCCGGGATCATCCCGTTCCGCTACCACCTCTACTGGGCCGGATCGGACCAGGACGGTGAGGTCGCGGGCTTTTATTTCGCGGTCGTGGAAACCGTGGCCACGCCGGGCTTGCCACTGCCCCCGCTGCCGGGTCCCAAGGCGCGCGACTATCGCTACACCACCCGGCGCGACAGCACGTTCATTTTCTCGGTCGAAGCAGGCACGAACAACCGCCAGCACGCGTTCTTCCTCTACGCGGTAGACAACAACGGCAAGGCGGACCCGTCCCCGGCGCGCCTGATGTTCAGCGCGCTCGACCGCTTCCCCCCCGTGCCGGTGATCGACCAGGCCACCGCGCTGGGCTACGTGTTCGATCCCGACAACCTGGACGCGCCCCAGATGGTCAGGGCCTACGCCATCAAGGACACCTTCGACCGCAGCGTGCCGTACCCCCGGGACACCGTCCCCGCCGGCAGCCAAATCACCTTCCAGTGGCACGCCGACATGACAATCGCCGACAACCCGGCGGTGGCCTTCAAGTACAAGCTCGACGAGCCGGACTTCGTGACCGTTCCCGCGAGCGTGAGCCAGAAGCAGTACAACACCTTCCCCCCCGTGCCGGTGATCGACACCGGCCCGAGCGACAAGATCGCGAACGGGCCGAAGATCTTCACGCTGCGGGCGATCGACCAGGCTGGCGGCGCGCGTACGTCGCCCGAGACCACCCGTCGCTTCCAGATGAACCTGGGGCCGGACACCTGGTTCTCGGGGCCCGACAGCCTCCCGGCGTCGAACCCGGGCTTCTACACCGTGCTGCGCGACGGGAACGGACATGCCACCCGCTACCATGACGTCCCCAGTCCCAACTGGCGAAGCATCGAGGCCCACCCGGGCAGCCTGCTCCATTCCGATTCGGTCCAGATCCTGCCCGCGCGCCGCAAGCAGATCCGCACGTTCTTCGAGTTCTACAAGAACCGGGTCTTCGTGCGGAGCGAGGGCGACACCGTCAACATGAACTCCTGGGTGCTGCTCCACAGCGGCGGCTTCGATCCCGACTCGCCATACAACGTCCGGGTGATCGGCGTGAATCAGAGCCTTCCGGACAGCAGCGTGGCGCCCGTGCTGCGGCGGCGGCCGCCCAATGGCTCCCCGGTCGGGTTCCGTTTCCGCATCCCCGTGATCGTCGATTCGCTCGGCACCCTGAGCGGCCTGCCGCAGAGTCAGACCTACCCGCTCTCCGATCCGGCACTGGTGCCCGAGCCCCACATCGGGGGCTACCAGGGCATGCAGCAGTCGGGGCGCGCCTACGCCATCACTCGCGCCGAGGACGGCGACGGGGCCGTCGACAAGCGCATCGGCGATCATCCGGAGGCGTTCGTGGACTCGGTCGAGCGGGGGCTCATCACGCCCTCCATGCCGCGCTACTCGTTGCGCAGCCGGGTGCTGACCTTCTACGTCAACCGGGCGCCCTACCTGCTCACCGAGAATGCGGCGTTCAACCCCAGGCCGAACGCGAACTACGCGACGAGAACCATACCGCTGCGGCTCGACATGGTGGTGGACGACGACCCGTACTCGGGCGATCCCAGGCGCGGCGGCCCGCCGCCGGGATCGCCCCTGGCGCCCGTCTTCCGCTTCAACCTCTTCCTTCTGGGCAAGAGCGTCTTTACGGGCCAGGATACGACCTACAATCCGCCTCAATTCAAGCGCCGGATCGGCATCGCGATCCAGACCAGCGTCGACGTGCCGAGCTACATCAGGGGCGCGCCCGACCCGGTCAGGGTGAGGATCGAGCTGTGCGACTGCGACGCGTGTGAGACCAACCTGGGGCAGGGACGTTGCCGCAACTACAATATTCCCGTCTTCGTTCCGTAGCCGCAGCGTTCTCAGCGGCCGATGTGAATATTTCGTTTTTCGAAGGACCGGGGTCCTCCGAAGCAGTCAGAGGGAGCAAGACGCCATGAACGCCCGTCGCACCGCAGGCACATTGCTGGTAATCGCGCTGGGCGCGCTGGCCTTCTCGGTCTGGGGGTGCAGCAAGAAGGCGGCAGGAATCCTGCTGCCCAACCAGCCGCCCACGGTTCGGCTGACCAACGCCCCGTATAGCGAAGTCACCCGCTACTACTACTCGATCACCCTGAACTGGATCGGCTTCGATCCGGACGGCCGCATCGAACGCTACCTGTACGCCATCGATCCCCCGCGTGAGGCCGGTGCGGACACGGCGTGGCAGATCACCGACAAGAGCCAGCTGACGTTCAGCTTCCCGTCCACCCGCCCGGACAGCCTGAGCCCTCCCACCGAGCCGCGCGGGCAGGATTTCCATGTTTTCGTCCTCAAGGCGGAGGACAACCGGCACGCCACCTCGCCGCCGGCCACGCGGTCCTTCTTCTCCTACACGGTGGCGCCAACGGTCCAGATCTTCGATCCGCCGCCGCGCTCGAATCGCACCTACGTGACGCCGGCGGTGCTCATCCAGTGGGCGGGCGAGGACATCGACGGGGTCTTCACCAAGAAGCCGGTCAAATACAAGTACAAGCTACTCACGAATCAGACCGACGTCAGCGTACAGACCGCGCTGCAATTCACGACCAGCCGGGACACGGTGCGCCGTTACTACGCGCCCCGCAACTGGGTGGGATGGGATTCCACCAGCGCCGACACCACCCAGAAGCGGTTCAGCAGCCTGATTCCGGACCAGGAGTACGTCTTCTGCGTCATCGCGTTCGACGAGGCCGGCGCATATTCCCCGACCTTCTCTTTCGCCGTCAACATGCTCTACTTCCGCGTCACGTTCGCCGGCTCCAACAATCCGACGATCACGATGTTCAACGAGTTCTTCTTCTACGAGTACAACGCCGGTGGTATCGACATCAACTGCGTCCCGCTCGAGGTGCCGGCCGGCATTCCCCTGACGTTCAACTGGTTCGCGACCGCCATTCCGGGCTCCGCGATCAAGAGCTACCGGTGGGCGGTGGACATCGTGGATCTCAACGACGACACCGAGCGCATCGACGACGACGACCTCGCGCACTGGAGCCCCAGGAACTCGGGGGTCACATCCTGCACCATCGGCCCCTACCCGGGCGGCCAACTCCACCGCTTTTACATCGAGGCCGAGGACATCAACAACCTGAAGAGCCTGGGCTGCGTGCGCTTCTCGGTGATCCAGGCGTCGTTCGTGAACGAGCTGGGCATCGTCGACGACACGCGGCTGCTGGTGGACCAGCGGACGCCGGGCACGGTGGCGTGCATGGACAGACCGCTCGGCCTCTGGCCGACGGCCGCCGAGCTCGACACCTTCCTGTACGCGCGCGGACGGGTTCCCTGGGCCTGCTATCCCGCGGGCACCATCACGCGTCCGGGTCTCTTCAACGGCTACTCCTTCGACACGCTGAACACCCGCCAGGGCCTGGAGGACATGACCGTCCGGCTCTCGGCGCTGGGAAGGTACCGCCACCTGATCTGGATCGTCGATGGCGGGGCGGCGGGCAACAACAATCCCGGAACGGATCGGAACGATCCCATCACGGCGCTGCGCTTCATGAACACCACGGGCCGGTCGAACACGCTGGCGGCGTACATCCGCCAGGGCGGCCAGGTGTGGCTCGTCGGGGCCGGGGCACCCACCGCCTCGATGCGCCCCTGGGACAAGCTGAACAACAACTCGCAACCGCCGACGCCGACGCTCACGTTCTCCAACCCGAACGGCGAGCTCGTCCCGGGAAGGTTCGTGTACGATCAGTTCCACTGGCGCTCGGAGTTCAAGCAGTTCAAGGCGCAGCTCAATATCGTGAAGGAGCTGGGGCGCTTCGTCAGGGCGTCGAACGTGCCCACGATCGATTACAACAACACGCTGGTGCCGATGCCGGCCTCGCTGCTGCCCAAGTCGCTGGCGGCGGGAGACACCTTCCCACCCAATCGCACCGTGAACAGCTCAAACTTCTACCAGACC
This sequence comes from uncultured bacterium, assembly GCA_964650245.1. Classification (GTDB taxonomy): domain Bacteria; phylum Eisenbacteria; class RBG-16-71-46; order RBG-16-71-46; family RBG-16-71-46; genus WS-2. Next base: position 2,932 of record CAZYQK010000127.1, on the reverse strand, counting down.
CAGTTCGACATCGAGTTCCTGAGCACGTCCAATAACATCACAGAGGACTACAATCCCGGGCCGGCCGAGGACATTCGCACCACGCTCGACACCCTGTACAAGGCGGTGGCCACGGCGCTGCCGCCGGGTCAGATCTCCCCCTGCATGACCTACTACCACGGCCAGGACAACGTGCCGCTCATCATCTCCGGGTTCAACATCTGGAATTATCGGAAGACCCAGTGCAAGCAGCTGGTCGACTTCGTGCTCAGGATGATGTGGAACATCCAGCCGAACCCGGTCGCCGCGAGCCGGGCGGCACCCTCGATCATGGGTGGCTTCGCGGCGGGTCGGTCGCAACCCTGGAATCCGCTCCCGCCAGGTCGCGTGGGGCCGACGGGGCCGCCGCCCGCGCTCCCGGCCGGGTCGGCGACACCCGGCGCAGGCCGCCCGGAGTAGCCGCATGAAGCAGCCGCGCCCCATCGTCACCGGCCCTTCATTCGCGATCACCCCGATCCTGGCGCTGGCCCTCGCGGCCGGCGCCGGGTCGTGGGCGCCGGCCGCCGGGCAGTCGCCCGGCTTTCCGCGCATCCCGATCTGGTCCTACCCGTACGCGTTCCAGGACGACCCCGCCTACCACGTCATCGGAAGTCTGGACTGCCCGGGGTCCCTGCCGGTCCGCGCTGACAGCCTGCGAGCCGAACCCCGCACGATCACGGTCCGTTTCCTGCGCGACCGGAACGCGGAAGCCCGGCCCGACTTCGGCGGGTACCGCATCTATCGCGTCGTGAACGCCCCGGACTCGACCCGCATGGAGCTGGTGCGCCGCTTCTCGCGCAATCGCGGCGACGATATCACCTGGGGCTTCTCCATCGTGGACGCCACGGACCCGACGCATCCGTTCAAGTGCGGCGGCCAGGTGGTCCACGACAGCGTCGCGACGTTCGTGGATCCCGACTCCAACGGCCACTACGTCAAGGTTTGCCGCTATCGCACTCCGAGCGGCCTGTGCATCTCGCGTGGCGACTCGGTGTTCATCCTGGAGAAACCGCCGGGACCGCACGACGGCTTCCCGACCTACTACTCCATCACATACGAGAAGAAGAACCTCCCCGCGGAGGGTACCTTCGAGGACCTCTTTGTGCCCGGGACGCGGCGCGACACGCTCGACAACTACAAGCGCTGTGCCGTGAAGGGTGATCCCACGACCTGCCCCTTCCTCAACGCCAACCACAAGCTGGCGAACCTGACGCCGCTGGCGAACCTGCCGATCGTGGAGCCGACCGGCGGGCCGACCCGGGATCTCGAACGGATAATCGTGGTTCCCAACCCGTTCCGCGCCCGCGAGGAGTGGGACCGGCCGGGCGGGCACGAGATCCACTTCACCAACCTTCCCCCGCGGGCGACGATCAGGATCTTCACGGTCGCAGGCGACCTGGTGACGGAGCTACAGCACAACGATCTGGTTCGCGACTTCGAGCGCTGGAACCTGAAGAACGCGAACGGACAGGACGTGGCCTCCGGGATCTACATCTACCGGGTGGAATCCACCGTGAAGCTGCAACCGTTCGCGTTCCAGGACCGATTCATCGTGATCCGCTGAGCGGGCCGCGCGCGCCCCGCCGGTCTTCCTCAAGCGCCCCCTCCATGCGACTGCAGATCGAGGTGACGGTCAGGCGCGGCGCGATCGCGGAGTCGCTCCACCGGATGGAGGCCGCGGTGTGCGACGCGGCGGGCGGCACGCTCGCCGCGACCGCCGGCGCCGGACGTGTCACCACCTTCCGTTCGGCCGCGAAGCCGTTTCAGTTGCTCCCGCTGGTCGAGCGTGGCCACGCCGGGCGCCTGCGGCTCGGCGAGGAGGAGCTCGCGGTGATGGCGGCCTCGCACACCGGCAGCCCCCGCCACGTGGCGCTGGTGCGCGGCCTGCTCGACCGCTTCGGGCTCTCGGAACACGACCTGGCCTGCGGCTGCCACGATCCGATCGACCCGGCCTCTGTAGCCCATCTCGCCACCCACCCCGGAGAACGCTCACCGCTCTACAACAACTGCTCGGGGAAGCACGCCGGGATGCTGGGCCTGGCGCTGGCCGAAGGCTGGCCGACCGCCGGCTACGAGCGCGCCGACCATCCGCTGCAACGCCTGATGCTGGAAACCGTCGCCGCGTGCTGCGGCCTGCCGCCCGAGCGGGTGGAGGTGGCGGTGGACGGCTGCAGCGTCAGCGTGTTCGGGGTGCCGCTCGCCGCGATGGCGCGCGCCTACGCGCGGCTCGCCGCGGCCAGGCCCGATGGGGTTCCCAGGGAGCAGGCGCTCCATCGCATCTGCCGCGCGATGCGGACCCATCCGCGCGTGGTCGGCGGGACGGGCCGCTTCAGCACCGCGCTCATGGAAGCCAGCGAGGGCCGGCTGGTCGCCAAGGGAGGGGCGGAGGGACTGCAATGCGTCGGAGACCCCGGGCGGGGTCTGGGGCTGGCCCTCAAGTGCGAGGATGGCCAGCCGCGCGGCGTGCCGCCGGCGGTGTTGGCGGTGCTCGAGCAAATGGGGTGGCTCTCCGGGCACGAGCAGGAGCGGCTCGGCGAATGGCGCGCGCCCGTGCTCAGGAATCACGCCGGCCTCGAGGTCGGGCGGCTCGAGACGTCCATTCGCGTGCTCGCGCCGATCGGCTCCTGAGCCAGGGGCCGTGCGACGACGTGCGACCGGGGAGGCGGAGGATGGCAGCGTGGTGCGGGCGTCATCGCAGCCGGCGCTCGAGGCGGGCAGGCGCGGCGCTCGCCGCGTCGCTGCTCGCGCTGCTGGCGCTGCTCCAGGCCCGGTGGGCGCCGCCTGCGGGAGCGGCGGCCGGTGACGCCTCGGAACCGGCACTCTTCAAGCTCGACCCGCCGCTGCTGGCCGCCGCGCGGAGCGAAGACCCGGTGACGGTGTGGGTCGGCTTTCGGGACAAGGGCGAGTCCGGGAT
>CAZYQK010000126.1:0-9327 GCA_964650245.1 uncultured bacterium | reverse complement strand
CTGCGCCTCGAACGAGAGCGGCACGTGCACCGCCATCTGGTCGCCGTCGAAGTCGGCGTTGAACGCCTGGCACACCAGCGGGTGGATGCGGATCGCCTTGCCCTCGACCAGAACCGGCTCGAAGCCCTGGATGCCGAGGCGGTGCAGTGTCGGCGCGCGGTTCAGCAGCACCGGGTGGTTCTCGATGATCTCGCCCAGGATGTCCCACACCTCAGGCTTCTCGCGCTCGACCAGACGCTTGGCGCTCTTCACGGTCTGGACGTAGCCGCGGTCCTCGAGCTTGCGGATGATGAAGGGCTTGAACAGCTCGAGCGCCATGTTTTTCGGCAGCCCGCACTGATTGAGCTTGAGCTCGGGTCCCACCACGATCACCGAGCGGCCCGAGTAGTCCACGCGCTTGCCGAGCAGGTTCTGGCGGAACCGCCCCTGCTTGCCCTTGAGCATGTCGGAGAGCGACTTCAGGGGCCGGTTGCCCTGCCCTCGCACCGCGCGGCTGCGGCGGCCGTTGTCGAACAGCGCGTCCACCGCCTCCTGCAGCATGCGCTTCTCGTTGCGCAGGATGACCTCGGGGGCCTTGATGTCCATGAGCTTCTTCAGCCGGTTGTTGCGGTTGATGACGCGCCGGTAGAGGTCGTTCAGGTCGGAGGTCGCGAAGCGGCCGCCCTCGAGCGGCACCAGCGGACGGAGATCGGGCGGCAGGACCGGGACGGTCTCGAGGATCATCCACTCGGGGCGGTTGCCGCTGTGCCGGAACGCCTCGACGATGCGCAGTCGCTTGAGCTGCTCCTTCTTCCGCTGAACCGAGGTCTCCATCTTCGCCTGCGCCCGCAGCTCGGTCGACAGCTCCTCGAGGTCGAGCTCGGTGAGCAGGTCGCGGATCGCCTCCGCGCCCATCTTGGCCTTGAGCCCGGATTCGGGCTGCTCGTCGATCACCTCGTTGTACTGGTCCTCTGTGATGATCTCGCGCCGCTTGAAGCCGGTCTTGCCGGCTTCGATCACGACGTAGGACTCGTAGTAGAGGATGCGCTCCAGGTCGCGAATGCTCATGTCGAGCAGGTGGCCGATGCGCGAAGGCACGCCCTTGAAGAACCAGATGTGCGAGACCGGAACCGCGAGCTCGATGTGGCCCAGCCGCTCGCGGCGCACCTTGGCCTGCGTGACCTCCACGCCACAGCGGTCACAGATCACGCCGCGGTAGCGGATGCGCTTGTACTTGCCACAATTGCACTCCCAGTCCTTGACCGGGCCGAAGATTTTTTCGCAGAACAGGCCGTCCTTCTCGGGCTTGAAGGAGCGGTAGTTGATGGTCTCGGGCTTGGTCACCTCGCCGTGAGACCAGCTGCGGATGATGTCGGGCGACGCGAGCCGGATACGGATCGAATTGAAGGCCGCCCGGCGCCGCTGATCCCGGTCGTCGGGCCGCGTCAAACCCAGCTTCGCCGCGGTCAAGTTCATCGGCGACTGCAGTTCCATTTCCTGCGTCATCTCGCTCTCCTCGGGTCCGCGCCGGGGATCACGGTCGCGCGGGCCACGGCGCGCAATGCGCTCGCGGGTCCCGGCGCCGGGATCGGGCTCAAGTCGCTCACACTTCCTCGAACTGGACTTCCAGGCACAGACTCTGCAATTCCTTCACCAGCACGTTGAACGATTCCGGAACGCCGGGCTCGGGGGGGTTCTCGCCCTTCACGATCGCCTCGTAGATGCGCGACCGTCCGGCGACGTCGTCGCTCTTCACCGTGAGCAGCTCCTGAAGCGTGTAGGCCGCGCCGTAGGCTTCGAGCGCCCACACTTCCATCTCGCCGAAGCGCTGTCCGCCGAACTGCGCCTTCCCGCCCAGCGGCTGCTGGGTGACGAGCGAATACGGGCCGGTCGAACGCGCGTGGATCTTGTCATCCACCAGGTGGCTCAGCTTGAGCATGTAGAGGTAGCCGATGCAGATGCGCTGGTCGAACGGCACTCCGCTGCGACCGTCGCGCAGCTCCATCTTGCCGTCGTCCGGCAGGTCCGCGGCGCGCAGCTCGGCCTTGATCTCGTCCACCGTGGCACCCGCGAACACCGGCGTCGCGCAGGTGTAGCCCAGTTTCTGCGCGGCCCAGCCCAGGTGCGTCTCCAGCACCTGGCCGATGTTCATGCGCGAAGGCACGCCCAGCGGGTTCAGGGCGATCTCGATCGGGGTGCCGTCCGGCAGGCACGGCAGGTCCTCCTCGGGGAGGATCTTCGCGACCACTCCCTTGTTGCCGTGGCGGCCGGCCATCTTGTCGCCCACCGAGAGCTTGCGCTTCTTGGCGATGTAGACCTTGACCAGCTTGACCACGCCGGGCGGCAGCTCGTCGCCGCGCGTGACCTTCTCGATCTCCTTCTCGAGCGCCTTCTCGCAGCGGGTGAAGGCGGACTGCGCGCCTTCCATCCCGGCCCAGAAGCGCTCGTTGACACGGGTGTCCTCTGTGACCGGAGTGCCCCATGCCAGATCGTCGAGATCGATCTCCTCCAGGAACTCGCGAGAGAACTTGCGCCCCTTGCGGGCGAGCGCCTCGCCGGTGGTGGCGCTGCGCAGCACGTTCACGGTTTCCTCGGCGAGGATCTCGCTGACGCTCGCGATCCGCACGTCGGAGATGCGCTCGCGCTCCTTCTTGCTCTCGCGGCGCAGCTTCTCGATCTTCTTCTTCTCCTGCACCTTGGTGCCCTCGTCCTTTTCGCGGCGCGAGAACACCTTGATGTCGATCACGATGCCGTCCATCCCCGGCGGCGCCTTGAGCGACGCGTCGCGCACGTCGCCGGCCTTGTCGCCGAAGATGGCCTTGAGGAGCCGCTCCTCGGGGCTGAGCTCCTGCTCTCCCTTCGGCGTCACCTTCCCCACCAGGATGTCCCCCTGGCGCACCCGGGCGCCGACGCGGATCACGCCCTCCTCGTCGAGGTTCTTGACCGCCTCCTCGGAGACGTTCGGGATCTCGCGCGTGATCTCCTCGACGCCGCGCTTGGTGTCGCGCACCTGGAGCTCGAACTCCTCGATGTGGATCGAGGTGAAGACATCGTCCTTGATGAGCTTCTCGCTCACCAGGATGGCGTCCTCGAAGTTGTAGCCCCCCCACGGCATGAACGCGCAAAGCACGTTCCGGCCCAGCGCCAGCTCGCCCTCCCGGGTCGCGGGACCGTCGGCGATGACCTGGCCCTTCTTGGCCTTCATGCCCTCGGTCACCACCGGGCGCTGGTTCAAGCAGGTGTCCTGGTTCGACCGGCGGAACTTGATGAGCCGGTAGATATCGAGGTTCGGCTGGTCGCTATAGTCGACCGGCATCTCGTCGGGGTCGCGCTCGTAACGGATCGCGATCATCTCACCCGACACGAACTCGACCACGCCCGAGCGCCGCGCCATCACCAGCGCCCCGGAGTCTTCCGCCACCTTGTCCTCGAGGCCGGTGCCCACCAGTGGCGCCTCGGTGACCAGCAGCGGCACCGCCTGGCGCTGCATATTGGAACCCATCAGCGCGCGGTTGGCGTCGTCGTGCTCGAGGAACGGGATGAGCGCCGCAGCCGGCGAGACCAGCTGGATCGGCGACACGTCCATGTAGTCCACCCGAGTCTTCTCGATCGTGGGATAGTCGCCGCGGAAGCGAACGCTGAGCGCATCCGGCACCAGCGCGCCGCTTTTCTTGTCGAACGGCGTGTTGGCCGGCGCAATGTGACTGCGGTCCTCGACGTCGGCGGCGAGGAACTCGGGCTTCTTGCGGTCCACCACGCCGTTCTCGACCCGAAAGTACGGGGTCTCGAGGAAGCCGAACTCGTTGACCTTGGCGTAGGTCGACAGCGACGAGATGAGCCCGATGTTCGGGCCTTCCGGGGTCTCGATCGGGCACACCCTCCCGTAGTGCGTGTAGTGAACGTCGCGCACCTCGAACCCCGCGCGGTCGCGGGTCAGGCCGCCCGGCCCGAGCGCCGAGAGCCGGCGCTTGTTGGTGAGCTCGGCGAGCGGGTTGGTCTGGTCCATGAACTGCGAGAGCTGCGAGCTGCCGAAGAAGCTCTGGATCACGGCCGAAATGGTGCGCGAGTTCACCAGGTCGGTCGGCGTGATCTGGTCCTGATCCTGGAGCGACATGCGCTCGCGAATGATGCGCGCCATGCGCGCCAGTCCGATGTTGAACTGGTTCGCGAGCAGCTCGCCCACCGAGCGCACCCGGCGGTTGCCGAGATGGTCGATGTCGTCGGTGATCGCGGTTTCCGGGCCGCGGTCGGTCACGATCTCGCCGCTGCCGCGCAGCAGCAGCAGGTACTTGATGATGACGATGAAGTCCTCGCGGCAGAGCGTGGTGTGGTTGAGGTCCGGGATCCCGAGCCCCAGGCGGCGGCGCACGTCGCGCCCCGGGATCAGGTACTCGTGCGGGAGCTTCTGGTTCAGCTTGTAGCGCCCCACCCGCGCCAGGTCGTAGCGCTTGGGATTGAAGAACAGCTTGTTGAGGATCTCGCGCGCCGAGTCCGCCCGCGGCGGCTCGCCCGGACGCAACAGGTTGTAGATGCGGTGGAGCGCCTCCTCCTGGGACCGGGTCGTATCCTTGCGCAGCGTGTTGCGGACGACGTCGGCCTCGTCCTGCATCGGGATCACGAACACGTCGAGCGTGCTGAGTCCGGCCTTCTTGAGGACTTCGACCTTTTCGGCCGAGATCTCGTCGTTGGCCTCGAGCAGGATCTCGCCCGTGGACTCGTCCACGATGTCCTGCGCGCACACCCGGCCCAGCGCGGACTCCGCCTTTTTGCCCTTCACCTCGAGCGCTTCCTTCTCGTAGAACAGCTCGAGAATCTCGCGGTCGCCGACAAAGCCCAGGGCGCGCAGCAGCACGGTGACCGGCAGCTTGCGCTTGCGGTCGATGTGCACGTGCATGACGTCGTTGACGTCGAGGCTGAATTCCACCCACGAGCCGCGATACGGGATGATTCGCGCCGAGAACAGCTGCTTGCCGTTCGGGTGCGTCAGCTCGTCGAAGAACACGCCCGGCGAGCGGTGGAGCTGCGACACGATCACCCGCTCGGCGCCGTTGATGATGAAGGTGCCGCTGTCGGTAATGAGCGGCAGCTCGCCCAGGTAAACCTCTTGCTCGATCACGTCCTTGTCGCGCTTCACACCGTCCACCTCTTCGCGCGTGATGAGGCGCAGCCGCGCCTTGAGCGGCGCGGAGTATGTGAGGTCGCGCTCGACGCATTCGTCCATCGTGTACTTGGGCTCGCCGATGTCGTACGACACGAACTGGAGCTCGAACAGCTCGCGCGGGTCGCTGATCGGGAACACTCCGGTGAAGACCTCCTGCAGCCCTTCGTTGCGCCGGCGCAGGGGGTCCACATCGATCTGAAGGAAGTCGCGGAAGCTCTTCAGCTGGACCTCGAGCAGGTTCGGAATCTGGAGATTCCACTCGCGGTCGATCTTCGAGAAGCTCTTCCGATCTTTGCGACGTGCAGTCTTCAAGGCCTTCCCGCCTTTCTAATAGGGGAAGTGAAACGCCACCGGCCGGGCGCCCCCGGAGGAGCGTCCGCTCGCGGACCCGAGCCGGGCCCGCCACGCCGGTCACTGGCGAAGCGAAGCGGAATCGCGCGCCTACCTGATCTCGACCGTCGCGCCCTGCTCTTCGAGCTTGGCCTTCATCTCCCCGGCCTCGGCCTTGCTGACCTTCTCCTTCACCGACTTGGGAGCGCCGTCCACCAGGTCCTTCGCCTCCTTGAGGCCGAGACCGGTCAGCTCGCGCACCACTTTGATGACCTGGATCTTCTTGTCGCCCACGCCGGTCAGGACGACGTCGAATTCGGTCTTCTCCTCGGCGACCGCCGCCACGCCGCCGCCCATCCCTCCCATCGGCATCGCCATCATGGGAGCCGCCGCGGTCACGCCGAACTTCTCCTCGTATTTCGTCTTGAGCTCCGAGAGCTCGAGGACGGTCATGTTGCCGAGCAAGTCGAGCACCTGGTCGATCGCGGTTGACATGATTCTCTCTCTCCTTCTGTGTTGCCGTGGATGTGGCGTGGGTTCAAATCGTCGCCGGGGCCCCGGGCCCCGGATGGTTTCCGGTCAGGGACGTGTCGCTTGGAGGCTTGCTCCGCTCGCGTTCCAGTACGTCGGCCATCGTCGCGGGCAGCCGGAGCGTCGCGTCGATGACGGCCAGGAACTGCGTCATGGGCGCGATGAAGGTGCTCAGCAGGTGGCCCAGCAGCACCTCCCGGCTCGGCAGCATCGCCAGGGTCGCGATCGCCTTCGGATCGAACAGCCGCCCGTCCACCACCGCCGCCTTGATGCGCGGCTTCTCGTGCACCTTCGCGAAGTCGGTGAGGATCTTCGCCGGGACCATTTCGTCCAGCAGGCTGTACACCAGGCCGGTCGGCCCCATCAGGTGGTCGTCGAGCTGCGTGATGCCGTGCTCGTGGAACGCGCGCTTGAGCAGCGTGTTCTTGACGACCTTCACCTGCACCCGCTGCTCGCGACACTTCTTGCGGAGCAGCGAAACCTTCTCGACGCTCATGCCGGAGAGGTCGGCCAGGTAGATGCCACGCACGCCGGCGATGCGCTCGCGGGTCTGCTGGAGGATCTGCACGTTCTGAGGTGTGGGCATGGCGTCCTCCTAATGCGCCAGATCGGCGCTGACCGCGGCGGGATCGAGCGTGATGCCGGGCCCCATCGTGGAGCTCAGCGTCAGGCTCTTGATGTAGTGGCCCTTGGCGGTCGAGGGCCTGGCGCGCAGCAGCTCGCGCAGGAACGTGCGCGCGTTCTCGAGCAGCTTGTCCTCGCTGAACGAGGCCTTCCCGACCGGGGCGTGGACGTTCGAGCCCTTGTCCACGCGGAACTCGATCTTGCCCGCCTTGAGCTCGCGGACCGCCCGCGTGACGTCGAACGTCACCGTGCCGCTCTTCGGATTGGGCATCAGCCCGCGCGGGCCCAGCACGCGACCGAGCTTGCCCACCTCGCCCATGAGATCTGGGGTGGCGACGATCGCGTCCACGTCGAGCCAGCCGCCCTGGATCTTCTTCACGTATTCGTCCGCGCCCACGAAGTCGGCGCCCGCCGCCTGGGCTTCCTTCTCCTTCTCGCCCTTGCAGAGCACCAGCACCCGGACGCTCTTCCCGGTGCCGTGGGGGAGCACGACGGTGCCGCGCACCAGCTGATCGGAGTGGCGCGGGTCCACGCCGAGGTGCGACGACATCACGATGGTCTCGTCGAATTTGGCCCGTGCCGTCTGCTTCACGAGCTTCACCGCCTGCGCGAGATCCCGGACGGCCCCGGCCTGTTTCGCGATCTCCAGCGCGGCGCGATAACGCTTGCTTCGGTTCATGAATCCTCCCGTGGTCCCTGCGTGGCGGCCGACGGCTGCCACTCCCACGACCGGGTTAACGCACGCCTCGAGCGGCTGGGGCCCGTTCCACGCGGCCCTCAGGCCGCGCCCACCCCACCGGCACGCGCGGCGCTCCGGCGCGTGCCCGGCTCCGGCTGCTAGCCGTTCTCTTCCTCGACCGCTTCGAGCTCGGCCTCGGTGGCGTAGCCTTCACGCACCACCCAGTCGAGGGTCTCGAAGAAGTCGTTGATGCTCGCGTCCGGGGCTTTCGATACCCGATCGCGGACGAGCTCGTAGATCTCGCGCGGGGTCTTCCCCTTCAGCAACAGCTCCGCATCTTCCTTGCCCAGGCGAACCATCCGGTTCCTTCCCTTTCTATTCGGCGATCTCGATGCCCATGCTGCGGGCGGTGCCCATCACCATCCGCTCGGCCGCCTCGAGCGTCGCGGAGTTCAGATCGGGCGCCTTGAGCTCGGCAATCTCGCGGACCTGAACGCGAGTGACACTGCCGACCTTGGTGCGATTCGGCACGCCCGAGCCCTTGGCCAGGCCCGCCGCGCGCTTGAGCAGCACCGCGGCCGGCGGCGTTTTGGTGACGAACGTGAACGAGCGGTCGTTGTAGATCGTGATCACGACCGGGATGACCAGCCCGGCCTGATTCTGGGTGCGCGCGTTGAACTGCTTGCAGAACTCCATGATGTTGATGCCGTGCTGTCCGAGCGCCGGGCCCACCGGGGGCGCCGGCGTCGCGTTCCCCGCGTTGCACTGGAGCTTCACCATGGCCTGAATCGGCTTCGCCATCGATCCTCCTAGACCGGCTGCACCTGCAGGAAGTCGAGCTCCACGGGCGTGGCGCGACCGAAGATGCTCACCATGACCTTGACCTTGCCGCGCTCGCCGTTGACTTCGTCCACGACGCCCGTGAACGCGCTGAACGGGCCGTCCACGATTCGCACGTGGTCCCCCATCCGGAACGAGACGGTGGGAGTGGGCTTGGACTTGGTCGCCTCCATCTGGCCCAGCACGCGCCGGACCTCGTTTTCACGCAGCGCGACCGCGCTCTGGCCGGAGCCGATGAAGCGCGTCACGCCCGGCACGTTCTGGACCAGATGGCGCGTATCGTTGTCGAGGTCCATCTCGATCATGACGTAGGAGGGGAAGGTCTTGCGCTTCGAAGTCTTCCGCTTCCCGTCCTTCATCTCGACGAACTCCTCGGTGGCCACCAGAATCTGGCCGAACTGCTCGGCCAGCCCGGCCGAATGGATCGCCTTCTCGAGGTTCGTCTTCACCTTGTTCTCGTGACCCGAATAGGTGTGGATCACGTACCACTTCTTTCCCATGCCCGTCCCCGCCTTGCGCAGCGCGCCATCGGCCCGATCGAGCGCCGGGCCGCACGCCGCTAACGAAACAGCATTCCCATTCCGAACGTCAGCACGCGGTCCACGATACCGATGAACACCGACACGATCAGGACGGTCACGATCACCACGATCGTCGAGTCACGCAGCTCGTATCGAGTGGGCCAGCTGACCTTGGTGGACTCCACCTGGACTTCCTTGATGAACTCTCGAACCTGTGTCGTCCACGCCATTGGCTCTGGCCCTTCCTCCCCGTTGCCGCCCCTGCCCCGGACGCCGGCGCCCTTCGCACGCCGCACCACGAGACGGTGGCAGGCCTGGAGGGATTTGAACCCCCGACTCCCGGTTTTGGAGACCGGTGCTCTAGCCGGACTGAGCTACAGGCCTGCTGCACTTGCTCCAAAAGTCCGCCCCGCGCGCCACGCCGCCGGCCCGAACGAGGCGACGCGCCGAAGCGCCCTAACGTGTCTCCTTGTGGGCGGTGTGCTTGCGGCAGAACGGGCAGTACTTTCGGTACTCCACCCGGTCCGGATGCAGTCGCTTGTTCTTGGTCGAGATATAGTTGCGGCGCTTGCAGTCGTTGCAGGCGAGCGTCACCTGGTCACGCATCATTCACTCCCTAGGCGACGACTTCAGCGACCACGCCGGCGCCGACCGTGCGGCCG
>CAZYQK010000125.1:0-9490 GCA_964650245.1 uncultured bacterium | reverse complement strand
TCGGCGGCCACAAGGTGTTCCTGCGCACCGGCGAGTACGAGGACGGCACGGTCGGCGAGATCTTCATCGACATGCACAAGGAGGGCGCGGCGTTCCGCAGCATCATGAACTGCTTCGCCATCTCGGTCTCGATGGGGCTCCAGTACGGCGTGCCGCTCGATGACCTGGTGGACCAGTTCTGCTTCACGCGCTTCGAGCCGCACGGGCGCGTGGACGGCCACGACAACATCCGGGCCTGCACCAGCGTGGTGGACTACGTGTTCCGCGTGCTCGGCATCGAGTACCTGGGGCGCACCGACCTGGCGCACATCGTGACGGAAGATCTCAAGGGCGCGCCGGTCGCGTCCGCGCACGCCACCGCCCACCCGGTGGGCAAGGAGCACCAGCGTGCCGGTAACGGCGGCAACGGGCAGGGCAACGGCGAGGCCGTCGCGAAGATCGCGGCGGTTCCGGCCGTGACTGTCGCCGCACCGCCATCCGCGAAGCACCGCGACATCTCCGGCTCCGAAGGCGCGCAGGACGCGTTGCTCGGCAAGGTGCCGGGCGACGCGCCGCTGTGCGATTGCTGCGGTCACATCACGGTCCGCAACGGCACCTGCTTCAAGTGCCTCAACTGCGGAACGTCCATGGGTTGCTCCTAAGCAGGCTCGCGATAGGAGCGCGTAACCGGGGCGCGTGTCCACTCCGGTAGCCAATGCGGGCGGGGGCCTCTGGCCCCCGCTCGTTTGATTTGCAATTCGCGGCTCGGACGTCAATCCTTGCGTGGGCCGCGCTGCGCTTGGCCACCGTCGGCCCGCGTGCGCCGGCTCGAGAGGGGATCGGACGTGCGAAGGGAAGAGGTGCTGCAACGACTGGCGTCGAGCCGGGACGAGTTGAGGGGTATGGGCGTGAAGTCGCTGGCACTCTTCGGCTGCGTGGCGCGGGGCGATGCTGGTCCCGAGAGCGACGTCGATCTGCTGGTCGAGTTTTCTCGGCCGACCGGCCTGTTCGAACTCTTCGCGCTGCGCCGCAGGCTGGAGGCGATTCTCGGCCATCGCGTCGACCTCGTGCCGCGGGATGGTCTCAAGCCGCGGATCCGCGACGCCGTGCTCAGGGAGGCGATCGATGCCGCCTAGGGACTGGCGGGCACGCGTGGATGTCGCACTCGAGGGCCTCGCGCAAGCCGAGGACTGAAGCACCTCGACGGCCCCTCACTGCTCGGGGGGATTGCGCTCGATGTGACCCGCCTCCCGCCGGCTTTTGTCCTTCTCCTGCTCGCCGCGATCGGCCGCCGGCGCCGCGCTTGAGCGCGACATGCGCATCGTGCACAGTCCCGCGCCATGACCGCCGCGCCTCGCGCTCCCATCCGCCTTTTCGCGCCCGAGCGCGCGCTCCAGCTGCTGCTGGTGTTCGTGGTGCTCGCCCCGCTCGCCGCGGCGCTCCACTGGGGGTCGCTCGCGGTCTTCGCGTGCGCCGCGCTCGCCATCGTTCCGCTCGCCGGCCTGATGGGCGAGACCACCGAAGCGCTGGCCGCGCGCCTCGGCGCCGGCGTAGGCGGGCTGCTCAACGCCACCTTCGGCAACGCCGCCGAGCTCATCATCGCGCTGGTCGCGATGCAGCGCGGGCTCTACGACGTGGTGAAGGCGAGCCTCACCGGCTCGATCATCGGCAACATCCTGCTGGTGCTCGGGCTCGCGTGCGTGGCGGGCGGGGCGCGCCGCGAGCGCCAGACCTTCGACCGCGCAGCCGCGGCCGCGGGTTCGACGCTGCTGGCGCTGGCGGCGATCGGGCTCGTGGTGCCCGCGATGTTCCACATCGTGGCCGAGGGCGCGGTCGGGCGCGGCGCCCTGAGCCCCGCACGAGAGCTCCTGGTCGAGCGCGGGCTCTCGCTCCAGATCTCGGTGGTGCTGTTCGCCGCCTACCTGCTGAGCCTGGTGTTCAGTCTGCGGACTCACCGCCACCTCTACGCCGGGCAGGCCGGCCCGCGGGACGCCCCCGGCTCCGCGACGCCGCTCGGCCGCGCGGCGATCACCTTGCTCGTCGCGACCGCGCTCGTGGCGTGGATGAGCGAGCTGCTGGTGGGCAGCGTCGAGGAGACCGCCCACGCGCTCGGGCTGACCGAGGTGTTCATCGGCGTCGTGGTGGTGGCGATCGTCGGCAACGCGGCCGAGCACTCGACCGCGGTGCTGGTCGCGATGAAGGACAAGATGGATCTCGCGCTCAACGTCGCGATCGGCTCGAGCATCCAGATCGCCCTGTTCGTGGCGCCGGTTCTGGTGTTCGTCTCGTGGTTCATGCCGCACGGGCCGATGGACCTGCGCTTCACGCCGTTCGAGGTGCTGGCGGTGGGGATCGCGGTCGGGGTGTGCGGCCTGGTGGCGCAGGACGGCGAGTCCAACTGGCTCGAGGGAGCGCTGCTGCTCGCGGTTTACGTGATCCTCGCGATCGCGTTCTTCTTCCTGCCCTGAGCGCACGCCCGGCGGTATGCTGCCGGGGCCATGGCGCAACCGAAGCCCACGGAGCTCATGGTCGAACAGACCGTGCGCTTCCTCGAGAGCGCGCTGCCGAGGCCCCCGTGCCGCGTGCTGGAGGTGGGCTGCGGCTCGGGCGCGGTGGCGGCGTGGCTCAAGGCGAAGGGGTTCGCGGTGACCGGGATCGACGCTTCCGACGAAGCGGCCGCCGACTGCCGCGCGCGGGGCGTGGACGCGGTCGCCGGCGATTTCCTCTCGTTTCGCGCAGAGCCCTTCGACGCGATCGTCTTCACTCGCTCGCTCCACCACCTCGAGTCGCCGGCGCGGGCCGCCGACCGCGCGCACGCCCTGCTCCGCCCCGGCGGCACGCTCATCGCCGAGGAATTCGCGGTCGAGCGCATGGATCAGGAGACCGCGCGCTGGTTCTACGAGACGCTTTCACTGCTCGAGGCCGCGGGGATGATCGCGGCCGATCCCGGCTCCGTGCCGCTCGCGTCGAGCCCGCTCGACCGCTGGTTCCACGAGCACGAGGGGGACCCGCCGCTCCACACCAGCGAGGACATGCTGGTGGCGCTCGGGACTCGCTTCGATCTCGAGCGAGTCGCGACCGCGCCCTACCTCTACCGCTACTTCTGCGAGCGGGTCGAGCCGACCGACCGCGGCGCGCGGCTGGCACACTGGGTGTTCGAGCTCGAGAGCATGCGGATCGCGGAGATGACGCTGCGGGCGATCGGGCTCCGGCTGGTGGCGCGGCGCGGCGCGCTGTAGGCGGCGGCGAGACGCACCAACGAACGTTGCTGCCTCGGCCCCGCGTGCTCTGCTACCATCGTCCGCAACAGGAGGACTCCCGCCATGACCGTCACCCCCCATTCCTCGAAGGTGGATGAGCTCATCCGCCGCCTCGATGAGGCGGTTGTCATCCGCGACGACGCCACCCGATGTCGCAACGTCAAGAAGGTCCTGAGCGACGTGGTCAGCAGCGGCGAGGCGTTCCTCGATCCCTCCTTCCTTGAGCCCACGCCCGACTGCTACGCGCGCCGGCTGCTGCATCGCGACCCCGCGGAACGCTACACGGCACTGGTGATGGTGTGGGGCAAGGGCCAGGGCACGCCGCTCCACGACCACGCCGGCATGTGGTGCGTCGAGTGCGTGTACCGGGGCCGCATCCGCGTCACCTCGTTCTCGGTGCGCGGCGGGGACCCGGAGAAGGACATCGTCCAGTTCGAAAGGGAGAACGTGGTGCTGGCCGGGATCGGCGAGGCCGGCGCGCTCATCCCGCCGTTCGAGTACCACGTCCTGGAGAACGCCGACGCCGCGCCGGCCGCGACCATCCACGTCTACGGCGGCGAGATGAAGTACTGCCACATCTTCAATCCGGTCGAGGGCGGCGGCTATCGCCGCCAGTATCGGGAGCTGTACTACACGGAGTGACCGCGGCGCTCCGGAGCCTCCTTCCCGGGCTGTTGCTGGCCGCGCTGCTCGCCACCGCCGGCTTCGCGATCGCCGAGCACCCGCGGGTGAAGGACACGCTCCACGTGAGCGCGCTGCTCGTCGTCATCCTGCTCGGCATCGCGTGGAAGTCGCTGGCGCCGGTCCCGGCCGCAGCCGATCCCGGCATCCGGCTCGCGCAGCGCCCTCTCCTGCGCTGGGCGGTGGCGGGGCTCGGATTCCGGCTCAGCGTCGCCGAGCTGTGGAAGATCGGCGCGCCCGCGCTCGCGGTGGTGATCGTCTCCACCTTCCTGGCGCTGCTCTTCGGCTGGTGGATCGCGCGCCGCCTCGGGGTCGGCGAGAAGCTCGGGCTGCTGCTGGGCGTGGGGGGTGCCATCTGCGGGGCCTCGGCCATCGTAGCGGCCGACAGCGTGGTGCAGGGCGAGAAGCAGGACGCGCCGCTGGCGCTCGGCGTCATCACCCTGCTCGGCACCATCGGCATCGTGCTCTACCCGCTGCTCGCTCACGCGCTCCGCATGACGCCGTTCGTCTACGGGGTGTGGGACGGGGCGAGCCTGCACGAGATGGCCCAGGTGGTGGCGGCGGGATTCGGCGTGAGCGAGGAGGCGGCGCGGGTCGCCACCGTGGTGAAGCTCGCGCGCATCGCGCTGCTGGCGCCGGTGGTGCTCTACCTGGGCTGGTCGCTGCGCCACCGGCACCGCGCCGCGGGCCGGGCGCGTGTCGCCCCGGTGCCGTGGTTCCTGGTGCTGTTCGTGGCGTTCGCGGTGGTGAACTCGCTGGGCTGGCTGCCGGCGCGAGTGGTGGACGGCCTGCGCCGCGGCGATCTCTGGCTCCTGTGCGTGGGGATGGCGGGGGTGGGACTTCAGACCGGGTTCGGCGACCTGCGTGCGGCGGGGCTCCGCCCGATCGCGGCGGGTGCGATCCAGTGGGCATTCCTCGGAGCACTCTCGTTCGCGCTCGCGCGCTGGTTGTGCGGGTAGGCGCCCGTGCGCTTCGACGTCGCGCTGTTCGAGCTGCGGCTCTTCAAGAGCCGCTCCGCGGCGAACGCCGCCATCCAGGATGGTGCCGCGCTCCTGAACGGCCGCGTCGTGAAGCCGAGCCACGGCATCAAGGCTGGCGACCGCATCAAGCTGGCGGGGCCCGGCGGGCGGACCGTCGAAGTGCTGGAGCTGCCGCGCGGCTCGCTGAGCCGGGACGCGGCGCGGGCTCTGCTGCGCGAGGTCGCGACGGAATAGGCCGCGCCCGCGATTGGACGCCTCCCCGGCGCCCGCGCTAGACTCCGCGCTCACTCGCCTCGAGGCATTGGGCCCTCATCGGAACCATGGGATCGCGATTCCGCAACTGGCAATTCCTCCACCGCGACGATTCGAGCGAACACGAGCGTTCCGCCGTGTTCGCGTCCGGAAAGCTCGACCGCTGGCTCGCCGACCCGCAGCACCGCGCCGACGCCATCCGGCTTTACGAGCGGCTCACCGGCCGCGAATCGGCGAACCTCTCCCAGCTCTCGCTCCGCGAATTGCACCGCTTCGTGAAGCCCCGCATCGACCGCGCGCTGCAGAGCGGCGAGCTCCGGGTGGTCCTGCATCCCGGCCTCCCGCCGGCCCCGGAGGTGAAGAACGCCTGGATGGCGGTGGATGTTGAGGAGGCCGAGGAGGCGCCGCCGCCCGAGAAGCAGGAGACGAAGGCACGCCAGACCACGTGGATCGAGATCGAGCTGGTGGACATGAAGGACAAGGGGCTCGGCGGCCAGCGCTACACCCTGAAGCTCTCCGACGGCAGGACCCTCGAGGGCAGGACCGGCAGCGACGGGCGCAGCCGTCTCGAAGACATCGAGCAGCCCGGCCAGGTCGAGATCTCGTTCCCGGACCTGGACCAGGACGCGTGGGAGCCGGCGTGAGCGCGACCGGCGCCGCCACGGCCGCACCGCCGCGGTCGCCCGGGCTCCCCGCCACCGGCACACCGCCCGGCGCGTGGCGCGGCGCGGGCGCCACGCAGCGCCTCGGCGAGACCGAGCGCAAGGACAACTGGTGGATCGTGCCGGTGTCGCAGGCGATCGGGCTCGCGTTGCTCGGCGCATACGCCACCTGGGCGGCGTTCCAGGGCAATCACTACGAATTCGGTCCGTATCTCTCGCCCTTCTACTCGCCGACCCTCAAGCCGTCGTGGTGGCCGCTCTCGCCGGCGCTCCTCATCCTCTGGATCCCGCTCGGCTTCCGCACCACCTGCTACTACTACCGCAAGGCGTACTACCGCGCGTTCTTCGCCGACCCGATCGCGTGCGCGGTGGGCGAGATGAAGGCGCCAGGCTACCGCGGCGAGCTCCAGTTCCCGTTCGTCCTCCAGAACCTGCATCGCTACTTCATGTATCTGGCCGCGGTGTTCCTGATCTTCCTGTGGTGGGACGTGGCGCGCGCCTTCACCTTCACCGACGAGGCCGGCGTCCACTACGCCGCCATCGGCGGCGGGTCGCTCGCGATCCTCGCGTCGACCGCCACGCTCACGCTCTACACCTTCTCCTGCCACTCGCTGCGCCACCTGGTGGGCGGCAAGCTCGACTGCTTCTCGTGCGTGGTCGCGGGCGGCCCGCGCCACAAGGCGTGGAGCGTGGTGAGCGGCCTGAACGAGCACCACATGGGCTGGGCGTGGGCGAGCCTGTTCGCGGTGTGCTTCGCCGACTTCTACGTGCGGCTGTGCTCGATGGGCGTGCTCTCGGATCCGATGCTCGCGAGCTTCAAGACTCTGTTCGACACGCCGTTGGGCCTGTGGGGCCCTTAGGCGACCCGCACCCGGCATGAACCCGAGGCTCTTCCGATGATGGACCAGTTCGAAACCCACGAGCACGACGTGCTGGTGATCGGCGCGGGCGGCGCCGGGCTGCGCGCCGCGATCGAGGCCTCGGCCTCGGGTGCCAGGGTCGGGCTGGTCACCAAGTCGCTGCTCGGCAAGGCCCACACCGTGATGGCGGAGGGCGGCATCGCCGCGGCGCTCGCCCACGTGGACTCCCAGGACGACTGGCGCACGCACTTCCAGGACACCATGAAGGGCGGCTCGTTCCTGAACCACTGGCGCATGGCGCAGCTCCACGCGCAGGAGGCGCCCGACCGGGTGCGCGAGCTGGAGCAGTGGGGGGCGCTGTTCGACCGCACCGCCGACGGCCGCATCCTCCAGCGCGCGTTCGGCGGCCACAAGTGGAAGCGCCTCGCCCACGTCGGCGACCGCACCGGGCTCGAGATGATCCGCGCCCTTCAAGATCGGGGCGTGCACATGGGCATCGACGTGCACATGGAGTGCACCGTGACGCGCCTGTTCCTGGACGGCGGCCGCATCGCGGGGGCGCTCGCCTACCGGCGCGAGAACGGGCGCTTCGTCCAGTTCCGCTCGAAGGCGGTGGTGATCGCGACCGGCGGCATCGGCAAGGCGTGGAAGATCACGTCGAACTCGTGGGAGTACACCGGCGACGGCCAGGCGCTGGCCTACGAGGCGGGCGCCGAGCTGATCGACATGGAGTTCGTCCAGTTCCATCCCACCGGCATGGTGTGGCCGCCGGGCGTCATGGGGATCCTGGTCACCGAGGGCGTGCGCGGCGAGGGCGGCATCCTGCGCAACAGCAAAGGCGAGCGCTTCATGTGGAAGTACCTGCCCGAGGCGCGCCGCCACGAGTACGCCGAGAATGAAGACGAGGCGCGGCGCTGGCTCGAGGCCTCGGTGGCGAACGTGCAGACCGAAGCGCGCCGCCCGCCCGAGCTCTCCACCCGCGACAACGTCGCGCGCGCCATCTACACCGAGGTCCGGGAGGGCCGCGGCACGCCGCACGGCGGGGCGTTCCTCGACATCAGCTACCTGCCCGCCGAGCGGGTGATGAAGAAGCTCCCGTCCATGTATCACCAGTTCGTGGAGCTGGCCGACGTGGACATCACGAAGCAACCGATGGAGGTCGGGCCCACCACGCACTACATCATGGGCGGCATCCGGGTGGACCCCGATACCGCGGCCGCCACCGTCCCGGGGCTCTACGCCGCGGGCGAGGCAGCCGCGGGGCTCCACGGCGCAAACCGGCTGGGCGGCAACTCGCTCTCCGACCTAGTGGTGTTCGGGCGGCGCGCGGGTGAGTCGGCCGCGGCCTACGCGAAGGCGCTCACCGCGGCCCCGAGGATCGCCGAGTCCGAGGTCGAGGCCGAGGCCCGCGACGTGCTCGCGCCGTTCGAGCGGGCGAGCGGCGAGAGCCCGTTCGACGTGCACCGCGCCCTTCAAGATTGCATGCAGAGCAAGGTCGGCATCTTCCGCGAGCAGAAGGAGCTCGAAGGGGCGCTCGAGGAGCTGGTGAGGCTCCGTGCGCGTGCGGCGCAGGTCCGGGTCGAGGGCTCGCGCATGTACAACCCCGGCTGGCACCTGGCGCGCGACCTGCGCAACATGATCACCGTGTCGGAGTCCGTCACGCGGAGCGCGCTGCTGCGCAGGGAGAGCCGCGGTGCGCACTCGCGACTCGACTTCACGTCCACGGATCCCGCGCTCGGCAAGGTCAACATGTGCGTGAGGCGGGACGGCGCGGAGATGAAGGTCGGCCCCACACCGCTGCCCGAGATGCCGGCCGAGCTGAAGATGCTGTTCGAGCCGGCGCCGCAGCCCGCCGGAGGGAAGGCGTGATGAGCGCGGCGATGGGCGCGGCACGGGAGGCGATCCTGCGCGTCTATCGCGGCGACGCGAAGGGCGGCGAGGAGGTCGAGTACCGGGTCCCGATCGAGACCGGGATGGTGGTGCTGGACGCAATCCACTGGATCCAGGCCCATCGGGCGCCCGACCTCGCGGTGCGCTGGAACTGCAAGGCCGCCAAGTGCGGCTCGTGCAGCGCCGAGGTGGACGGCAAGCCGGCGCTCATGTGCAAGTCACGCCTCGACCACTTCACGCCCGGGAAGCCCATCAGCGTGCGCCCGATGAAGACGTTTCCCATCATCAAGGACCTCGTGACCGACGTGTCGTGGAATTACGAGGTCAACAAGCGCATCCAGCCCTTCACGCCAAGGCCGGACGCGGACTGGCGCTGGCAGCAGAGCGACGTGGACCGGGTGCAGGAGTTCAGGAAGTGCATCGAGTGCTTCCTGTGCCAGGACGTGTGCCACGTGCTGCGCACCCACGAGCTCAAGCACCAGTTCGCGGGGCCGCGCTTCTTCGTGCGGGTCGCCGGGCTCGAGATGCACCCGATGGACGGCGCGGACCGCACCGGCTACTTGAAGGACGGCGCGGGAATCGGACTCTGCAATATCACCAAGTGCTGCACGGAAGTCTGCCCCGAAAACATCCACATCACCGACAACGCGATCATTCCATTGAAGGAGCGCGTGGTGGACCGGCACTACGACCCGGTGATGAAGCTGTGGAGCATCGTGACGGGTAAGGGGTAGGGCGGGGAGCCGCGGTTGTCCGACCCCGAAATGCGGCAACTACTTCAGGGCCACTTCAATTGCCGACCACCGTCGCGTTTTGTCGTGTCCTCGCAACGAGAGATTGGCAACAATCTCCGCTTTACGTGAATTGATGATCGGGTGCTGACCCCCAAAAGTTGGACATGATGTCGTTGTGGCGTTGACCACCGG
>CAZYQK010000124.1:0-9538 GCA_964650245.1 uncultured bacterium | reverse complement strand
ACCAAGCAGAAGCCCCGCGCTTCTCACCTTTTGCGGGCCCGTGAGGCCTCGCCCAAGGGTTCGCGACTCCGACGCCGGCCACGCCGGCTGTGGAGTGACTGGCACAGATGCCGGGCGGGGTCTTCCTGATTGGAGACCCCGCCCGGCGTTTCTGTGTGCACGTCACGCCCGCCGCGGCAGCCGCTTCGACATCTCACTCGGAGGTGACGGCCATTTCAGCACCCAGGCTACCCGAGGTCCGTGTCAACGAGCGTATTCGTGTTCCCCAGGTTCGCGTCATCGGCGACGACGGCGCGCAGGTCGGCGTACTTGCGGTGCGGGACGCGCTGACGCTCGCCCAGTCCCGCGGCCTCGACCTGGTCGAGGTCTCACCCACGGCGCGGCCGCCGGTGTGCCGCATCATGGACTACGGAAAATTCAAGTACGAACAGAACCGGCGGGCCCGCAAGGCCAAGAAGAAACAGCACCACATGCAGCTCAAGGAAATCAAGATGCGGCCCAAGATCGAGGAGCACGACTACAGCTTCAAGATCGAGCACGCACGCGAATTCCTGAAGCAGCGCGACAAGGTGAAATTCACGGTCACGTTCCGGGGGCGGGAGATCGCGCACCAGGATCTCGGCCACCGGCTGATTCAGAAGGTCATCGCCGCGCTGGTGGACGTCGCGCTGGTCGAATCGCCACCGCGCTCCGAGGGCCGCACGCTGACCACGGTGTTGATGCCCAAGGCGCCGAAGCCGACCGGCAAGAGCGATACCAAGGGTACTGCGACCGCCGCGGCGGGCGTTCGCAGTGAGAGCGCCGGCCCGCGAGCGGACACCGGCACCAGGGAGTGACGCGATGCCCAAGATGAAAACCAATCGAGCCGCGGCCAAGCGCTTCAAGCTGACCGGCACCGGCAAGGCCACCCGCGCCCAATCGGGCATCCGCCACGGCATGATCGGCAAGCGCCGCTCTCGCAAACGGCGGCTCGGCGGCACGGTGGTGGTGGCCGCGGTGGACCAGGCCCGCGTGCTTCACATGCTGGGCAAGAAGTAGCCCGGGCCACTCGACCCGATCATTCTCCGGCGGCGCGCGGCAGGCGCGGCCCAACCGGATCAGGAGGACCAGACCATGCCACGCGCAAAGACCGTCGTTCCGGGGCGGGCCCGGCGGCGCAAGGTGCTCAAGGCCGCGAAGGGCAACTACAGCGGCCGCCGCAAGCTGTTCAAGACCGCGCTCCAGACCCTGCAGCGCGCCGGGCAGTTCGCCTACGAGCATCGGCGCACGCGCAAGCGCGACTTCCGCCGGCTGTGGATCGTCCGGATCAACGCCGCCGCCCGCATCAACGGGCTCTCGTACAGCACGCTCATCTCCGGGTTGAAGCGCGCCAACATCGACGTGAACCGGAAGCTGCTCGCCGATCTCGCGGTGCGCGACGCGGCCGCGTTCGCGAAGCTCGCGGAGGTGGCGAAGTCGGCGGTGGCGTGATGCCGAAGTCCGGCGCCGACCCGCTGCTCGAAGCGCTCGATCCCGCCTGGAGCAAGGGCGATCCCGGCCGGCTGCTGCCCGAGAACCACCCGGCTCGCGTCGCCGAGCTCGAGCAGATCGACGCGGGCCTGGCACGGGTCTACGAACGGTGGGCCGAGGTGCTGGCGGGGGCTCCCGACCCGGCATCGCTCAAGGAGAGGCTCACCGCCGCCCTCGGGCGCGAGCGCGGCGTGCTCACCCAGGCGATCGCGGAGATCCCCAAACTTTCGCTCGAGCAGCGCCGCGTGCGCGGTCGCTGCCTGAACAGAATGAGGCTCGGCCTCGAGGCCATCGCGGAGGCACGTCGCGAGGATCTCGAGCATTCGGCAGAGGCGAAGGGCGCGTTCGATGTCACGCTGCCCGGCCGGCGACCGTGGGTCGGACGCCGCCACGTGCTGGCCCGGATCCGCGACGAGATGCTCGACCTCTTCCACGGGCTCGGCTACTCGGTCTACGAGAGCCCCGAGGTCGAGACCGACGAGTACAACTTCACCAAGCTCAACTTTCCGCCCGACCATCCGGCGCGCGACGCTCACGACACCTACTTCGTGGGCGATAGCGCCCTGCTCCGCACCCACACCTCGCCGGGCTGGGTGCGCGCCATGGAAGAGCGGAAGCCGCCGCTCCGGCTGGTGTTCCCGGGGCGCGTCTACCGCGCCGAGCAGGTGGACGCCAGCCACATGGACCAGTTCCACCAGATCGACGGCCTGTTCGTGGATCGAAACGTCTCGATGGCGGACCTCAAGGCCACGCTCAGCACGTTTGCACGCTCGATTCTGGGCCGCGAGGTCACGACCCGACTGATTCCGATCTACTTCCCGTTCGTCGAACCGGGCTGCCAGCTCGACGTGGCGTGTGCGATCTGCGGCGGGTCGGGCCGCCTCGCGGACGGCGATGGTGACCGGCGCTGCGCGGTCTGCAAGGGCTCGGGCTGGATCGAGCTGCTGGGCGCGGGCATGGTGCACCCGAACGTGTTCCGCGCGGTGGGCTACGACCCCGAGGAGGTCACCGGCTTCGCGTTCGGAATGGGACTCGAGCGCATCGCCATGATGCGCCACGGCATCCCCGAAATCCGCCTGTTCCTCGAGAACGACCTGAGGTTCCTGGACCAGTTCTGAGACCCCAGGGAACGCCCATGCGTTCCCGAAGCATCGCGTCTTCAACATTCCTGCCCGGATGAGGCCTGCCATGAAGAAGCTCGTGCTGAGCGCGCTCGCGGTGCTGGCGCTCGCCGGCGCGGTGTTCCTGATCCCGACCCTGTGGCTTACGCCGTGGTCGATCGATCACTACTACACCCGCGTCTTCGTGCGTTACGTGCTGAGGCATCCCGTCCTCATGTCGCAGCTCGGGCTGCTCGACGGCTCGCCGTTCGACTTCTACGCGGGCCAGCTCGACGACCTGTCGCCCGCGTTCGAGCGCCGCGAGGCGCGGCTCACGAGGGAGGAGCTGAAGACGCTCGGGAGCTACGACCGATCACGCCTGAGCGACGCTGGAAAGCTCTCCGCCGACGTCATGCGCTGGTTCCTCGATGACCAGGTGCGCGGCGAACCGTTCCTGTTCTACGACTACCCGGTGAACCAGCTGTTCGGAGTGCAGAGCGCGCTGCCTGACCTGATGATCTCGGTCCATCCCCTCAAGCGTCAGCGGGACGCCGAGAACTACGTGCGGCGGCTGTCGCGCTTCGGGGTGGCGTTCGACCAGACCATCGAGGGTCTCGAGCTGCGGCGGAACATGGGCGTGGTGCCGCCGCGCTTCGTGCTGGATCGCGTGCTCAAAGAGATGAGGGCATTCTCCGGAAAACCGGCCGCCGAGAACCCGCTGGTCACGACGTTCGCCATTCGGCTCGACAGCGTCCCGAGGCTCGATCCCGCGAAGCGGCGCGAGCTGGTCGGCCGCGTCGAGCGCGAGGTCGGGCGGACCGTGTATCCGGCCTACGCGCGGCTCATCGCCTGTTGCGAGCGGCTGGCGGCGGTCGCGACCACCGACGACGGGGTGTGGAAGCTTCCGAACGGCGACGCCTACTACGATCACCGCCTGCGCTCCACGACCACGACCGGACTCACGGCCGACAGCGTTCACGCGCTGGGGCTGCGCGAGGTGACCCGCATCCAGGGCGAGATGCGATCGCTGCTCCGGAGCAATGGCTACGCCGCCGACCATATCGCGGCGGCGATGCAGAAGCTGCTGAAGGAGCCGCGCTTCCACTACTCACCCGGCGATTCGGGGCGCGCGCGCATCCTGGCCGACTACCAGCGCATCATCGACGACGCGGACCGGCGAATGAGGTCGCTGTTCGGGGTGCGGCCGCGCACCGGGGTCAAGGTCGAACGCGTGCCCGCCTTCAAGGAGGCGACCGCCCCCGCCGCCTACTACAGCCCCGCCACGCTCACCGGGTCGCGCCCCGGCGTGTTCTTCGCCAACCTGCGCGATCCGGCCGAGACCCAGCGGCCGGGCATGCGCGCCATCGCGTATCACGAGGCCATCCCGGGGCACCATTTCCAGCTCACCATCGCCCAGCAGCTCGAGGGCCTGCCGTTCTTCCGCCGCGTCATCCCGTTCACCGCATACGTCGAAGGCTGGGGCCTCTACGCCGAGCGGCTGGCCTACGAACAGGGCTTCTATCAGGACGCCTTCGACTCGCTCGGCGCGCTGCAGGGGGATTTGTTCCGCGCGGTGCGGCTGGTGGTGGACACCGGCATTCACCGCAAGCGCTGGACCCGGCAGCAGGCGATCGACTACATGGTGAGCCACACCGGGATGGACACCACCCTGGTCGTGACCGAGATCGAGCGTTACATCGTGCTCCCCGGGCAGGCGTGCGCCTACAAGCTCGGACAGCTCGAGATTCTGGAGCTGCGCCGCCGCGCGATGGAGTCGCTGGGCCCGCGCTTCGACCTGCGCAAGTTCCACGACGTCGTGCTCACCAGCGGCGCGCTGCCGCTCGCGCTGCTCGAGCGCGTGGTGGACGACTGGATCGCAGCGGAGAAACGGGCCGGAGCGCATGCCGGCAAGGGCTGAGCCCGCGGCTCCGCCTTCCTTCGCCGCCGGGCTCTTGCTACAGTCCGCGCCGCTCGCCGCGCGGAGCCCGCGCGCTCGGCGTCATCACTAAGACCTCGAGGAACACAGGTGAAGCTCCCGATCTCATGGCTGCGTGACTGGATCGAGGTGGACGCCGCGCCGGAGCGGATCGCCGACGCGCTCACCCGGCGCGGCTTCTACGTCGAAGGCATCGAAACGCACGGCCACTCCTACCCCGGCGTCGTGGTGGCGCGGGTGCTCGAGGTGAACCCGCACCCCAACGCCGACCGACTGACGCTGTGCCGGGTGGACGGCGGCGCGGGAGAGGTGCAGGTGGTGTGCGGCGCCCCCAACGTGCGCGCCGGGATGGTGGTGCCGCTGGCTACGGTGGGGGCGAAGCTCCCGGGCGGGGTCGTGATCAAGCAGAGCAAGATCCGCGGCACCGAGAGCCAGGGCATGCTGTGCTCGTCGCGCGAGCTCAGGCTTACGGAGGATCACGAAGGCATCCTAGATCTCGCCGCGCACCTGGGCGCGATCGCCGGTCTCTCCCCGGGGCGTGCGCTCGACGACGTGCTGGGGCCGTCCGAGCAGGTGCTGGAGGTGGAGATCCCCTTCAACCGCCCCGACGCGCTCGGCGTGATCGGCCTGGCGCGCGAAGCGCGCGCCGCCCTCAACGGGCGCTGGACCGCGGCCGCGGGCGCCCGGCTTTCGAACCGCTGGCAGGGGCGCGCGGACTTCGACCTCGAGCTCGAAGACGGCGAAGGCTGTCCTCGTTACATTGCGCAAGTCGTCGAGGGGATCGCGGTCGGCCCGTCACCGGCGTGGCTGCGGCGCCGCCTCGAATCCGTGGGCCAGCGCCCGATCAACAACATCGTGGATCTCACCAACCTGGTGCTGTTCGAGTACGGCCAGCCGCTCCACGTCTTCGATCTCGCGAAGCTCCATGGCCCGGCGATCCGGGTGCGGCGCGCGCGGCCGGGCGAGCGCATCACCACCCTGGACGGCAAGGAACGCGCACTCGATCCGGACGTGCTGGTGATCGCAGACCGCGACCGGCCGGTCGCGGTAGCGGGGGTGATGGGCGGTGCCGACTCGGAAGTCACCGGGACCACGACCGCGCTGCTGCTCGAGTGCGCCTGGTTCCAGCCGCGCCCGATCCGGCGCGGGGCCCGCGCGCTGGGGCTTTCGACCGAGGCCTCGAAGCGCTACGAGCGCGGCGTCGATCCCGACATCGGGCCCGCCGCCGCGGCGCGCTTCCTCGCGCTCTTGAAAGAGATCCTGCCGGACGCGCGACTGAGCGCCGCCCGCGAGCGGAACCTGCTCGACGGCAAGCGCCGCACGCTGACCCTGCGGCCGGGCCGCTGCTCGCGCCTGCTCGGATACAGCCTCACTGGCCCCGAGATCCGCCGCCATCTCGAGAGCTTCGAGCTCGCGGTCGAGCCCGGCGATCCGCTGCGCGTCACGGTTCCACCCTGGCGCGTGGACTTAGTGCTCGAGGACGACCTGGTGGAGGAGGTGGCGCGCGCCCACGGCTACGACCACATCCCCGAGGCGCCGCTCGAGACCCGCGGGCTCTACGCCACCCGGACCCCGCGCGAGCTGACGCTCGAGCGCGCGCGCTGCGCCATGCTGACCCGGGGGCTGACCGAGGCCTGGACCTCTTCGCTGGTTTCCGAGCGCGAGGCCGCGACCTGCGCCGCGCTGCTGGGGGAGGAGCCGCGACCGCCCCGGCTCCGCAATCCCATGAGCCGCGAAGCCGAGGTACTGCGCCCCAGTCCGGTGCCCGGCCTGCTTCGCGCGTGCGCGCACAATCTGCGACAGGGCCGGGCGGCGGTGCGGCTGTTCGAAGTGGGGACCGGCTTCCGTGAGCGCGAGAACGGGCTGCCGGAGGAGCGGCCGATGCTGGCCGCGCTGGTCATGGGCGCGCGTTACTCCCACGCGCACGATGCCGCGCAGCTGCCGGTCGACTTCGACCAGGCCAAGGGCCTCTGGGAGGCGTGGCTCGACGAGATGCGCGTTGACACGCCCGAATGGCGGGCCTATTCTGCGCCCGGCTGGAAACCCGGTGCCAGTGCGGAGGTTGCAAGCGCCGCTTCACGCATTGGATGGGCGGGAACGTTGAGCCAGTCGCTGCTCCGCGAGTGGGAGATTGAGGTCCCTGCGCACCACGACGTTCACCTGTTCGCGGTGCTCCTCGAACCGCTGTTCCGCTCGACCGCAACGCGGCCAGGTGTCTCGCTCCCGGGGCGTTTTCCTGCCGTGCGACGCGATCTCGCGTTCTTCGTTCCGGAGCGCGTGACCCATCGCGAAGTCGAGCAGGCCCTGGCCGGCGCCGCCGGCGCGTGGCTCGGCTCGATCGAGGTGTTCGACGTCTACGCTGGCCCCGGCACGCCGCAGGGAATGAAGAGTCTGGCGTACGCGCTCCAGTTCCAGCATGCTGAGCGCACCCTGACGGAAGCCGAGGTTCAGGGCATCCAGAACCGAATGGTGGCGGCCGTCGTGAAGGGTTGCGGCGGCCGGCTGAGAGAGCGATGAACGAAACCACTCAGGTGATGAAATCCGATCTCGACCGGCTCTCCGAGCGCGTCGAGAAGGCGGCCGGACTCGTCCAGCAACTGCGCGAGGACCGCGCCCGGTTCGAACGCGAGCGCGACGAGCTGGCGCGACGGCTGAAGGAGCAGGAGCACAGGCTGCAAGGCCAGGACGCCGCCGGTCTGCTCCAAGAGCTGACCGCGCTCAAGCGCGAGCAGCGCGAATGGATCGGCGAGCGGCGCGACGTGGCCACTCGAATCGAGTCGCTGATCAAGAAGCTGGAGCGACTCGAAGGCTGAACCCGGGACCGACTCGGATGGCGTGCGGCCCGGCGAGGCCGCGGGCACCCGGGGACCCGGCCGGGATTTGATGTTCGACATGAAACGCAGGGAAACGCGGTGAAGCGAGGGCCCCATGGACAGCAAGAACCTGGTCCAGGTCCAGATCTTCGGTCATAGCTACACCATCCGCGGCGAGGCCGAACAGGCTTACATCCTGGAAGTCGCCGCGTATGTGGACCGCAAGATGCGCGAGATCACCGAGAAGCTTCCGGTGGCCTCGCTCTCCAAGGTGGCGATCCTCGCCTCCCTCAACATTGCCGATGAGCTATTCAAGGAGCGCGCCCGCCAGCAGGCGGAATCTCAGCAGCTGAACCATCAAGCGGCGCGCCTCAATGCCGTCCTGGACGATCTGCTTCAGGACAGCCCTTCGCGATGATGGGAGGACCGTAGCCCGAGCTTGTTCGTGTATTCCCTGCCGTGCTCGTGATGCCACAACGTTCTTGAACCAACACTTTCGTTCAGGGTGCTCCGGTGTCCGGCGACGTCGCGCCGCCGCTCCCGCGAGGGAGCGGAGGAGGACCGACCCGGTCGGAGGAACACCCACCTGGCTCGCCAGGTCTCAAGAACAAGCGGACACACGGCAATTCGGCGGGGATTATTCCCCGCCTGCGGCTCCGGGGCGCTGAACGCCCCGGAGCGCGGGAGAGCAACCTGATGAGCAACCTGACTCTGATCGGCGGCATCGCCCTCGGTGCCGTCGTCGCGTTTATTTTGGGCTACCTGATGCGCGCCCGCCTCGGCCACCTCAAGCTCGACAGCGCCGAGCGCCAGGCACGGGGCCTGCTTGAACAGGCCGCCCGCGAGGCCGAGTCCGTCAAGCGCAACGCCGTCCTCGAGGGCCGCGAGGAAGCGCTCCGGCACAAGCAGCAGGTCGAGCGCGAGACTCAGGCGGCGCGCAACACCCAGCTTGCGGCCGAGCGCGCCTTCCAGGAGAAGGAGGCGGCCTTCAACCGCCGCGTGGAGCTCATCGAGAAGAAGGACCGCGATCTCAAGCGCCAGGAGCAGGAGATGGCCCAGCGCGAGTCGGCGGTCACACAGCGCAACACCGACCTCGCCCGCCTGATTGGCGAGCAGACCGCACGTCTCGAGAAGGTGGCGGGCATGAGCGCCGAGGATGCGCGCGCCCAGCTGCTCGCGAGCGTCGAGAGCGAGGCGCGGGCCGAAGGCTCACGCCTGGTGGCCGAGGTGCGCGAAGGGGCGCAGCGCAACGCGGAGCGCGAGGCGCGCAAGATCATCACCCTCGCCATCCAACGCTTCGCCGCGGACCACGCTTCCGAAGCCTCGGTCTCGGTGGTTCATCTCCCGAGCGACGACATGAAGGGCCGCATCATCGGCCGCGAGGGACGCAACATCCGATCTTTCGAGATCGCGCGCCTGTCGCTCGAGCGGCTGGTGGCCGACGGGCGCATCCACCCCGCGCGGATCGAAGAGGTCGTGGGCAAGGTCAAGATCGAGGTCGAGAACAAGATCCGCGAGTTGGGCGAGATGGCGTGCCTCGAGGTCGGGATCCACGGCATCCACACCGAGCTCCAGACGACGCTGGGCAGGCTCCACTACCGCACCTCCTACGGCCAGAACATCCTGCGTCACTCGATCGAGGTCGCGCACCTGGCCGGCATGATGGCCGCCGAGATCGGCATGGACCAGAAGATGGCGAAGCGCGGCGGGCTGCTGCACGACATCGGCAAGGCGATCGATCACGACCACGAAGGCACGCATCCCGCGCTCGGCATGGAGTTGGCGGCGCGCTTCGGCGAACCGCAGCCAGTGCTCGAGTCGATCGGCTACCACCACGACGACTACGCCGGCGGCAGCCTGTGGCCGGTCCTGATCTCGGCGGCCGACGCCATTTCCGGCGCGCGCCCCGGGGCGCGGCGCGAAAGCCTGGAGATCTACATCAAGCGCCTCGAGGCGCTGGAGAAGATCGCGAACAGTTTCCCGGGCGTGGAGAAGTCCTACGCCATCCAGGCCGGACGCGAGGTGCGCATCATGGTCGAGCACAGCCGGGTGGACGACGCGCGCGCGCAGGGCCTCGCCACCGAGATCGCGCGCCGCATCGAGAAGGAGCTGCAGTACCCGGGGCAGATCCGCGTCACCGTGATCCGCGAGACGCGCGCGGTGGACTACGCGAAGTAGGG
>CAZYQK010000123.1:0-9569 GCA_964650245.1 uncultured bacterium | reverse complement strand
TTCCGATCTCCCGGACCCGGCCGGGACGGCGTGACCGGCACGCGGCACGGGGCAGCGCGGGCCTTCGCTCTCTCTCTCGGTGCGCCACTCGTGGCGTGCCCTTTCGCGGTCGCGATGGTGGCCGCAGCGCTCGCGTGCGCGCTCGCGCCCGCCGCCGGGGCCGGCCCCGCGGGCTTCGCGTTTCTCGAGGTTCCCGCCGGGGCGCGCGCCTCGGCGCTGGGCGGCGCTTACGCCTCGCTCGCCAGCGGCGTGGAGGCGGTCTACTGGAATCCCGCCGGGCTCGACGCCGCGCGCGGCACGCAGATCGCCGCGAGCCATTTCGAGCTCTACTCCGGTCTGCGCCACGATCAGTTCGCGATCGCCGGTCACCTGCTGGGCGGCGGGATCGCGGCCGCGCTGCGAGCGTTCTACTCCGAGCCCATCGAGGAGCGCGACGAGCTTGGCAACCTGACCGGGAGCTTCGGCGCCCACGATCTCGAGTTCGCGATCGGCTACGGCTGCTCGGTGAGACCCGGCCTGCGCGCCGGCGGCACGGTGCAGGCGGTGCGCGAGCGGCTCGCCAACCTGGCGGTCACCACATACGCCATGGGGCTCGGTGCCAGCTGGGAGCCGGCGTTCTGGCCGGGCTCGCGCTGGAGCCTGAGCACCCACAACCTCGGGCCCTCCCGCTCCTACGTCATCGACGGCTCGAAGGGCACGCCGGTGGACCTCCCGGCGGCGGTGCAGGGCGGTGTCTCGTACGGGCGAGTCGTCGCGCAGGGCATGAATCTGAAGGGCGCGCTCGAAAGCCGCTTCACGCGCGGCCGGGACGGGGTCGCCATGCTGGGCGGCGAGCTCGGCAGCCCGGTGGGCGCAGCACTTCGGCTCGGCCTGCGCGTGAACGACAGCTCCGCCAACTTCAGTGTCGGTGCCGGCTACGCGAAGAGCGCGCTCCATCTCGACTACGCTTTCGTGCCCTCGCGCCTCGACCTCGACGACACGCACCGCTTCTCGGTGACCACCCAGTTCTGAGCGCTACCGTCGCGTGCGCGGCGAGCCCGCTCACCGCCCGGGCCAGACGTCCAGCCGGAGCACCCCGTTCTCGAGCACGGCGTATGTGAAATTCCTGATCCAGTCGCCCAGCACGAAGAACTCGCGGCCGTTCTCTCGCCGCTCATAGGGGTGGTGGAAGTGACCGATCATGGCAGCGTCGTAGCCGGCCGCGAAACGCGGGACCGCGATCTCGGTCCAGAGCCGGTCGCCGTCCAGGGGACGTCCCTCGCGCGAGCCGCGCGAGACGTGCGACACCCAGCGGGCGAGCGGGATGCCGAGATCGGGGTGGAGAAGCTGGTAGAGCCCGATGCTGACCGGGTTGCGGATCACGCGCTTCAGGAGCCTATAGCCCAGGTCGCCGCCGATCAGGCCGTCGCCGTGATGGAGCCAGATCCGCCGGCCCTGTCGCTCGACCGAGACCGCGCCGTGCTCGGTCTGGATCCCGAGGGTTTCCCCGAGGAAGCGACCCAACCAGAAGTCGTGGTTGCCGTTCAAATAGGTCACCGGGATCCCCGCCTCGCGCACCCGGCGCAGAGCGACCAGGGTGTCGAAGTAGCGCCGCGGGATGGCGGTGTGGTACTCGAACCAGAAATCGAACAGGTCGCCGACGATGAATAGGCTGGTGGCGCGTCCGGGAAGCGAGTTCAGGAAATCGTGAAGGCGAGCGAGGCGCGGGGCCTCCTGGTCCGCGGGCGCCGCGCCGATGTGCGCGTCGGAGAAGAAGTACGTGGCCCCTTCGGACATGGTGGCGCAGTCTATCAACCGCGCTCGCGGAGCGACAAGGCGTGCGACTCGATGGAGCGCGCGGCATCGAACCGGGCATCGCGCGCCCTGCCGGGCGCGCCCACCGCCGCGCCCGGCACGCTCGCGTGCCGCGCCGGAACCAGACGGCGGCAGGGGCGTATCATGCACTCCGCACGCAGCGTAGCCCGACCGCCACGAAAACGGATCCGGCGCCAACATTTTACTGCGCTGTGACAGGCCGCAGCGTCCCAGCGACGAACATGGTAGCTGTCGCCAACGGTCGTCCCGCCGCCCGCGTCGTCCCGCGCCACGGTGGCCCCGGCCGATAACAGCCTCACGAGGGAGGAAACAAGAATGAACCGGACCCCCGAAATTCACACTGGTCCTC
The DNA here is from genome assembly GCA_964650245.1 of uncultured bacterium. Classification (GTDB taxonomy): domain Bacteria; phylum Eisenbacteria; class RBG-16-71-46; order RBG-16-71-46; family RBG-16-71-46; genus WS-2. The sequence continues at coordinate 7,405 of CAZYQK010000123.1, read as the reverse complement.
GCGGCCACTACGTCAGCGCGGTGGTGGTGGGCGTGATCGGCCTCGTCGTCGGCCTGGGCTTAAGCGCGGGCTTCAATCTCCACCACGCTTCGAAGGCCGAGCGCGCGGCACTCGCCGCCTTCACCTCGAGCGCGGATCTGCCCGAGAGCCCGTTCGTCGGCGTCGTCCAAAGGGCCCTGCCCGCCGTGGTGTTCGTCGACGTGCGCAAGAAGGTGGGCGGAACCTCCGACGATCCGCAGGAGGAGATGTTCCGGCGCTTCTTCGGCGATGGCGCGCGCCGCCCGCGCACCCAGCCCACCTCGGGCTCGGGTTTCATCATCGACCGCGAGGGCCACATCCTCACCAACAATCACGTGGTGCGCGACGCGGAGGACATCAACGTCACTCTCAACGACAAGCGCACCTTCAAGGCCAAGGTGGTCGGCGCCGATCCCGAGACCGACGTGGCGGTGATCAAGATCGAGGGTGAGGATCTGCCCGCGCTCCCGCTCGGCGACTCGGACAAGCTCCGCGTCGGCGACTGGGCGATCGCCATGGGCAACCCGCTCGGCGAGTTGCGCGGCTCGGTCACGGTCGGCATCATCAGCGCGCAGGGCCGCTCCAATCTCAACATCTGGGGCGGGAGCCCGAGCTTCCAGGACTTCATCCAGACCGACGCCTCGATCAACTTCGGCAACTCCGGGGGCCCGCTGTGCAACATCCGCGGCGAGGCGATCGGGATCAACACGGCGATCAATCCCAGTGGCCAGGGCATCGGCTTCGCGATCCCCATCAACCTGGTCAAGCACGTGGCCGAGCAGCTGGTGGCCCACGGCGAGGTGCGGCGCGCGTGGCTCGGGGTTCAGCTCGCGGAGGTCACGCCCGAGCTGGCCGAGGGCTTCGGCATCCGCGCCGACCGCGGCGTGCTGATCCAGGAAGTGCTGAAGGATCAGCCGGCGGCGCGCGCCGGCCTGCGCCGCAACGACGTGATCGTCGAGTTCGAGGGACAGGTGGTGACCGATCTCCAGAAGTTCCGGCTCAAGGTTGCCGATACTCCTCCCGGGCAGAAGGTCCAGCTCGTCGTGCTGCGCGACGCCAAGCGCGTGCCGGTCACGGTCACGCTCGCGCCGCGGCAGGGCAACGTGCTGGCGCAGAGTGCGCCGCCCGCGGAAGAGGTCCCGGTCACCGAGAAGCTGGCCGGCGTGCGCGTGCGTGAGCTCACCGCGTCCGAGAAGGCGGGCCTGAAGGGCGAGTCGGGGGTGGTGATCTCCGGCGTCCAGGCGGGCAGCGCGGCCGAGACGGCCGGGCTCGAAGCGGGCGACGTGGTCGAGGAAGTCGGCGGCAGGTCGGTGGGCTCGGTGGCGGAGTTCACCGCACAGCTCAACGCCGCGAACAAGGCCGGCAAGAAGCACGCGGTGCTGCTGGTGCGGCGCGGCGAGAATTCCAGCTTCGTGCCGGTGCGCCTCGCCGAGTAGCGTGGGCGGCTCGATGGGGCGGGAGGCGGCGGGAGGCCGGCTCCGTGCGCCAGGGAGGGCGTGACGGGTGATTCATCCGGTGCAGCGATGGACGACCGGGATCGAAACGCCGGCGCACGCGCGTCTCGCGGCGCCGGCGGTTTCGTTGGCCGGCGCTCCCGCTCGGTTCGGGCGCACCGGGGCTGTGCTGCTCACGCGCGTGGTGCGGGGGGCGGCGCTTCTCGCCGCGACCGCTGTCCTATCCGGCGCGCGCCCTGCCGCGGCCGACGGCCCGCCGCGCGGCGGCCTCACCCTCTCCGCGGTGCGCTCGTGGTCGGCGCCCGCCAACACCCGTGTCGTGTTCGACTTCACCGGCGAGGTGACGCCCGTCGCGCCCGACAGCGGCGTCAGCCGCGAGGTGGTGATCAGCGTCCCGGGCGAGCCCCTGCTGCGCGGCGCCGGCGTGCCCGCGACGCTCGCGGTCACGGACGGCGTCGTGGACTCGGTCGAGATCGCGGTCGGCGGCGGCGGCGCCCGCTTCCACCTCTGGTTTCGCGACACCACCACCTTCCACGTCTTCATCCTGCCGCCCGAGGAGGACAAGCCGTTCCGCCTGGTGGTGGACGTGGACCGCAGAGGCGCCGCGGAATCCGAAGCCCGGCGGCTCGCCGCCCTCGCGGCCGAGAAGCGCCGCGAGCGCGTCCGCCTGGTGGCGATCGACGCCGGTCACGGCGGCGAGGACCCCGGCGCCCGCGGCCCGCGCGGCGTGCTCGAGAAGCACGTCACGCTGGGGGTGGCCAGGGCGCTCGCCGACGAGCTCAATCACTCGCCCGGGATCCGCGCCGTGCTCACCCGCGACGGCGACTACTTCATCCCGCTCCGCCAGCGCTACCGCATCGCCGAGAAGATGAAGGCCGATCTCTTCATCAGCATCCACGCCAACTCGTCGCGGCGGCGCGGCTCGGGAAGCGGGACCGAGGTCTACTTCCTCTCACTGCGCGGCGCGAGCGATCAGGCCGACGCCGATCTCGCCGATCTCGAGAACGCCGCCGACCTGGTCGGGGGAGTCCCGCCGCGGGCCGAGGACGAGCTGGTGAACATCCTCTACGACGTGAAGCGCAGCTCGGCCATGCAGCAGAGCCAGTTGCTCGCTGAAGCCGTCGTCGAAAACATCGCGACCGACCGCCGGCTCGAGTCGCGGGGCGTCAAGCAGGCGGGCTTCGTGGTGCTCAAGTCGGTCGAGTTCCCGTCGGTGCTGGTCGAGACGGCGTTCATCAACAACCCGCTCGAGGCCCGGCTGCTGCGCGACCCCGCGTTCCAGAAGAAGATGGCGGGGCAGATCGCAGAAGGGGTGCGCAGCTACTTCCAGCGCGCGGGGATCGGGCTGCGGCTGGAGGAGTCGCGGGAGCCGGAGCGGGAAGCGGGGCGCTAGTTGCCGTCGCCGGCCCGGCGGATCCGTCCCGCCACCGAGTAATCCACCGCCCCGCCGTTCTTCGCCAGCCTCGCCACCAGCGCCTCCATCGCGTCGCGCACTGTGTGCCCGGTGTCCCGCCGGTTCATTCCCTGCGCGAGGGCGCTGTAGTTGTCGCCGCCGGTCGCCATGAAGTTGTTGCACGCGACCCTGTAGACCCTACCTTCGTCGAGCGGCGCGCCGTCCGCGCCCGCGATCGAGACCACGCGCTGTCCGGCGGGGCGGTCGGGGTCGTATGTGAAGCGGATGCCGCTCACCTGCGTGACGCGGCCATAGCGCAGGCCATCCTCGAGCGCCTGCTTCAGCTGGGCCCCGGTCAGCTCCAGGGTGAAGATGGTGTTGTCGAAGGGCATCACCTCGTAGATCGTGCCGCGCGTGACCACGCCTTCGGGCAGATCGGCGCGCAGCCCCCCGCTGTTCTGGAGCGCGACGTCCGCTCCAACCGCCTCGCGCATGGCGTCGGCGACGAAGTCGCCCACCGTGGATTCGGGCCCGCCCCGCGTGAGCCGGCGCGCGTTGGTCCCGATCGGCACGGCGGCAAGCGGCGCGATCTGCGCGTTCCAGCCCGCGACCCGTGCGGCCATCGCGCTGTCGGGCGTCACCTCGTCGGCGTATGTGAGCTTGAGGCTCGTCCGGCGCTCGACCACCTGGTCGGCGACCGGGTCCACCACCAGGTCGCACACCGCGATCACCTGCCCGTGCGAGCCCGCGATCATCACCGGCACGCCCCCGACCCTGTCCAGCACCTGGTTGTGGCTGTGGCCGCCGAACCACGCGTCCACGCCGCGCACCCCGCGCGCGAGCCGCACCAGATCGCCCGAGAGTGCGTGCCGCAGCGAGTCGCTCTCGGCCGGGATATGGCCCACCCCGAGCACCACTTCCGCGCCGCCCTGCTTGCGCAGCGTGGGCACGAGCCGCGCCGCGGTCGCCGAGTCGTCCCCGAACTCGAGGTGCGCGACGTGGGCCGCGAGCGTGACCGAAGGCGTGTTCCGGTAGCAGAGCCCGAAGACGCCCACCCGCACTCCGCGTCGCGTGACCACGGTGTCGGACCGCGCCCAGCGCGGGCGCCGGCCGTTCGCGTGCTGGTTCATGTTGGCGCCGAGCGCCGCGAACTTCATCCCGATCACGCGCCGCGCGAGCGTGTCCGCGCTCCAGTCGAACTCGTGGTTGCCGATCGCCATCGCCGTGTAGCGGAGCGCGTTCATCTGCTCGACCACCGGGCGGCCGAACTGGAGGTTGGAGATCATGGTGCCCTGGAAGCAGTCGCCGCCGTCGAGCAGCACCGTGCCCTCCGGATTCTCGGCGCGCAGCCTCTCGAGGTGCGCGGCGAGCACCGCCGACCCGCCGAACGCGCGGCGCGTGCGGCGTTCGGTGGCGCCGGGCAGTATCGCGCCGTGGAAGTCGGTGGTCTCGAGCACGCGCAGCGTGGGGAAACGGGCGTTGGCGACCAGCCCCAGCACCTGCGCGCGGGTGAGCGTGTCGCGCAAGAAATCGCGATCGCGCGGCGCGGGCAGCAGCGAAGTGCCGGTCATGAGTCCGCGGCGGAAGGCGGCGTCGGGGAGGGGTGCCAGGGCGTAACCGGCCGCGCGCCCGGCGCGCTCGCACCAGTCGAGCGCGAGCGAGAGCGGGAGGATTCTGAACGGCCGGATGCGCGCGAGCGAGGCGGCGTCGCCCAGCACGCGGTGCTTGAGCAGGCCGTCGAGCCACGGCTCGAGCGAGTCGGGCACGTCGGGGAAGGCGCCCGAGGGCCGCCGCTCTCGCCAGCCGTAGGCGCGCGCCAGCCAGTAGGCGAGGTCGCCGCGCCGCGCCGGCTCGTCGGCGCCGAGGCGGTAGACCTCGCCCCGCGGTGCGACGCCGCGCCGGACCAGCAGATCGATCAGCGGCCGCTCGGGGGTGCCCGCGTAATCGGGAAGCAGCGTCCAGTTGCGGCTGAACGATCCGTCGAGCGTCTTCGCCTTGCGCGCGAAGTCGGCGAGCAGCTCGGGCACCGTCCTGGACCAGCGCATCACGCGTGGGGCGTCGCGCAGGACCTGATATCCACCGCCGCCGTTCGCGCGGTAGCTGTTGACCGCGACGCGGAGCTTCCGCTCCGGCGCGAGCGGCTCGCCCCGGAAGACCAGGTTGATGACGCGCTCGTCGGGCGGGCGCGTGGGGTCGATCTCGTAGCTCACGCCCTCCGCGGCGTCGAAGTGGTAGCCGGGCATCCCGGGCTCCGCGAGCGGCCGCGCGTGCTCGTAGGTGTAGGCCGCGAGGAAGCGCGCCGAGTGCTCGAGCGTCTGCTTGAGCTGCCCGCCGGTCAGCTCCACCACCTCGAGCGTATTCTCGTACGGGTAGAGCCGCAGCAGGTCGCGCACCGTGACCGGCCCGCGCGCGATCCTCGCCGACGGGTCGGGCAGCGCCGCGAGCGAGACATCGGCGCCGCTGGCGTCGAGCTGGGCGCGCTGGATCAGCTCCCACGGTGCACCGTCGTCGAAGCGCCCGCGGGGCGAGGCGATCTCGCGCGCGGCCTCGCCCACCACTTCGGAAAGGGCCGCCTGCGCGGCGGCGTGATACGGCGCGGCCAGCGAATCGATCGCGGCATCGCTCGGCGTCGAATCGGCGATCGCGATCACCTGTGCGCTCGTGTTCGCGAGCTTCCAGCGCTGGTCGGCGCTCTCGCGCGTGAGGGTGAGGTCCACGCGGCCCAGCGCCTCGCCCCATTTGCCGGCCTGGGTGACGAGCACGCCGCCGAAGCGCTGTGCTCCGACCACCGCGTGAGTGTGGCCGAGGATCACGAGGTCCACGCCCGGGACCTCGGTCGCGAGCCGCACGCCCCAGTTCTCGCCCGGCGTGTCGCCCGCGCGCTCGACCCCCGAGGCGTCGCGCTCGAGCCCGGTATGGGCGAGTACCACGACCACGTCGCAGCGCTCGACGTCGCGCAGCCGCGCCACCTCGCGCCGCGCCGCCTCGACCGGGGAGTCGAACGAGAGCCCCGCGACGTTCTCGGCGTCCACGAACCACGGCACAGCAGGGGTGCAAAGGCCGATGATGCCGACCTTGATGCCGCCCATGGTCTTGACCGCCGAGGGCGCGAACGCCGGCACGCCGTCGGGCGCGCGAACGACGTTGGCGGCGAGCCAGGGGAACTTGGCAGCGGACCTCGCGTCGTCGAGTGCCTCCAGCCCGTAGTCGAATTCGTGGTTCCCCACCGCCATGGCGTCGTAGCCGATGGCGTTCATCGCGCTCACCATCGGGTCGGGGAGCGCGCTCGCGCCGCGCCGGTAGACCGTCTCGATCCCGCCCTGGAGGCAGTCGCCGGCGTCGAGCAGCAGCGTCGGCCGGCCTTCGGCGCGGGCGGCGCGCACCAGCGACGAGATCTTCGTGAGCCCGCGCGCCGCGGCGCGGTCGGCGAGGTAGTCGTAGGCGGTGAGCGAGCCGTGGAGGTCGGTGGTGTGGAGGACGACGAGCCTGGCCTCCTCGGCGTGCGCGGCGCCGCATGCGAGCAGCGCGAGTACCAGGGCGAGGGCGGTGCGATGGAGGCGCATAGAAGGCGGCCACGCTAGCATCGGCCCGCGGCCGGTTCAACCGCCGGCGCGCGCGTCCGCGCGTGCGCGCGTGCGAGCGCGCTTGCCGGCCTCCGCGCGGCCACGCTAGAGTGCTGCGCGAACCTTCCCGCGATCAGGAGATCATGTCCGACACGGTCCGTTGTCCCGACTGCGGCCACGACAACCCGGCCGGCAGCGATAGCTGCGCGAGCTGCAACTTCCCGCTCGCGCGAACCGAGCACGTGCCCGGCGCGAAACGCCCGCCGTCCGAGGCCGGAGCCGGTCCCAAGGACGCCGAGCCCGCGGCACCCATCATCACCCGCCCGATCCGCCCGCGGCGCCCGCGTCCCGAATCCAACCAGGCGCTCACGCTGTGGCTCACGTTCGCCGTGCTGGCCTCGCTGATCGTGATCTTCATCGCGGTCAAGGCCACATACGAGCGGGCGAGCGTGCCGGTCGAAGGCTCCAGTGCTGCCGACCAGCAGCAGGCTGACGACCTGCGGGCGGCGCTCGAGAAGGACTCCACCAACGTGGACGCCCGCGTCGGGCTGGCGGACATCCTGTACAACACCGGCAACTGGTCGGACGCCATGGTCCATTACCGCTCGGCGATCCACCACGACTCGACCCGCGCCACCGCCATCGTGGATCTCGGCGTGTGCTACTACAACCTGAGCAGTCCGGTGGAGGCCGAGCGGCTGTTCCTGCTCGCGCTCACGCGCGACCCGCACCAGCCGGTGGCGCTCTTCAACCTCGGAATCGTGAGCGAGCAGCGGTCGCAGCTCGATGATGCGCTCAAGTACTTCCACCGTGCGCTCCAGAGCGGGCCGCCCGAGGACATGCGCCAGCCCATCATGGACGCGATGCAGCGCATCATGACGAAGCTCGGGAAGACGGCGCCGCCGCTCGGGGACGTGCAGGGACAGGGCGCAGCGCCGCCCGGCACCGCCCGGGGGCGTGCTGCTGGTCCCTGGCGC
>CAZYQK010000122.1:0-9615 GCA_964650245.1 uncultured bacterium | reverse complement strand
GTGTCGCGGTTGCGGTCCTTGCGCTTGCCGCGCGTGACGTAGGCCTCCATCCCGACGATGGGCTTGACCCCCGACCGACGCGCCTCCTGGTAGAACTCGACCGCGCCGAACAGCGATCCGTGGTCGGTGAGCGCGAGCGCCGGCATGCGGAGTTGCGCCGCGCGCTCCACCATGCGCGGGATGGGGCTCGCGCCGTCGAGCAGCGAGTAGTCGCTGTGGTTGTGGAGGTGGACGAAGTCGGCGTGTTCCATGGCGCGTCCTGCGCAGCCGCCGGGGGGCCGGCCTACGATCCGGCGTCGCCGCGGGCTCCGGGTGCAATCCGCGTTGCGTTCGCCGGCTAATCTAGCACAAAGGTTCCGCTGCGAAGCGCGACGTTCCCGGCGCGGTCGTGGGCCACCACCGTGAAGCGATGCGCGCCGGGCGCGGGGGCGCGATGTGGCCGCCAGCGCAGCGTGCTCTTCTCCGCGTCCCACTCCGATGGCACGCGCGCGCCGTCCACCTGGAAGTAGGTCGCGCTCGCATTCACCCCGCTGCCGTCCTCGGTGAGCCGCGCCTCGAGCGCCCAGCGGCTGTAGGGCGCGGGCTTTGCTGCGCCCGGCGCGGCGAGACGCGGGGCGCCGGGCGGCGCGATGCGGGGCCCCAGCGTGTCGGCGAACAGCGCGAAGCGGCCGAGGCGGCGGGAGCGCCCCGCCACCGAGAACGCCTCGCCTTCCGGCGCCTGCGCGATCCATTCCCAGCCGTCCCCGGAATCGCGATACAGCCCCGCGCGCGGCGGGAGCCTCCGCTGGCCCGCGCGGCTCGCGGTGACGGCCACGGGCGCCCGCAGCGGAAGCGTGGCCGGCAGCACCGCGAAGGCGCGGCCCAGCGGAACGTGCTCGAGGTTGGCCGCCGGCTCGCGACCGTTCATGTCCCACGCCCACGCAGTGGGCTCGAACAGTGACGTGTCCGACACGGCGGCGCGGAATTCGTACCCGCCGCACAGCGCGGTGCCGGGCAGCACGTCGGCCCGGAACCCGCGAAGCGTGTCGCCCCACGCCCGTTGCTCGCCATCGAGTCCTTCGGCCCGCGGCGCCGCCGAACGCGCGAGCGACTCGGGCGGCACCACCGCCGTCCACACTCCGCCTCGCGGGCCGGCGCGCACACCCATCACGCGCACCCCCGACGCCCGCCGCGGAGCGCCGCGGTAGCTGACGCGCAGGTAGCCCGCCGGAAGCGACGCGAAGCGGAAGCGATCGTCTCCCGGCTCGGCGAGGCCACCGGCTCGCGCCGCGTCCGGCCCGCGCTCACCCGGCCGCGGCCCGCGGAGCACGACGCTCGCCCGCGCGACCCCGCCCGCGAGATCGCGAGCGAACAGGCGAAGCGTTCGCGGCGAATCGCCCGGCCGCACCGTGAGGGTGCCCGCGTCCTCATCGAGCGGCGCGTCCGCCACGATCACGCGCGGCCGGAATCCCGCGGGCGCCCACAGCACGATGCCCCGGTCGCCGACGACCCGCCCCGCGTCGTAGACGTAGTCGCCCTCCGGCATGTCGGTCGCCCACGACACGCTGTCGAACCGGCACTCGACGCGGTGGCCCTCCCACTCCATCCCCACCGACCACGGCACCATGCGGTCCACTCCGCGCCAAGTGCCGTCGCGCGCGCCGACCACCGCACGCACCCGGCCCTCGACCAGCAGCGTCTCGGCGCGTGCTCCCGGCGACACGGCGTACGGAGCCGCGCCCCGCTCGACGTAGGAAGTGTCATCCAGCGGCTCGAGCGTCAGACGCGTGAGCGTCGGCGGACGCGTGTCGGGCGCCGCGAGGCCCGCGCGCAGCGGATTCATCGCCATGTCGCCGCGCCGGATCTCGATGTGCAGGTGCGGCCCGCCGGCGCCGCTCTCACCGCTCCACGCGACGCGCTGCCCGACGCGCACCGGGAAGCGCGAGGGCTCGGGCCACAGGTCCTGCTCGTACTGGCCGGTGGATTCCTGCGCCGCGGAGACGAACCCGGCGAGCGGCTCCTCGAACGCGTCGAGGTGCCCGAGTTGGATCAGCCGCCCGTCGCGCGCGCGAATATAGATGGAGCGCCCGTAGCCCACGCCCGAGGCGCGCACCCGCTCGACTTGCCCGGAGAGCGGCGCGTACACCGGCTTTCCCACGTGCCCGCCGGTTCCCAGGTCCAGCCCGGCGTGGAAGTGGCCGACCCGGTACTCGCCGAAGCCGCCGGTGATGGCGAGCGGCGGATCGAGCGGCGGGCGGGCGAGCGGCGGAAAGAACGGGGCACCCGGAGCCCCGGCGGCATCAACCGCCGGCAGCGGGCGAATCGCGCCCACGAGTGCCACCAGCAGCGCGGCTCGAACCATGCCCCGGCATGCCCGGGGGCTAAGGCTCGCAGCCCGCAAGCCGCCGCGCACGAACCGTTGCAGTGCGCACGGCGGGGAGCCCTGAGCGGCCCGAGTACCACGTGAAGTGCGCGAGCTTACTCGCTGTGAAAACGCACGCTGCCGGGGGCGAAATCCACGGTCAGCCGTGGCACCCCGATTGCTCATGTCCCCCACCCCTGTGGCAGGCAGTCCGATCCCAGCGCCCCACTCAGACCCGGATATTCGGCAACCCGTCCTCGAGGAGGCAAGGTCGTGAAGTCCCCCCGTTTCATTTTCGTGGCTGTGCTCGCCGTCGCGGCCGCAGCGGCGCTCGGCGGATGCGGCAAGACCGGCACCCCGACCAGCGCGATTCCGGCGCTCGACTCGTCTCCACCGCAGCCGCCCAGCGGCGGTCGTGTGGCCAGCGATCCTGCGACCGGCAGCGACGTGCTGCAGTGGACACCGAACTCCGAGCCCGACCTCGCGAAGTACCAGGTCTACCTCTACGCACCGTCGCCCCAACGCGAGAACGCCTACATTCCGGTGGCCGAGGTCGCGGGCGGCAACAGCATGCGGCTGCCAGCCGTGGACTTCGTCACCACGCTCTACTACCGGGTGCGTGCGGTGGACGCCTCGGGCAACCGGAGCGCGGCCTCACCGCTGATCGCGGCCGAGATCGTCCCGACCACGCCCACCATCGAGCCGCCCAGCGAAGAGCTGCCTCCCATCCTGCGCCACTGAGCCACCGCGACACCAGCTCTCGTGCTCACGGAAGGAGCACGACGCGCGCCTGAGCGTGGAAGGATCCACTGATCAGGCGCGCGAAGTACAGCCCGGCCGGGACCAGGCGCCCGTTCTGATCCCGGCCATCCCATTGGGCGAGGCCGGCGGTGTCGGCCCCGACCGCGATCGTGCGCAGCATCCGCCCGCCCAGGTCGTAGAGCCGGATGTACTGGGGCGCGCGTGGCGTTTCGGGCGCGCCACGCCACGCCAGCGCCACCGGTGGCCGGGCGGGTTGAGCGACGCTCGCGATCGCGACTCCCGCGCCGCGCGGCGCCCGGGCCGGCCCCATCGGCGTGAGAATGGCGAGCACGTTGGAGCCGGCGCCCCAGTTCCTGGCTTCGTCCCGCGCGCGCACGGCGATGAAGAGGAACGTGTTGGGCGCGAGTCCGCTCAGGGTGAAGCGCTCGACGCTACCCGCGGCGGACGGCGCCCCGAGATCGGAACGCACGCCGACCGTGAAATCACCGGCCGTCCCCTTCTGCGTCGTGACCTGGAGCTGATAGGCGGTGGCGGCTCCGGCGGTGCTGTCGTCGCCGGGCGCGGTCCACGCGAGCCGCACCACGCCCGCCGCGACCGAGTCCGCGGCGAGGTCGGCGATCGGCGCGGGCGCCACGTCGTCGATCGCGGGGAGCGCCGGCGCATAGAGCCGGCTTCCGGTGCGCGCGAAGTTGCCGCGCGGCGTTCCCCACGGCTGGCTACCCCCGTGCCAGGTGCCGGGGCCGGCGTCGTAGACGTAGAGCACCAGATCCGGCCCGGTGCCGGCCACCGCTTCGGTGCGGCCGTCGCCGTCGAGCTCGGCCAGGGTCGGAGTGGCTCCCGCCCCGCCCGGCTTCGGAAACGAGGCGATCAGGGCGGCGCTGTCGCTCACCGCGACCTGGGTATTGCCGGCGAACACCAGGATCCCGGGCGTGGTCCGGGTCTGAATGTGCCCGACCAGCGGCGGACCCTGCGGAGCCGAGGAGAGGACCCGCGGAAAGCCGCGGTCCGAGCGCATGACGCCGTTCGTGTCGAGCACAGCCACGCGGCTGGGCGAGCTGGTCGCGAGCACGATCTCATCGAAGCTGTCGCCGTCGAAATCGCCGAGCGCGGGGTCCTGGTTGAGGCTGCCGCCCGGCGAGACCGCGAAGCGCGTCGTGCCGTCGGCGTAGAGCGCGTTCAGGACGCCGGCCGCGGGAACGAGCACCATCGGATCGGGCCATCCCGGACGCACTGCCACCACCGGCGCCGCGCTCACGCTGCCGAGCGTCACCGGCCAGCCCGGCGCGTCGGAGCCGTCGGCGAGAAAGACGTGAACGCTGCCGTCGCGGTTGGCGGCGATGATCTGCGCATCGCCCGTTCCGGTCATGGGCGAGAGCGCGACCGGGCCGCCGAGCGCCAGGCTCCCGCTCGAAACCGGGAAGTCCGGCAGCGGGTTGCCGTCCGCGTGCCACGCCCACACGCTGCCATCGTCCGCGCCGCATACCACCTCGAGCACGCCGTCCCCGTCGAGATCGCCGAGCGCGGGGCCCGCGCTCAGCGGATAGATGCTCGCGGGCCCCGTCACCGGGAATCCCGCGAGCGGCGCGCCCTGCGGGTCGTAGCCCGCCAGCTTGCCGTTGGTGGTGCCGACGAACAGCCCCACGCCCAACCCGCCACCCAGGTCGGCGGCCGCGACTTGCTTTGCCGGGCGCCCCGGCAGCGCGACGCTCCACAGCGTGTCGCCGGTCGCTCCGTCGAGCATCACCAGCCGCTGGTCGAAGCTCGCGAACGCGACCCGGGTCCGGCCGGAGATGGTCGGCAACAGCACCGCCGGTCCCACGGTGAGCGAGTTGCCGCGCCGCGCGAAGGAGGTGGGCGGGTCGGTGAGCGCGCGCAGCAGGTCGAGCCGGCCGGTGCCGTAGCCGGTGACCGAGGGATTGAGCGCGGCGATGTCGTCGGCCGTCTCGCGCAGCCGCAGCAGCACGCTCATCGGATGGAGCGGCGGCAGCGCCTGCGCGCGGCGCAGCGCCTGAAGCAGCGCGGCGGCCCCCGACACGAACGCCGTGGACGGTGACGTGCCGGAGATCGCGTCGTCGTAGGCGGACCGGCGCATCGCGACGCTGTCGCCGGCGTCGTGAACCAGCGCGGTCGAGGCGATGAGATCGCCGGGGGCCGCGAGATCCACGAAGCTCCCGGTGTTCGAGAACCCCGCGACCTGGTCGCCGGCATCGGTCGCCGCGACCGCGATCACGTCGTCGCGGTTGGCCAGCTCGTGGGGCTGTCCGGAGTTGCCCGCCGCGTTCACGATGGTGACCCCGCCCCGCACCGCGGCCGCCGCCGCCGTGTAGAGCCCGCTCAGGTTCAGGGTCGCGAACGAGCAGTTGATGACGGAGGCTCCCATGAGGGTGGCGTAGCGGATGGCGGCCGCCACGAACGACATGTCCACCTCGCCGCCCGGAGAAGCGAGACTCGACCAGCCGATGCGAAGCGGCATCAGCCGCACCTCCCATGCCGTGCCCGCGACGCCGATGGTGTTGTCCGTGAGCGCGCCCACCACGCCCGCCATCTCGGTTCCGTGGCCGACGAAGTCGTTGGGATCGTTGTCGGCGTCGCGCCAGTCCTCGCCCGGGGTGATGCCGAAGCTCGAGGGGAAGCTGACGAAGTCCCAGCCCGCGTCGTCGTCCACGTAGCCGTTGCCGTCGTCGTCCACGCCGGGCACGCCGCCCTGCTCGGCCCAGTTGGTCCAGAGCTGCCCGCGCGAGCCGGCCACCGTGCCACCCAGGTCCGGGTGATAGGGCAGCACCCCGGTGTCGAGGACGGCGACCACGATCGCGCTGTCGCCGCGCGTCACGTCCCACGCCTCGGGCGCGTGGAGGTCGCGCCGCGACGGCTGGTAGAACCAGGTCGAGGTGCTCCACAGCGAGTCGTTCGGAATCGCGGACACCGGGAGCACCGCGATCGGATCCGCACTCTCGACCTCGGCCAGCGCGCGGAAGCCGGCGAGCGCCTCCTCCAGCCCGGCGCCGGGCGGCAGCAGCACGCGGTAGAAAGCGGTGAAGTCCGGCTCGTCGCTGCCCGCGGGCGGAGGCGTCTCGCCCAGAAACTCGGGCTCGAAGCGAGCTCCGCCGAGTGCCGCGGCGAGCCGGTCGAGTGACGCGACGCCGACCCGCGCCAGCGCCGGGTGCGCGCTCTCGCCCTGCGGCGCGGGACGCGCGCGCCGCACCGCCGCCGCCGCCTGAGGCCGGAGCCGGATCTCGACGCGATCGCCGAGATAGGCGGGCGCCGCGACCACATCGCCGCCGGTGCGCCGCACCGGAAGCTCCAACGCCTGCGCCCGGGCCTGGCCGAGGAGGCCGAGGCCGCAGAGCAGGAGCCACGGGCGGGCGAGTCGCATGCGCTTGGATAGCATCGTGCGACCGGGCCCCGGTCGGGGAGAGCCGGTCGCATCGAGCAACAAGTTTAGGGACCGCGCGAAGCCGGGGTCAAGCGCACCGCGTTCGCGAGTCGTCGCTGCACGCTCGTGCGCATTCGCGATTGACCGGCAGAGAACGCGCCTCGAACGCCGCGCGGCTTGACACCCCGGCCGGGCGGCGGGCACACTTTCGCCTGCTCTCGGACGCAACGCCCTGATCTTCTTCACGCGCGCCACCGCCCAGCGGGGAATCATGGACAAAACCGAACGCGATCGTCTCCGCCAGATGCTTCTCGACCGCTCGATGCGGTTCGGCGAATTCGTTCTCAGTTCCGGCGCGACTTCCAACTACTACATCGATGTCCGCAAGACCAGCCTCCATCCCGAGGGTCTGCGGATGATTTCCCGGATGTTCTACGAGGTGCTGCTGCCGGAGAAGGTCACGGCGGTGGGCGGGCTCACGCTGGGCGCCGATCCGCTGGTCGCCGGCGTCATACTCTACGGCGCGGAGCAGGGGCACCCGCTGGAGGGCTTTCTGGTGCGGCGCAACACCAAGGACCACGGCATGCGCGGCCAGGTCGAGGGCAATCTCGCCGGCCACAAGCGGGTCGCGATCCTGGACGATGTGATTACCAGCGGCGAGAGCGCGCTGATCGCGGCCGAGGCCGCCGAGTCCTACAAGTCGGAGGTGGTGAGGGTGGTGGCGGTGGTGGACCGCGAGCAGGGCGCGGCACAAATCTTCCAGCAGCGCGGTTTTCCGTTCACGGCACTGTATTCGATCGGCGAGCTGCTGCCTGCCGAGCGCGGCTGAGGACCTCTCGAGAGGCCTCGCGGATCGACCCAAGTCCGGCCCTCCCCCGGCCGATAACCTGCTCCATGGCAGGTTGCTGACGCTGATCCCACACTCGGGATGAGAACGCATGTTTGAACGCCAGTTCGGTCTGCGCGAGAACCCGTTCGCCGCCGGCCACCAATCGCGATTCGTGTATCCGAGCCGGGAGCACCAGGAGGCGCTCGCCCACCTGCGCTTCGGGATCGAGAACCGCGAGCCGTTCGTGCTCATCACCGGCGAGGTCGGCACCGGAAAAACCACCGCGCTCTACGACGTGCTGGCCGAGTGGGAATCGCGCGCGGTGGTGGCGCTGGTCACCAATTCCGCGCTCACCCGCGACGAGCTGCTCGAAGAGATCTGCCTGCGCTTCGGCCTCGCGGTCACCGGATCGCTCACCAAGCCCCGGGCGCTGGTCCATCTCGAGCGCTTCCTGCATTCGGTGCGCGACCGGGGCCATCGCGCCATCCTGCTCCTGGACGAGGCGCAGAATCTCGACCGGGCGCTGCTCGAGGAGATCCGCCTGCTCTCGAATCTCGAGGCGCTGGGTGACAAGCTGATTCAGGTGTTCCTGGTGGGCCAGCCCGAGCTCGAGACCAAGCTCGCGAGCCCCGAGCTCCGGCAGCTGCGACAGCGCATCAGCGTGCACTACCGACTCAACCCGCTCAACGATGAGGACACCGAGCGCTACATCCACCATCGCATCTCGGTGGCGGGCGGCCACGCCATCAGCATCTTCCCGCGCGAGGCCTGCCTCGAGGTCTTCCGCGTCACGTTCGGCATCCCGCGCGAGATCAACACCGTCGCCGGGCAGTCCATGCTGAACGCGTTCGTCGAGGACTCGCCGATGGTGCTCCCCGAGCATGTGCGGGCGGTCGAGCGCGACACCGAGTTCAGAAGCGTGTTGCGCGCGCACGGCGTTCCCACCACTACGCCCGCGTCCCCGGACGAGGGTACGACCGCGCCGGTCGCGAACGTGAGCGCGGCGACGGCCTCGGTCGCCACCGCCCCGATCATGACCGCACCGGCTGAACCGGCTCCGCCCGCGGTCGTGCCGGCGGTCGCGCAGGCGGCCCCGGCCGAAACCATTTCCACTGCCAAACCGGGGCCGACACCGGAATCCGCTCCGTTCCCGGATGCGGTCGCACTATCCGACCCGACCACGGGGGCCGAGTCGCCGCTCGACGAACCGGAAATGTTCGAGCACATGGCGGCGAGCCCGGTCCAGCCCGCGTCGTCCGCCGACGCGTGGGGGTCGTGGCTCGCCTCGCTCGCGGCGACCGAGCCTTCCGCGGAGCCCGAGCCGCTGGCTCCGGTAACGGGGCCGAATCCTGAAGCGGCAGCCGCCGTCTCCTCGTCGGCCATGGCGGAGTTCGTCGCGGAGCCCGATGCCCAGACTGAGAGCGTGCAGGAGGTGACCGAAACCTGGAACGCGAGCGCGCGCGAAACGGCCGATTCCCCGCTCGCGCATGTGAACGAGGGGGCCGAACGCGAGATCCCGGTCGCCCGGCCGCCCGCCATCGAAATCGCGGAACCGGTGGATAACACCGCCTCACTCCCGCCGCGGTTGAGGCGCAAGCTCGAATTCGAGCCGGAGCCGCCGACCGGCGGAAAGCTGCTGCCCTGGATGCTGGGAACGGGCATCGCCGCCGTCATTGTCGTGGCCGCGGTGCTGGCGGTGAGATTCGGCGCGTTCAGGAGCGCCAGCGCGACCCGCGTCGCGCCGGCGACCATGACGCAAGCCCAGAGCGCGGCGCCGGCGCCTTCCGCGCCCGCTCCGAAACCGGCGATGACGCCCGAGCGCGATCAGCCGACTCCGTCCGCGACCGCCCAGCAGAGTTCCAAGCCGAAGGGCGGCGAGCCGTCGCCGCCGGTGGCGACCACTACGACGCCCGCGCCATCGGCGATCCCGATCGCGATCGCGAACATTCCGAAGCATCCCGCACCCGCGCCCGTGAAAAGCGCGGCTGCGACCTCACCCTCGCGGACCGAGACTGGCGCGGCGACGAAACCGTCGGGTGCTCCGGCGCCGAGCGCAGCCGCAGCGAGCGCCGCACCCACGACCGCGACGCCGAAGCCCCCGGCGCCCGCCCCGGCCAGGCCAGCGGCCCAACGGGATCTGTTCGGGGTCGCGGTCGGCACCTATCTCAACGAAGATCGTGCGGCCGAAGAGCGGACCAAGCTCGCGGCGAGCACCAAGCTTCCGGCGCGGCTGCTGACCGTGACCGAGGACAACGTCGCGATGTTCCGCGTCGTGATGGGCGCCTTCGAGAGCCGCGTCGCGGCCGAGCG
>CAZYQK010000121.1:0-9692 GCA_964650245.1 uncultured bacterium | reverse complement strand
GCGGGCGCGCGCGCCGCGCCTGCTCGCGCGGCGCGTGGCGGCGGCGCGACCGCGCGAGTCCTGCCGGCACCCTCCACGAAGCGGCGGATGCGCTCCACGTCCCGCGGAGCGTAGATGCGCCAGCCCCGCCGGTCGCGCGACGCTCGCGGGATCTTCTTCGCGCGCTCCCACAAGTAGAGGCTCTTGGGCGACACGCCGAGCAGCGCGCACAGCTGGGTGCGGGTCAGGTTCTTAGGCGTCGGCCACCTCCGTGCCGAGAACGGTACATTACCCGGTAATACCGGGTAAAGGCCGGCGGCGGGAGGCGCGGATGATGCGGCCCCGGCGGGCGGGGGCCTGCCGGCCGAGTGCCGCGATTCCGCCCGTGCGTCGCGGGCAGGCGGACCGTCGGGCGCGGGCGGCGCGGCCTCGGATGGGTGGCCTCGGATGGGTTGCGGACACGAGTGGCTGCGCGATAGCCTGCGCCCGAGGCGCTCACCAGCGCCGCGCTCCACCCGCTTCCGAGGACGCTCCCGGCTCATGCACGCCATTCGTCCAGCACGTCTCAAGTCCGGCGTGGCGCTCGACGCCCTGCCCGTGGCGGCCGCCCCCGCGGCCGGCGCGGCGCGGGACGCCGCGGTTTCCGCGCGCTCGGTGCGCGGGCAGGCACTGGTGTTCTGGGATCCGAAGATTCCCGGGAAGAAGCTCGACGCCATCGACACCGACCAGATCACGCCCGCGGCCGACTGCGTCTCGGAGAGCCTCGAGACGCTCGACGAGCGCTGGAAGGCGGGATCGTTCCGCTACCTGATGCCGGATTTCCGCGAACGCGTCCACCGCGGCGAGACCTTCGTGATCGCGGGCGAGCGCTTCGCGATCGGATCTTCGCGGGAGATGAGCCCGGCGGGCTTGAAGGGTGTGGCCGAGGAGGCCGGGCGCGAGATGGTGATCGTGTGCGGCGGCAACATGGGCGACATCTTCCGGCGCAACGCCTTCAACCTCGGGCTCCACGTGGTGCAGAGCCCGGAGGCGGTCGCCGACGCTCAGGACGGAGACGCCTTCGCCTTCGATCCCAAGTCCCGGCGGCTCGTGAACGAGACCCGTGGAAAGAGCTACGAGCCGCTCGGCCTGACGCCCAAGGAGGACGAGATCCGCCGCTCGGGCGGCATCATCGCCATCGGGCGGCGCGAGCTGCGCGCCTCGGTCGAGCGCGTGCCGCGCGTCGAGTGGCCCGATCCCGACACCGCGCGCCGCATGACCACCACCGAGCAGATCGTGTGGGCCCACCGGGTGGACCGGGACGCGGAGGTGCGGCCCGGCGCGACGCTCAGGGTCTACGCCGACCTGCTGCCGGCCTCGGACGGCACCGCGCCATTCGCCATCCACACCTTCAACCTCATCACCGGCGGCGGCGCCCTCCACCCGCGGCAGGCCGCGATCGCAAACGACCACTTCGTGTTCACCGGAAGGGATGCCGACGATCGCCAGACCGCGATCGGCCGCGCGTTCGCGCAACTCCACGGCCTCGAGCGGCCCTTCTACGCCACGCCGGGGGACGGCATCTTCCACTTCTATTTTCCCGAGCAGGGGCTGGTGGTCCCGGGCCAGTTCATTCCCGGCGCCGACTCGCACAGCCGCGCCTACGGCGCCTACGGCGCGGTCGGCATGGGCGTCGGCTCGACCACGCTCGGCTTCGGCTGGGCCACGGGCTACATCTACTTCACCCTCGCCCGGCAGCGGCGCGTGGTGTTCTCAGGCCGGCTCCAGCCGTGGGTGAGCGGCAAGGACGTCGTGCTCGCGCTGCTCAAGGGCTGGGGCGTGCGGCAGTCGCAGGGCATGTCGGTCGAGTTCGTGGACCGTGATCTTCAGCTGCCGATCGCATACCGCAACACCATCGCCAACATGATGGCGGAAGGCGAAGCCCTGAACGGCATCTTCGCCGCGGACGACCTCACGTACGCCTGGTATCGCGCGAAGGGAATGTCAGATCTGCCGTATCCACGCGTGGCGCCCGGCGCAGACGCGGCCTTCGAGTTGGATGAAACGCTCGATCTCTCGGACGTGGTGCCGATGATCGCGAAGCCCTTCAGCCCCGGCAACGCGTTTCCGGCCGAGGAGGTGGCCCGCGAGCGCATCACGTTCGACAAGGCGCTGATCGGCTCCTGCACCAACGGCGGCTACGAGGACCTGTTGCAGGCGGCGCTGGTGATGGACGCCGCGCGCGCGCTGGGCCTCGCGAAGGTCGCGAAGGAGCTCGTGATCTTCCCGGGCTCGGGCGGGGTCAAGCGTCAGATCGAGCAGCCCGACCCGCGGCTCGACGGACGCTCGATCGCCGACGTGTTCCGTGCGGCGGGGGGGCAGATTCGCGAGTCGTGGTGCGGCCCGTGCTTCGGCCAGGGCCCCGACGCGCTCTCCCGCGGCCAGCGCGCCATCACGTCGTTCAATCGCAACTGGACGAACCGCATGGGGGTGGGGGGCGAGGGCTACCTCGCGAGCCCGGCCGTGGTGGCGGCCTCGGCGTTGCTCGGCTACATGGCGCCTCCAGGCGAGCTCGGGCTCAGGTGGGAAGCGGACCGGTTCGGGGTCTAAATAGCTTCGCCTGATTCGGCAATCGCGCCGAGGATCGGGCGGTTGAGAGTCGTGAGACCTGCCTTGTATCCCCTGGTTTGGTCGCAGCACAGATCACCAGGAGACAAGGAGGTCTCACGATGTTCGCGATTCTGGTCCTCGACCGGCCACGGAAGCGCCGGCTCGAGAAGTTGGGTCGTCGGACCCGGGATGCCCGGGGCTGGGTTCGTTGCCGGGTGGTGCTGCTGGTCGCTCAGGGCCTGAGCATCGCGGCGGCGGCGCGGCTGGTCGGTCTGCACCCCGCCGCCGCGTGGCGCATCGTAGCGCGTTTCCGGGAACACGGGGAGGCGGCTCTGGTGGACGGTCGCAGCGACAGCGGCCGGCGCAAGGTGGACGCCGATGCGGGGCGGGATCGCGGCGATCCTGGAGCACTGGCCGCCGGCCTACGGCTTCCCGCGCCCGACCTGGACGCTCGAGCTGCTGGCACGCGTCGTGGAACAGGCCCACCTCAACCCCAAGATCGGTCCCGACTGGATGCTGCCCGGCACCCAGCGTGTGGTGGTGACCCCCGGGAACAACGAGAAGCGACATCTGGCGGGGGCCTACGACCCGGTCCACCAGCGCCTCGTCTATGTCGAGGGCGACCGCAAGGCGAGCTGGCTGTTCCTTCACCTGCTGCGGGCCCTGCGGGATGCTTACAACGACGTGCGCGTGAACCAGCTGATCCTCGACAACTACATCATCCACAAGCGCCGGGTGACGCGGGCCTGGTTGCGTGAGCACGGGGTGCGGCTCCGACTGCACTTCCTGCCGCCCTACTGCCCGAACGAGAGCCGGATCGAGCGGCGGTGGCTCGACCTGCACGCCCACGTGCCCCGCAATCACCAGTGCCCCACGATGCGTGACCTGATGGCCGCGGTGCATCGCTATGAACCGCGCCGGGTTCTCCGGAGAGCTCATTACGTGAGTACTTCGGCTTCGTCGCTACGGTGAACGGACAACATCCCTACTCCGAATCCACCCGGCCTTGGACTCATGCCGACGCCCGCTCGTGGCTCTGCGTCGATCCTGCGAAGCCGTTTTCGGGTGGCAACCCGTTCTGACGGTAGTACGCCTCCTCGAACTCGATCGGCGGCACGTAGCCGAGCGGCTCGAGCAGGCGGCTGCCATTGAACCATGCGACCCAGTCGAGCGTCGCGAACTCCACGTCCTCGACGCCCTTCCAGGGGCCGAGGCGATGCATCACCTCAGCCTTGAAGAGCCCGATGACACTCTCGGCCATCGCGTTGTCGTACGAGTCGCCCCGGCTGCCCACCGAGGGCTCGATGCCCGCCTCGGCCAACCGCTCCGTGTAGCGGATGGAAAGATCTGCCCGGGTTCAAATGGTCGTCGCAACACTGCCTGCCTGAGCCGATCTCAGAAACTGTTCGAGCGCCTGCTCCAGCGCATCCAGCGCCAGGTCGCTGCGCAGTGAGTTCGACGCCCGCCAGCCGACGATCCGGCGCGAGAAGACGTCGATCACGAACGCCACGTACACGAAGCCGCGCCAGGTCGCAATGTACGTCAGGTCGGCGACCCAAAGTTGGTTCGGCCGCGTCGCCGTGAACTGCCGCGTCACGAGATCCGCCGGCCGCATCACCGCGGCGTCCGGGAGGGTCGTCACCTTGAACCTTCGCCCGCGAACGACGCCCTGCAGGCCCAGACGGCGCATCAGTCGAGCCACCGTACAGCGCGCGAGCACGTGCCCTTCGCGCTTCAGCTGCTTCCATACCTTGCGCGGACCGTAGACTTCCTTGTTCTCCCGCCACACGCGACGGATGTGCTCGCATAGGCCTTCGTCGCGTCGCGCACGCGCGGGCCGGCGCGCGGGATCACGCTGCCACGTCTTGTGCTCGTAGTACCACGACGGGGCGATCGGCAGCACTCCGCAGATCGGCTCGACCCCGCACGTCTCCCGGTGCTCGTCGATGAAGGTGACCATTACTTCGCTCGGCGGTCGAGCTCCGCCTTCGCGAAATACGCCGACGCCAGCCGCAGGATCTCGTTCGCCCGCTTCAACTCGCGGTTCTCGCGCTCGAGCTCCTTGAGCCGCGCCTTCTCGTCGGTCGTCAATCCGGGCCGCCGCCCCTGGTCACGCTCGGCCTGGCGGACCCACTTCCTCAGTGTCTCGACCGTGCATCCCATCTTACCCGCGATCGAGCTGATCGCAGCCCACTGCGAGGCGTGCTCACTCTCGTGCTCCCAGACCATCCGAACCGCACGCTCACGTACTTCCGGCGAGTACCTGCTGGGACGTCCCATGACCCCATCCTCTCAACAAATGGAGCCTCCGGGAATCCCGGCGCGGTTCACTACCTCTCCGGAACGCTTCGATCTGATCGAGGTGCTCGCCTATGCTGTCTGACCACACCTTTGCCGATTCAGGCGAAGCTATCTGGGTGCGGGCGGCCGCAGCGGCAGGGAGGGCTAGTCGCCGCCGAGGACGCGCTAGGGAGACGAGCAGACGAGACTAACCACCCACCCTCCGCGGATTGCCTGGTCCTCGCGAAAGTCACCGTTGCTCCAGGTCCAGAGCCGCGCTAGCGTCGGCTGAATCGAAATGCCCGCCCACGGTCCGGTGACACTCACGCCCGTCTCCACGGCGGGGATTCCGGTCAGGCCGTAGTAGTGATCGTGCACATAGAGCTTGCTCGCGAGCCCGAGGGCGCCGCCCCGCCAGGGGACCTCGTGGCTCACTCCGAACGCCCAGTAGCGTCCGGTGCCGGCGGCCACGTCCCAGTGGATGCTCAACGACGGCTCGAGGGCCGCTACCAGGGCGAGCTCCACGAAAGCCTCGTGCGTGGGTTCCCAGTCACGGTTCGGGTACCGCAGATGCGTGTATCCGAGGAGGCCCGACGACCGCCCGAGAGTCCAGTCTCTCTGCAGGCTGACATCGATCTCGTTCGGCTCGCGGCGGGTCTGGTCCAGGTTGCCCCAGACGGCCAGGGTGGTCCCATGGATCCGCCCCGACACCTGCGGCTGAAGGACCGGGCGCCCGTCGCTGTAGTCCAACCCCTGGAAGCAGTAGCGGGACGCATACGTGGCACTCCAGACGATCGGCGCCTCCGGAAGGGAATCCGGCCGGACTTGCTCGGCCGCGGCGACCCCGGCGAGCGGCGAACCGGGGGATGTTGCCATGCAGAAGACGAGTGCGACTAGAATCCAGAAGCCGGAGCGACTCATGCGGCTGCCCTCCTGTCGGGGTCGGGAGCGATGTGGGGACGAGGGGTCGTCGGAGAACTGGCCTCCGGGCCGCCGCTCGTCCGGAGCACCTCCGGCTCGGTGGCGGCCGGCGGTCCTTCGATCGGCAGCTCGAACGTCATGCGTGCGCCGCCCTCGGGACGGTTCTCGGCCCAGATTCGGCCCGCGTGCGCACCCACGATCTCGCGACAGATGGCGAGCCCGAGGCCGGTCCCGCCGGATTGAGCGTTCGTGCTGCTGGCCTGAACGAACTTCTCGAAGATCAGATCGAGCTCCCTTTCGGGGATTCCCGCGCCAGAATCCTCGACCTCGATGCGCGCGTGCACACCCGAGGTCGCCATGCGAACCCACACCGTTCCGCCCGCCTTCGTGAACTTCCCGGCGTTGGAGAGCAGGTTGCGCATCACCTGCAGGATCTTCCGGCGGTCCGCGACGACCGGCGCGAGCCCCTCCTCGCCGCGGACCTCGACCCGCAGTGCCTTCTCGTGGTAGAAGGACGCGAATTCCTCCACGGCGTCCGCCACCACCTCCACCAGCGGGACCGGTTCGAATTCGAACCGCATGCGGCCGGCTTCGAGCTTCGCTAGGTCGAGAAGATCGTCGAGCAGGGCGAGCAGGCTGCTGCCGCAGGACTCGATGTTCTGGAAGTCGTCGAGCAGCACCTCCCGCTTGGCTGACATCGCCCCCTTCAGGCCGAAGCGCGAGTAGCTGAGGATCCCGTGCATGGGCGTCCGCAGCTCGTGGGAGATGTTCGCGAGGAATTGGGACTTGGCCGCCATCGCCAGAGTGGCGGCTTCTCTTGCCTCGATCAGCTTCTCGCGTTGGGCGAAGAACTCCTCGACCAGGCGGGTGAGGCGCCCGAGCTCGTCTTGGCGCTGCGCCGACGAAAGGAGCAGCCCGGGCTGCTCGTGGCGCAGTGCTTCCGTGATGGCAGCGAGAGGGCGGCCGACCCAGTGGGTCAAGGCCCAGCCGACCGTCAGGACGATGAAGACCGCACTCGCAAGCATGAGAAGCGCGGACGTGCGCAGTGTGTTGTGGACGCTGGATACGAGCGGGTAGGTCGTCCTGAACAGAACCGCCGCGACCGGGGCATCGATGCCCTCGAGTGGCTCCGTGATTGTGACCATGCCGGTGCTGGCCGACACGACGGGATCGGGCGGACGATTCGCGGCGGAGACCAGATGCACCTCGGCGTTCGCGTCCCGGGCCAGTTCCGCGATCCGCGAGGCCGTCCACAGGCGACCGATGAGGTAGTAACCCCGGATCGGGGTCCTCCGGTCGAAGTCGTCCGAAGGCTGGATGCATGAGGTCCAGAGCTCCAGCAGCCCGCGCCGCGTGCGGACGAAGAAGTGCCGGATGGGACGCTCACCCAGGGCCGCGACCAGCGCGGCTGCCGGAACGGGCAGGGGCGCGAGCACTGAGTCGCTGGCGGGATTGGCTGTGAAGATGAGGTCGAACCGGTCGTTCAGGACCCAGGCGACGTCGAGAGTGAATGTCGCGATGCTCTGGGTGAGGTTGATGTCCCCCCACCGGGGATCGATTTCGTGTGTGAACGTGACGAACTCGTCCCAGCGCGTGTAATCGTCGGCGTGGACCCGCGCGCCGCTGGCGCGTAGATCAAGGACCCTGCGCAGCACGCGATCAGTCTCCTGGACGCGCTCGCGCAACAGGAGGTCGACCTGCCGCCGCCAGCTGTCCTGGACGACGAGCGAGAGCGCAATAAACGCGGCGGCCGTGACGGCCAGCAGCAACGTGATGCGGGTTTGCACGCTGACCAGACGCGGCCGCGTCCCGCCCGGACCGGCCATGAGCGAGGGATCGGCTGCTGGCACCGGTCGCGCGTCACGCGGCGGCGGCCGCGGCCGGCGGGGGGGGAAGCTCCAGACGGAACACGGAGCCCCGTCCGGGTTCGGTCTCCACGGACAGTGCGCCCTCGTGATGCTCGGCGATCAGACGCGCGGCCGCGAGGCTCAGTCCGGTTCCCTTCTTGTGGTGCCGGATGTCGGCGACCACGAATTCCTCGAACACGCGGGGCAGGAGTTCCGGCTCGATCCCCGGGCCCTGATCCGAGACCGAGACGCGCGCACAGGAACCCTCCATGCCAACCTGCACGGTGACGACCCCGTCCCTCGGGCTCAAGCGGATCGCGTTGTCGAGCAGAGCTTCGATTGCCCAGAGGAGGAGCTTCGAATTGCCGACGACCGGAACGGACTCATCCGCCTGCAGCACCGTGTGGACCCGGGCCTTCTCGGCATCAGCGCGGGCGTCCTCCACCGCCTTCGCGGCGACCGCGCGGAGGTCCACCGGCTCCCGGATGACCGGCACGGATTCGGCCTTGAACTGGGTGATGAGACAGACGCGCTGCACCAGCGCCTGGAGCCGCTGCGCGCCCTCTTCGGCCACGTCCAGCAGCTCGTTCTGTTCCGCGGTCAGTTCGGGAGTGTCGCGCAGCAGGGCGATCCCGCCCATGATGCCCGTAAGCGGTGTTCCCGTTTCGTGGCTCAGCAGGTCGAGCAGGTCCGACTTGAGCCGGTTCACCTCCTCGACGGACTTTAGGCGGACGTACACCCGAACCTTGGCGATCAGTTCGTCCTGGTCGAAGGGCTTGACGATGTAGTCGTCGGCGCCGGCGGTGTAGCCCTCGAGGCGCTCGGCAGGCATCGCCTTGGCCGAGACCATGATGACCTTGGTCCCCGAGAGTTCCGGACGTGTACGGAGACGTCGGCAGGTTTCATAGCCGTCGAACCCCGGCATCATGATGTCGAGCAGGACGATGTCGGGGCGCAGCCGGGGAGCGATCTCCAGCGCCTCCTCACCTGAGGCGGTGGTTGTGAGATCGAATTCCTGGCCCAGGCACCTCTCGAGGATGGCGAGATTGCGCGGATGGTCATCGACCGCCAGAATGCGGGCTCGGATCGGCATACGGATCTCCGAATGTGTCCGCGCGGCTGGGGCCAGGTCGGCGCACTTGGTGTTCCTATCGGCTGGCACCGGTCGTTTCCGCACGAAATTCGCCATTCCTTCTGCGGGGCGTGGATGTTTTCTGCCGTGCAGGATGCAACGTTCTCGGAATGCTTCGAGCGGACCGAACGCCACACCGCGGGGACCCCGGAAGCCGGTCCCGGGAGCTCGATGGGAGTGAATGGTCCGCCTGGCGGGGCAGGGGGCGTTCGTAAGAGGGCTAAATGGCTTCGCCTGATTCGGCAATGCCAGCTATGAACCCAGCTGACTTCCGCTGACGTTGGTGCAAGCGCCGGGGGAGGCACGAACCGAGCCCCGTGTCGGGGCTGGAGGCCGAGCGCCCCGACAGCGCGCAGAGCGGCGGCCCGCGGACGTGAAAGGCAGGCGGTGGCGCCACGGCGTCGAACACACGCTGGCGAGGCTCGCCGCGGCAATGGCCGAATCCTCGCAACGCCTTGCCACGGCAGGCGGATCTGCGACCTTTGACGAATCAGGCGAAGGCATTCAGTGCGGGCGGCGCTCCCGCTGTCCGTGCCGCGTCGCCGGCGACCCGGATGAATCGAGAGCCCCGCTCGTGCTGGATCGCCCCGGCCGGAGCCGCGCTCTTAAGCACTGGTGGTCGCCGCCGGCTACCTTCACACCCTGCACTACCCGTTCCACTTCGACGACTTCGATTGGATCCGCGACAACCCCGAGTTGCGTTCCCCGCTCGACCTCGCGGCGATCTGGGAGTTCCGCCCGTCGCGCTTCGTGGCAGATCTGTCATTAGCGCTCGACTGGCTGACCGCCGGCGGAACGCTCACCTCGTTTCGGGCCACCAATCTCGTGATCCACGTTCTGGCCTCGCTGCTGGTGGGCGGGATCGCGGCCGCGCTCGCGCGCGCGCTGGGCACTCCGGTGCCGGTCGCTTCGCGCCCCGGCCCGGACGCACCGCGCGACCGGCC
>CAZYQK010000120.1:0-9706 GCA_964650245.1 uncultured bacterium | reverse complement strand
TTGCGGCAGTATCCCGAGCACCAGCCCGCCCGCCGTCAGCCACTCGACGCGTCCGTCGGCCCGCAGAAGCGCGGGCGGGTTGTGGCCGGCATTGGCGTACCTGAGCCGCCCGCTCGCACCGTCGAGGAAGCCCAGGAACGCGGTGACGAACTTGCCGGTCTCGACGCTGCGGTGCAGGAAGTCGTTGACGCGCTCGGCCAGCAGATCGGGGCCCAGGGTGTGCGCGTCCTGGCTCATGAGCGAGGCGCGGAAGCCGGACATGAGCAACTAGGCGGGCACGCCCTTGCCCGAGACGTCCGCGATCACGAGCAGCGCGCGCCGCGCCTACAGCGGGAACTTCCCCTCGAACTTCCGGCCTTCACCCATCGCCACCGCGTAGCGCATCTGCTCCGCGAGGTGGCGCGGCATCTCCTTGTACACGTCGGCGAACATGCTCTCGATGGGCGGTGGCGGCAGTGATTCGGCCTCGGTGATCGCCGCGCCGATTTCGTCGTTGATCTCCTGCGTCCAGCGCTCCTCGTCGCCGCCCTCGAGCACGCCGGTGGCGGAGAGCCACGCCCGCAGCCGGCTCATGGGATCGCGGCGCTCCCAGTCGGCGACCAGCGCGGGATCGCGATAGCGCGCGGGATCGTCGCTCGAAGAGTGCCCGCCCATGCGGAAGGTCACTGCTTCGACCAGCGTCGGGCCCTCGCCCTGTCGCGCGCGCTCCACCGCATCGCGAGTCGCGGCGAACACAGCCAGAAGGTCGTTGCCGTCCACGCGCACGCCGGGGAAACCGTACGCCACCGCCTTGACCGCGATGCTCGCGGAGGCGGTCTGCATCGAGAGCGGCACCGAGATCGCCCACTGGTTGTTCTGGCAGAAGAACACCATCGGCAGCCGGAACACGCCCGCGAAGTTGGCGGCCGCGTGGAAGTCGGCGGACGACGAGGCGCCGTCGCCCATGTAGCCCATCATGACCTCGCCGGTCTTCGTGAGCTTCGCCGCCCACGCCGCGCCCATCGCGTGCACCAGCTGGGTGCCGATCACCGAGGACCACGCCACCGAGCGCACCCTGCGGTCGCTGAAGTGGCAGGGCATCTGGCGCCCGATCAGCACGTCGCCGCTGTTGCCGATGAGCTGGCACACGATCTCCTTGACCGTGGTGCCGCGCCACAGCGCCACGCCCGACTGGCGCAGCGCGGGAAAGATCCAGTCGGTCTCGCGCAGCGCGTAAGCGGAGCCCGCGACCGCCGCCTCCTCGCCGGACGCGAGGCCGTAGAAGCCGATGCGACCCTGGCGCTGGAGCGAGAGCATGCGCTGGTCCAGCACCCTCATCTTGAGGATGTGGCGGAAGAGCCGCCTCAGGTCGTCGCGCGGGATGTCGGGCGCCGTGCCGGTGAGCCGGCCCTCGGGGTCGAGGATCTCGAGCAGCGGCTCGCTCACTCGATGTCTCCCTCGGAGAGCCAGCGCTCCGGGTGCTCGAGGCGCTCGATCAGGGCGTAGAGAAAATCTGCTCCCACCGCACCGTCCACCACGCGATGGTCGAGCGAGAGCGAGAGGTTGCCGAGGTCTCGCGCCACGATCCTGTCCTCCCTGACCGCCGGCTTTTTCTTCACCTCGTGGATGCCGAGGATCGCGACCTGCGGGTGATGGATGATGGGGGTCGCGAGCACGCCACCCTTCGCACCGGTGCTGGTGATGGTGAAGGTGCCGCCGTGCAGCTCCTCGAGCTTGAGCCTGTGCGCGCGAGCCGCCTCCGAGAGCCGCTGGATCTCTCTCGCCAGTCCCAGCAGCGAAAGCCGGTCGGCGTCATGGACGATGGGGACCGTGAGCCCATCCTCGGTCGCCGTCGCGATGCCAAGGTGGAACGCGCGCTTGAGCACGATCTCGCCTCGCTCATCGTCGAGGCTCGCATTCAGGTACGGAAACCGGCGAAGCGGCTCCACGACCGCCTTCGCGACGTACGCGAGGTACGTGAGCTTGACGCCGCGCGCATCGGCAAGCGGCTTGTGTCGCGCCCGGTGCTCCGCGAGCGCCGTGAAGTCGCACTCGGCGACAAAGGTGAAATGCGCCGCGGTCTCGATCGAGCGCCGCATCGCCTCCGCGATCTTTCGGCGAAGGCCTCTTAGCGGGAGGCGAGTTTCATCCGGGGTGGCCGTGGCGGGTGGTCCGGCCGGGGGGCTGCCCGGCGTCATAGAAGCAAACCTTCCTTCGGGTAGCCCCCCGGCCGGACCACCCGCGCGGGCGCCCGATGAACTCGCCGCGCGCTTCACGTCGTCCGCCGTAATCGCGCCGCCCGGCCCGGTGCCCCCGACCACCTCCAGCCCCACGCCGAGCTGCTTCGCGAGCGCCCGCACCGCTGGCGTCGCCTGCACGCGCCCGCCGGCCGCGGATGTGGCAGCCATGGGGGGCGCTGGGGGCGGGGGGGCTCCGGGCCGAAGGTTCGCTTCTATGAGGCCCGGAGCCCCCCCGCCCCCAGCGCCCCCCCCACCGCCCTGATTCTCCCAGCGAGTCGCATCGGCGTCATCGGCCTGCGCCGATCCATCGCCGCGCTCGCCCGGAAGCGCGATGGAAACGATCACTGTGCCCACCGGCACCACCTGGCCTTCCGCCGCGTTGATCGCCGCGATCGTGCCGGTGCGCGGCGAGGGGATTTCCACGCTCGCCTTGTCGGTCATCACTTCGACCAGCGGCTGATCCTCGCGCACCGCGTCGCCCGGCTTCACCAGCCAGCGCACGATCTCGCCTTCCGCGACTCCTTCGCCGATGTCGGGCAGCTTCACGTCGTAAGGCATCCAGACCTCGTTCGCTTCGAGCTGGCGCAGCCCGCCGCCCTCGCGAGCCTCGTGCTCACTCCAGAAAATCGAACCGCCCGACTTCGGTTTCGCGCTCGATCAACCGCCGGCCGCGCTCGCTCAACTGGCCGTAGGCCGCGGCCTGCGACTGCTTGAACTCCTCGTAGACCGTTTCGCTGGTCCAGCGGTCGGCCACCATGAAGCGCCGCGGGTCCTTGAGATCCTTCATGAGCGTGATGCTGACGAATCCCGGGCTCTTCCGGAACAGCTCGCTCCACGGACCGTCGGGACGGTACATCGATTCGAAGTCGTCCGCGCGCTCCGGCTTCACCACGTACTCCCACACGATCACGAGCATGGCGCCGGCGCTCAGTAACTCATCGCGTGCTCGATCGCGCGCAGCACGCGCGGCGCGTCGGGCAGGTAGGAGTGCTCGAGCGTGTACGGGAACGGGGTGTCGTACCCCGTGACCCGGAGGATCGGAGCCTGCAGCGAAGTGAGTGCCTGCTCCGCGATCAGCGCCGCCAGCTCGGCGCCGTAGCCGCAGGTGCGCGGCGCCTCGTGGACGATCACCACCCGCCCGGTCTTCGCAGCGCTCGCGATTACGGCGCCGGCGTCGAGCGGGACCAGGGTGCGCAGGTCGAGCACCTCGACCGACCAGCCGCGTTCGGCCGCGGCCGCGGCGGCCTCGGCCGAGACCGGCACCATCGCCCCGTAAGCGAGCACCGTGCAGTGTTCCCCCTCGCGTACGACCCGCGCCGACGAGAGCGGCACCGTGAGGCGGCCCTCGGGCACCTCCTCTTTCACGGTGCGGTAGAGCCGCTTGGGCTCGAGGAAGATCACCGGGTCCTCGCCTTCGAGGGCCGCGAGCAGCAGGCCCTTGGCGTCGCGGGGCGTCGAGGGGATGACGACCTTGAGCCCGGCGGTATGGCAGAAGTAGGCCTCCGGGCTCTGCGAGTGGTAGAGCCCGCCCCGGATGCCGCCGCCGTAGGGCGCGCGCACGATCACCGGGCAGGCGTACTGCCCCGCCGAGCGCCAGCGCATCTTGGCCAGCTCCGAGACGATCTGGTCGAACGCGGGGTAGATGAAGTCCACGAATTGAATCTCGGCAATGGGCCTGAGGCCATACAGCGCCATGCCGATCGCGCCGCCCACGATGCCGTTCTCGGCGAGCGGGGTGTCGCTCACACGCTCTGCGCCGAACTCGGCCTGCAGCCCCTCGGTCACGCGGAACACACCGCCGTTCCGGCCCACGTCCTCGCCCAGCACCACCACGCGCGGATCCTCGCGCAACGCCACGCGCAGCGCGTCCTGGATCGCCTGGACCATGGTCATCTGCGGCAAGGCACGTTCCTCAAGGTGGGAAGGGAGCGGCAGCGTAGCGGATGGTTCCGGAGCCTTCAACCGCCGGGCGCACGGCAGGCGCGGCATGGGCACGCCGCCGCCCCGGAGGCCGAAAATTAGCCTTGACGAACATGGCAATTAGACGTATCTAATTCGCGGTCGCCCGCCTCCATGGGGGACAGCGCGCACCGGGCCATCGTACCGAGCCGGCCCCGCGCGCCGCACGCTGCCGTTCCGAACGCAACCGGAGAGCTCCGATGTCGAGCGAGAGCGCCCTGCGCCTGTCGATCGCCGCCGTGATGGCGGCGATGATCGCGATCGCCAGCGTGCACCGCTGGCGCGCCCATCGCGCCGGTGGTCACGTGCCCCGCCGCGAGGAGGGCCTACTGCTGATGGTCGCGCTCAGGCTCTGCGCGCTCGGCAGCTACGGCGCGATCATCACCTGGCTGGTCCACCCGGGCGCCCTGGACTGGTCGCGAATCGAGGTGCCAGAACCGCTGCGCTGGCTCGGCGCCGGCCTGGCGCTGGCCGGGCTGCCACTGTTCTGGTGGGTCTTCCACACGCTGGGACTCAACGTCACCGACACCGTGGCGGTCCGTGCGGCGAACTCGCTGGTCACGCACGGCCCCTATCGCTGGGTGCGTCATCCGCTCTACTCGACCGCCTTCGTCACCCTGACAGCGTTCGCGCTGGTTACGGCGAGCTGGTTCGTC
Organism: uncultured bacterium; assembly: GCA_964650245.1. Taxonomy (GTDB): domain Bacteria; phylum Eisenbacteria; class RBG-16-71-46; order RBG-16-71-46; family RBG-16-71-46; genus WS-2. The sequence goes on along the minus strand of CAZYQK010000120.1, from coordinate 4,872 downwards.
GCGCTGATGGGCGTCGGCGCTCTCGCCCTGCTGGTGCGGCGTGCCCCGCTCGAAGAAGCGAAGCTGATCGAGCGGCACGGCGACGCCTACCACGAGTACATGCGGCGCACGCCGGCCTACCTGCCTCGTCTGGGAGGACGGGCGTGATCCAGCGGCCCGACCAGCGGCCCGGCGTGGCGCCGAAGTGGCGGGCCCGGCGCGCCGCGGCCCGCGGGTCGGCGGCGTTGCTGGCGATGGCGCCGCTGCTGGTGCTCGGTTGCGACGCGCTCATGACGACCGCCCCCGACTCCCGCGACCTGTTCGACGCGCCCCTCGAGGGGCTGAGCCACGCCGAGCAGGCGGCCTTCGCCGAGGGCGACGCCCAGTTCGGGCGGCCGTTCGCGCCGAGCGAAGGGCTCGGCCCGATCTTCAACAACGCCTCGTGCGCCTCCTGCCACAGCGGGGATGGCCGTGGACGCCCCGAGAACGTGCTCACGCGATTCAGTCTGGGCAGCGATCTGGCGATCACCCTCGGTGGCCCGCAGCTTCAGGACCGCGCGATCGCGGGTGCCGAGCCCGAGCGGCTCCCGCCCGGGGTCGACGTCTCCCGCCGCCTCCCGCCGCCGGTCTTCGGCGCGGGCCTGATCGAGGCGATCCCCGAGGCCACCATCGTCGCGCTGGCCGATCCTGCCGATGCCAACCGCGACAGCATCTCGGGACGCGCGCATTTCGTCACGCCTCCGGATTTCGTGCCCGCATCGGAGCCCGGGGGAGGCCCGGGGCCGCATCTGGGCCGCTTCGGGCGCAAGGCGCAGGTCACGAGCCTGCTGCAGCAGACCGTGGATGCCTACCATCAGGACATGGGCATCACCACCGAATTCCGGCCGGTCGAGAACGTCAACCCGCTCGCCAGCCGGGCGACGGAGAGTGCCGACCGCGTCGCCGATCCCGAGCTGGCGACGCCCCCGGTGCGCGCCGTGATCGCCTACCTGCGGTTGCTCGCGCCCCCGGCCCCCGGGGTCCTGACGTCGCGACGGCAGCGCGGGGAGGCGCTGTTCGGGTCCGTCGGCTGCGCGGCCTGCCACCGGCCGGTGCTCATGACCGGACCGAGCACGGTCGCGGCGCTTGCGAACAGGCCGGTGCCGGTCTATTCCGACCTCTTGCTTCACGATATGGGAGACGGGCTCGCGGACGGGCGGCCCGACGGCGACGCCAGCGGGCGCGAGTGGCGCACGGCGCCGCTCTGGGGCCTGCGGGTGATGCGTGACTTCCTGCGCGGGGACGCGTTCATGCTCCACGACGGCCGGGCGCGCAGCGTCGAGGAGGCGATCCGGCTGCACGGCGGCGAGGCGGACGGCGCCCGTGGCGCCTTCGTGGCGATGACCGCCGAGGACCGCGCCGCGCTCCTCGACTTCGTGGAGTCGCGATGAGTCGTGGGACATGCGGGGGCCGGGGCGCACGGGGGTTGCTATTCGGTGTCGCGCTGCCGGCTATGGCGCTCCTCGTCGCGGCGTGCGCACCGGCATTCGCCCAGGCGCCGGACACCCTGCGCGCGTCGCCGCGGCCGTTCGTTCCCGGCGGCTTCGACGACAAGCCGTACCTGAGCGGGATCTTCGGCCGCATCGCCGTCGGGGGCTATGTCGAGGCGCACGCCCGGTGGGAGAAGATCGATGGTGTCACGGAGGAGCTCGGAATCGAACTCCGGCGCTGGAACCTGCTCGCCTTCACCGAGGTGAGCCGCGCGGTCCGCATCTGGAGCGAGCTCGAAGTGGAGGAAGGGGGAGAGGAGGTCCGGCTCGAGCTGGCGCAGATCGACTTTCTCGTCCGCCCGGGATTCAACCTGCGCAGCGGGATCCTGCTCTCGCCGCTCGGTCGCTTCAACCTCGCCCACGACGCCCCGCGCAACGAGCTCCCCGAGCGGCCGCTGGCCGCGACCCATCTGGTGGGCGTGGCGCTCTCCGAGCCCGGGCTCGGTGCGTTCGGCCAGTTCGCCTGGGGCCGCCGGTCGCGCCTCACCTACGAGGCCTACGCCGTGAATGGATTCGGGGACGGCCTGATCGAGGATTCGCCGGAAGGCACGCGCATCCCGAACGGGCGGGGCAATCTCGAGGACAACAACAACTCTCCCGCGCTGGTGGGTCGCGTGGCGTGGAGCCCGGCGCCCGGAAACGAACTCGGACTCTCCGCCCATCGGGGAGCCTACAACGTCTTCCGCGAGGAAGGTCTCGAGATCGACGAGCGCCGCGACCTGACGATCGCGGTCGCGGACGGGGAACTCCGGCTGGCCGGCTTCGCCCTCCAGGGCGAAGCGGCCCTGGTGGACGTGGAGATCCCGCCCGGGCTGGGTGGCATCTACGCGTCTCGACAGGGTGGCTTCCACCTGGAGACCAGCCGGGCGTTCGGGCTCGGCCGCGTGCGCAGCCTGCCGCGCTCGCGGTTCACCGGCGCGGTGCGGCTCGACGTGGTGGACTTCGATCGTGACGTGGCGGGCGACTCGGTCCGGCGTCTCGCGCTGGGACTCAACTTCCGGCCCACGCCGGAGTCGGTGCTCAAGGTCGCATTCGCCCGCGGCGAGTCGCGTGACCGTTTCGACAATCTGGCGCGCGACGCCGCGGTAGAGTTCAGCGTCGCGAGCTACTTCTGATGTCCCCGATCCGAAGCGGCCGATCGCGATGAAGCCTCCGGCCCCGCTCACCCGGTCCAAGCAGGACTATCTCAAGGCGCTCTATGCGCTCGGCCCGCAGGGCGAGGCCGTCGCCCCCTCGCGGCTCGCCGCCCGTCTCGCGGTCTCGGCGCCCTCGGTGACCAGCATGCTCGGCAAGCTCGCACGCGAACGGCTCGTCACGCACGCTCGGCGCGCCGGGGCCCGGCTCACCGCACGCGGTCGGCGGCAGGCGATCGAGATCGTGCGCCGCCACCGCATCCTCGAGACGTTTCTGGTGCGCGTGCTCAAGCTCGACTGGTCCGAAGTGCACGCGGACGCCGAGGTGCTCGAGCATCACATCAGCGACCGCGTGCTCGAGGCCGTCGACCGGCTGATCGGCCACCCGGGCGAGGACCCGCACGGGCACCTGATTCCCGACCGCCAGGGCCACCTGCGGAAGCGGCTGCTCCGTCCGCTCGCGACGCTGCCGCCGGGACGGCGCGCCACGGTGCGCGAGATCCGCGACGCCGATGGGCGCCGTATGGCGCGCTGGAAGGAAGTCGGCCTCGTGCCCGGCGCCGCCGTCCTCGTACGCGCGGTGCGAGCGCTGGACGACGTGTACGAGCTGGACGTCGCTGGGCATCGCTTCGTGACCGGGAGTGAAGGCCTGGACGGTGTTCTGGTCGAGCCCCGCAAGGAGTCGTCGCGTGCGCGCTGAGCACGAGACCCGCTCGCTCCCCGAGGTCCACCGCAGCGTTCCGGTGCCGGCCGCGGGCAGCTGGATCCGGCGCCTGTTCGCGTTCGCCGGGCCCGCGTACCTGGTGAGCGTCGGATACATGGACCCCGGCAACTGGGCAACCGACCTCGCCGGGGGGGCGCGCTTCGGCTACCAGCTGATGTGGGTGTTGCTCATGAGCAACCTGATGGCGGTGCTACTCCAGACGCTTTCAGCGCGGCTCGGGGTGGTGACCGGCAAGGATCTCGCGCAGGCCTGCCGCGACTTCTATCCGCGGCCGCTGGTGTTCCCGCTCTGGATCCTGTGCGAGATCGCGATCATCGCCTGCGACCTGGCCGAGGTGCTGGGCGCGGCGATCGGCCTCAAGCTCCTGTTCGGCATCCCGCTCTTCACCGGCGTCATGATCACGGCGCTCGACGTGCTGTTGCTGCTCGCGCTCTCGCGGCTGGGGATGCGCCGCATGGAGGCGTTCATCGTGGTCCTGGTCGCGACCATCGGCGCGTGCTTCGCGATCGAGATCCTGCTCTCGCGGCCCGAGATCCCCGCGATTCTGAAGTGCTTCATCCCGCGCTCCGAGGGAGGCGGGGTGAGCCTGTTCGCCCGGACGCCGGGCGGCGGCGTGTCGGCGCTGGGTCTCAACGGCGACTCGCTCTACATCGCGATGGGCATCCTGGGCGCCACCGTGATGCCGCACAACCTCTACCTCCACAGCTCGCTGGTGCAGAGCCGGGCGGTCGAGGGCTCGGTCGAAGGCAAGCGCCAGGCTTGCCGCATGAACTTCGTGGACTCCGCGGTGGCCCTGAATTGCGCGTTCTTCGTGAACGCGGCGATCCTGGTGCTGGCGGGCGCGGTGTTCCACACCACCGGGCACCAGGACGTGGCGCGGCTCGAGGACGCGCATCAGTTGCTCGCCCCGCTGCTCGGCACCGCGCTGGCCTCGACACTGTTCGCGGTCGCACTCCTGAGCTCGGGCCAGGCGAGCACCATCACCGGCACGCTCGCCGGGCAGATCGTGATGGAGGGATTCCTCCGCATCCGCATCCGGCCCTGGCTGCGGCGGCTGATCAGCCGCGGCCTCGCGATCATCCCGGCGGCGCTCTTCATCATGGCGCGCGGGGAGGGCTCTGTGGACCAGCTGCTGGTGCTCTCGCAGGTGATCCTGAGCCTGCAGCTCTCGTTCGCCGTGATCCCGCTCATCATGTTCACGAGCAACCGCGAGATGATGGGCGAGTTCGCCAACCCGCCGTGGGTGATCGGGCTCGCGTGCCTCACCACGGCGATCATCGTGGGCCTGAACGGCAACCTCGTGGTCCAGCAGCTCAGCGGCTGGCTGCGAGACGCCGGGCCGAACCGCGTCTGGATCCAGCTCCTCGTGTTCCCGCTCGTCGCCGGTGCTACGCTGCTGCTCGCCTACATCACGTTCGCGCCGCTGCTGCGGCGCCTCGCGCCCGCACTGGTGCGCCACGCGCCCGAGAGCGCTCCCGCGCTCCCGCCGCCCCGGCCCGCGCCCGCC
>CAZYQK010000119.1:0-9812 GCA_964650245.1 uncultured bacterium | reverse complement strand
ATCCCATCGGAAGAGGCGCCACCAGACTTTTCAACCGACATCGGGACAGAACCCGAGGCTCCCGCGACTCCCACAGTGTTGTTGCCGGTCGCGCCGGCGATCCCAGCGACCGCGGTGCCGTGACCGAGGTCGTCGGCGGAGGATTCCAGCGAGAGCGGGTCAAAGCTCGCGCCCAGGCGCACGCGGGGCGCGAGGTCTTCGTGCGTGGGATCAATGCCGGTGTCGAGGATCGCGATACTCACCGACGGTGAACCGGTGGTCCGATCCCACGCGAGGTCGAGGTTGCTGTCGATGTCGTCGAAGGTAGGAACGCCGCATATGTCGCCATCAAGGCTTCTCACGTTCCACTGTTCGGGGAAGAGGAAGTCATTGGGCACGAAGTCCGCGGCTGGGCGGGCCCGCTCCGCTGCCAGGGCACGGACCGCGGGCAGCGCCGCCAGACGCTGGGCAGCGTGGTCCAGACTCGGGTGGCCCGAGATGGATACCATATAGATGTCGTCGAGGGTGGGCGGCGAGATGGGCTCTCCGATCAGATTGGTTGCGGATTGACGTTCACGCGGGCCGCGGGGGTCGAGCCGCTCCAGCCACGACACTCCGATGGCGAGAAGCGAATCCCTCAACTCGGCCGCACCGTAGGAGCAGTTCTGTGGCTCCGCCCCCGTAGCTCCATCGGGCAGGGAAAGCGATTCGGGCGCGAGGCGAATCAGCAGGAGCGCCGGGCCATCCGGTGTCTGCGCGGTGGCAAGTCCGGGGGCCAACCTGTAGGCGGCGAAGCCGTCAGGGGCCGCGAGCAGAAAGATTCCCCCGAAGGCAAATGATGACGATAGCGGCATCCGCGCGACGATTACTGCACCGCTGCGGTCCAGGATCTCGAGCGTCTGGCGCTGCGTGCTCCCCCCTGGCAGGAATTCAGCGGCATCAACGGACGACAGGCTCGTTCCGACGAAACTGACTTGCACGTGCTCGTCCAAGATGGCGATGTCCGCGCGGACGACGAGGGGCGGTATGCGAAGCTCTCCGCCTCCGTTGATGGACGCTTCGACGGCCGGCGTCACGACGCCCGGCCCAGGAACGACGAGGCGGAGGCGCGCGCGTGTGCCTGCGGCCAGGCGAAAGACGTGGCGTGCGGTGTGTGCTCGCCCAATCCCCGGAGCCCCGCAATGAAGCGTGGTGTCCACCCGCGCGATCAGGCTGGCCACGGACCTGGCAGGCAAGAGAACGCAGGGGTCCGCGAAAGAGGCATCAACCTGAGGCACTGAAACTGCCACGATTGGATCGGCGGAATCCGATTCAGCCGCCCAGACCAGGTGCCATTCGTCGGGCAGGCCCGGCTCTTCCGGTCCCGCGCGCACCAGCAGAGTGCAGGCGCGGGTCTCGGTCAGTACGAGATCCTTCGAGCCGGATGGCCAGACCAGCTCCAGCGCAGCCGATGAGCTTGAGACCAGGCAGGCTGAGACGCAGAGGAAGGCGATTCGGGCGACCATCGGGTTGCCTCCTTCTGAACGACGGGAGATGTGGCTGAGACAGGTGGTGCGTAAAAGGTCAGTTGGCGCACGGTGGATCTGGAATAGTCGTGAAAGCGACCCAGGAAGATCACGGCCACGCTGTCTGTGGGGTCGATGCCCGGGAATGCAAATCGTTCACCGTCAGGCGCGATCCGGTCATACGTGCCGAGGGTCGCCGGAAATCGGCGGAGTCGTGTCCCGTCCGTCTCAATCAGGTACACGCCGCCCCCGGGGTCGTTGAGTTGCCGGAAGATATAGGACGCCGTCCCAAGGAGGCCGTTCGAGTAGATATCGAGGTCGTCCAAGACGGTGTAGAGGGCTGACTCGAAGAAGACGCGTACCTCCCCGGACTGGAACATGTAAACGGAGATACTCTCGTTCAGTGAACGCGGCGCAATCCATGTGATCTCCCGGCCGTCTGGCGACCAGCGCGGGTATTTCCCGTACAGCAAGGCGCCGCCGGACTTCAGCGCCACGTCCGTGCCGGCCACGAGGTCGAAGATGTGGATGCCGGAGGAGTCAGGATTCGGGTCGGCTGACGTGAGGCGGTCATAGACCACCCGCGTGCCGTCCGGAGACCAGTCGACGGAGATGATTCCGCTCCTGACGTAGAGCGGTCGCCGGATGTTCCCGGTCTCGAAGTCAATCAGAATCAACTGCCCTCCGTCCACGGCAGCAATCGTTCGGCTGTCGGGTGAAAAGCGGAACTCTCTGGGCCAGAAGAAGCCCGCGCGGGCGACGTAACGAGGAGGCCCGCCGTTGACGTGCACTGCGTACAACCCCGGCGGACCATCGGCGGTCGTGAGCAGCCTGCGGAAGAGGATCCACCGCCCGTCGCTGGCCCAGATCTCGGGGGTATCCATCGCTCGAAAGCGGTACTTGCTTGCGACGTTAGGACGAAGCGGGTCGCGCGCGCAGCCGAGAACGAGGAGTATTAGAAGGGCGGCGGAGCAGAGCGCGAACGCTTGGCGTGCGCTTCTTGGACACTTTGCGATCGGGCATGCCAGCCGGCGCACGATTGGCCGGGCGACCGAGTTAGGGCCTCCGTTCGGGCGCATGGCGGGCGACGAGGTCGCTGAGGGACGACATTCAATACCTGGACGAGAGAAGCTCCGGGCGGCGCAGGGAACTTCCGAAATCGGGCGGTCAATCACTAATAACCTCACTCTGCGAAGGGGACTTGAACCTCTTCCGCGAGGGTTAGAAGCCTACGCCGCGCCGAGGGGTGCCGCAACGGCAATTAACCGCTCGTGGTTGCCCGCGGCCGCCCGCCCGACTAGTCTACGCGCCTCGGTGTCCCACCCCCGCCCGCGTGCGAGACCTGCGGCCGGTTACCCGCGACCCCCGGAGGACGAATGGAGCGCACGGACCTGCCGCTCGATCTGATCGTCGTCGCCGACCTGGTGCCTCCGGGGAGCGCGGGCGAGGCAGAGCGCGGCCGCGCGCACCGCGTGGACCGCGAGACGCTGGCCGAGCTGATGCTGCGGCTCGCACCGGCGCTCGAGTTGCCCGCGGCGGGCGCCGGCGACGACTCGCCCTTCAAGCTGGGCCTCACGTTCGAGGATTTCCGCGCGTTCCGGCCCGAGTCGCTGGCCGCGGCACTGCCGGCGTCTCGCGGCCTGTTCGAGCTCAAGCGCGCGATCGCGCAGCGCACGCCGGACGCGGCGGGCCTCCGGGCCGCGATCGAGTCCATCCACGAGCCGCCCGAACTGGTCCAGGTGCTCAGGCGAGTGCTGGAGGGCGAGCGTCCCCCCGCTCCCGCCGCGCGGCCCGCGAGCCCGGCGCCGGCGCCCGCGACCCGGCCGTCTGCCGCGCCGCGGCCTTCCGGAGGCGGCGGGCTCGATGCACTCTTCGAGATGGTGGACGTGGGCGCGAGCGAGGCCGCGGCCGAGACCGCGTCGGCGGTGCGCGTGCAGAGCGCGTTCGACGCGCTGGTGGGCGAGTTCCTGGGTGCTACGCGCGCACCGGGCACGGTGCCCACCGCGACCCTCAAGCAGATCGGCGCCGCGCTCGACGGCGCCATCGCGGGCACGGTGCGCTCGGCACTGCACCATCCGCGTTTTCAGGCGCTCGAGCGCGCCTGGACTTCGCTGCGCTGGCTCACGTGCCGCATCGACTTCCGCACCGGGATCCGCCTCCACGTGGTGGCGGCGAGCCGGGCCGAGCTGCCGCGCACGTTCCACGAGACCGTTGCGCCGCTCGCGGCGAGCGCGCGGGAAGAAGCGCGGGTGCCGTGCGCCATTCTCGATCTCGATTTCGACCTCGGCCCCGACTCGGGCGACTTCGACGACGTGGCAGCCCTCGCGAGCGAGGCCGAGGCCGCGCAACTGCCGGTGGTCGCGGGAGTGCGGCCCTCGCTGCTCGGCGTCCCCTCGCTCTCGCAGGCCGATGGGCTCGACAACCTGGGCGACCTGCTCGCGGACGACGATCACGTGCGCTGGGGAGCGCTGCGCGCGCTCGAAGCCTCGCGCTGGCTCACGCTCACGATGAACCGTTTCCTGCTGCGCACGACCTACGGCGCCGAGCAGGAGAAGGTGAAGGACTTCACGTTCGAGGAGAACCCGGTCGGCGCCGACGCCGAGTACCTGTGGGGCGGGCCGCCAGTCGTGATCGGCGCGCTGATCGGCGCGAGCTTCGAGCGCACCGGCTGGGGCACGGAGATCGTGGGCCCGGACGATCGCGGGATGGTGGGCGATCTCGCGGTGCGGCCGCTCACCCTGAAGACCGGAGAGGTGGTGCAGGCCCCGCTCGAAACGCTGCTCTCCGAGCGCCGCGTGCTCGAGCTTTCTCAGGGCGGCATCATCGCGCTCGCCTGCCGGCGCAACGCGGACGCGGCGTTCGTCGCGAGTGCCCCCACCGTCCATCGCGCTTCCGCGGGCGAGGGCGGGCGACCAGCCGCGGCCGACGCGCGCCGCGCCTCGCTCCCGTTCCAGCTCTTCCTCGCCCACGTCGGCGCGTTGCTCGGCCATCTCGCGGCGTACACCGACCGCACCCGCGCGCCGGAAGAGATCGCGGGCACGCTCTCGAAGGGCCTCGAGTTCCTGACCGCGACCCGCGAGGGCCCGGGCGTGCGGGTCACGGCGGAGACCGGCGCCGGCGGCGGCTCGATCGCGCTCAAGATCGCGCCGGCCGCTCCCCCGCTGCGGGGCCTCCCCGAGGTTTCGTTCGAGATCCCGCTCAGCGCCTGAAGACGAGAGTCGCAATCGAGTCCATTCGAAGCAGCACCGACCCCTGCAATCGAGAGGAGCTTCGAGCATGAAGCCCATGGCCTGGAGAATCCTGGTAGTCACCGACGCCGGCGTGGAATCGGAGCGCGCCGCGCGCGTGACGGACGCCGACGCCTGGCTGGCGTCGCTCGGGGCGGCAGTGGACGTCCCGTCGGGCGCGGCCACCGTGAAGCTCGAGCTGCGCGATCCGTCCGCGTTCCTTCCCGCGAACATCGCAGCTCGGCTGGGCGCGGCGTCTTCGCCCGCCGCGGTGGACGCCGTGCTCCACCATCCGGCGTTCCAGCGCGCCGAGTCCGCATGGCGGGGCCTCAAGCTCCTGCTCGAGCACGCCGGGGATGCGGTCGAGGTCGAGGTGCTCTCGGCGCCGCGCAAGGGGCTCGCGGCGCGCTTCCGCGAGGCGGTGTTCGGCCCCGAGCTCGACAGCGCATCGCCGCTCTCGCTCGTGCTCGCCGATTTCGACTTCAGCCACAAGCCCGACGATCTCGCGACGCTCGCCGATCTCGCGGGCATGGCGAAGGTGCTGCAGGCGCCGATCGTGGCCGGCGCCGGCGCCGGGTTCTTCGACTTCCGGTACCTGGTGCAGGCCGCCGCGCTGCCCGATCTGCTCTCGCGCCTCGCGGACTCGGCGCACGCCAATTTCCGCAGTTTCCAGGCCACCGAGCCCGCGCGCTGGGTGGCCCTCACCGTCAACCGCTGGCTGCAGCGCGCGGCCTACGCCGCAGACTCAGGGCACGCGGAAACCGTCGGCGAGTCCAATCCCGACAGCTACCTGTGGGGCCGCGGCGCGTGGCTGATGGGCGCCGCGATCGCGCGCAGCGTGCGCGATCACGGCCACGCCTACGCCATCGCCGGCAGCCAGGGCGGCCGCTTCGAGGGGCTCAGCACCCGCGAGTTCCCCACCAAGGCGAACGTCACCGCGCCGCTCGCGACCGAGGTGGCGATGAACGAGCAGCAGATGCTCGAGCTGCATCGCGCCGCGTTCACGCCGGTGGTGGGGCCGCTGCGCGCCAACCTGGCGCTCATCCCGATGGCGGTGACGCTGTTTCGCCTCGGCCCCGGCAAGCTCACGGTCGAGGCGACGCTCGCCTATCAGATCGCGGCGGCGCGGCTCGCCCAGTTCTGCGGTCGCCTGCTCGACGCGATGCCCGCCGGCGGCCCCGCGGAGGTCGCGGCGTTCTTCCGCGGCGAGCTGACCGGCTTCCTCGGCGCGCTCGCCGGCGAGAAGCCCGAGGAGGCGGTGACGGTCGAGGTGCGCGAGGTGAAGGTGGACGGCGAGAGCGTGCCGATGGCCGAGGTGCGCATCAAGCCCGCCATCACGCTCGAGACCAAGGCCATCGACTTCGGCTTCATGCTGCCGCTCCGGGCGGGCTAGCGAACGGAGGGGCCACGATGACCCGCGCCGCGCGCAGGTCGCGCAGGCCGGGCGCCGCCGCCGAGCAGCGCTACGCCCGAAGTTTGACCTCGAGGGGTTTCGACTTGTAGGGCCCGATCATCGCGGTGACATCGTAGAGCGCGGTCATCGGCTTCGGCAGCTTGCAGCACGCGGCGAGGTTGACGTTGAACCAGCCCTCGACGGGGCCCGCCTTCGGCTCCTCACCGGAGAACACGACGGCCTCGGCGCCGGGCCGTCCGAGGTGACACGCGCGCGAGTCGCGTTCGATCGCCAACACCCACACCTGCGCGCGCAGGCTAGCGCTCTTGAGCTCGGCACGGTCCTCGCCCGAGACGCGGAAGGCGCCGCGCAGCACGACCTCCGCGACCCGCCCCTCGGCCGCCGCGATGGTGATGCCGGGAGCCACCGCCGCGAGCTTCGGCGAGGCCTCCTCACGCTGGAAGTTGGGCAGCTTCTCGCTCATGGCCTACCTCCTGGGGGCGGGGGCGACCGCCTCCACCCGCACGGTGTTCGACTGCTGCTGGGCGAACGTGATGAACACGTAATAGACGGCCGGCCGCGAAGGCAGCGGAACGAACTGAGAGAGGTCGAAGTTGTAGTAGCCGCGCGTGAGCGACGGCCGCTTCACCGGGCCCGGCACGTCGGGGACGCCTTCATCCTGGTCGGACGGCGGCAGCTTCGCGTGCGGATCCACCGGGATGCGCGTGGGATCCCGGAGGGTCACCGCGTGCGCCCGGTTGTGGGTCGCGTCCACGACCACGACGACGGTGTTCTCCCACAGCTCGCTGGGCAACCCGGCGATCTCCGGCCCGAACTGCCACACGCCGCAGATGGGCACCGTCACCCGTTCCGAAACGCCGACGCGGCGTGGCGCCGAAATGCGGAAGCCGCGGTCCTCCTCCGACACCGGGGGCGTCGCCTTGCAGGGCGCGCGCGAGGGCAGCTCCAGGCCGAGGAAAACCAGATCGTCCGCGTGCGCTTCCGGGGGGTTCACGCTGTTCTCCTCGATCGATCGAGTCGGTTCCGATCACCGCGCCGCGGCCGGGGGGGACGGTTGGCAACGAGCCCATCGTCTGACCGCCCGCGGGGGCTCACGGGTTGTTCAGCTCCCACCACTTCTCGTTGTTGATCGTCACCAGCCCCAGCTTGCTCAGCGGGGCTCGCTTCAGGATCATCTGGCACTTGTCGCAATATTGTTTTCGCGTGTCCGCGGAGTAACCGAGCATCACGCACGTTCCATCCTCGTTCCTGTCCTCCGCCGCCTTGTACGACGCGCCGGTCTTGCAGTGTGGACCCTGGCCGCCGCGCTTCACGTACCACTTGTCGTTCGTCTCGGTGCCGGCGGCATCTCCCTTGTCGGCGTCGTAGAGCGGAAGCTCGTGGTGTCCGAGGCCGAGGGCGTGCCCGAACTCGTGCACCACGGTCCGATCCATACCCACGCGGTCCCGGCCGCTCCAGGGATCGCGCACCGCGATGATGGCCAGCGGCTTGTAGTTGTCCGAGAAGCCGTTGGCCACATTAGAAATGACGTTGATCCCGGCCACCAACTTGAGCTTGCCCTCACCGGCCGTCAGCCAGTCATCGAAGGCCTTTCCCAGCCCGCTCGCGTCGAACTTGAGCTGATTCGAGGCCCATCCCCCTTCCGGGTGCTTGAAGTGCATTCCGGCCCCCGTGGTGCGCGGCGAGAGATGAGGCTTCAGGTCGCTCCAATTCGCCCGCACGTCGCCCTTCTTGTCGAGGGCCTCGATCTTTCCGCTCGCGAGCCACTCGTCCCCCATCGGCCACGTCAGGCCCTTGAGCTCGATGTATTGCACCTTCGAGCGCTCGAACTCCTCGGGGATGTACCACACGTCCACCGGCTCCGCCGCGGGTTCCGCGATGCGGTCCACGAAGGCCGTCGGCACGGTGCACTGGGGTTGTGTCGGGGGCGCGGCGAACTTTCCGTCGAGCTCGGTCAGGATCGGCCCCTTGTCTACAATGAAAGGCTTGTGGGTCAGCTCCTGATCGCCGCCCTCGGTCTCGAGCTTGATGAACACCGGATCGAAATCGGCCGTGAGCGATGATGGATCGATCGGCTTGCAATCCTTCATGTGGCCGAGGCGCACGATTACCTTGCGCCAGACCTCGACCTCCAGCGAGCCATGAGCCTTGGCGTCCGACTTGTCGCGCTCCTTGCCGCGCTTGAACTTGAACTTGTCCCCGCCCGCGATCGAGATCTGGGCCTTCGCCGTGGCCTTCTTGTCCACGGCCGCGGCCGGCACGATGAACTTGGGATCGAGGAAGAACGCCGCCGGGCGCTGGCTCTTGCTCAGGTACTTGAAGTCCATGTTCTTCGAGTCGGGCTCGATGAAGAAGTAGGCGACCGCCCCATCCGCCGCGCCCGGCTTGGTCTCGACGATGTCGGCCTCGAGCAGCACCTCCTGGCCGTAGTCCTTCCGGGGCGGACTCTCAGCGCTGCCGTCCAGATTCACGTACTGCTTGTCCATGCGCTCGTCCCTAGCCCCCGATGGACCAGTCGCCCGAAGGCGGCGCGGGCAGCGGCACCGCCACCAGCGGCGGCTGCATCTCCGGCGAGGGCGGCGTGTTGGGGGGCTTGCCTGACATCTCGTTTCCCACCATCGGGTCGAGCAGGCGGCCCACCATCTTGCCGTCGAACTTGACGTCGAACGAGAAGTTCACGAACTCGGCTTTGCCCTTGATCGTGTGCGTCACGACTCCGCCGCCCGCGCTGCCCGCTTCGTCTCCGCTGCTCATGCTGAACTTGGAGTCCTGGACCATGACCGGGTTGCCGTCGGCCTTGACCGTCGTGCTGCCCTGCATGATCTGGCTGGACTGGGCGATGTTGGGATACGGAATGGGGATTGGCGGCGCGGGCGGCGCGGGTGTCAGGCATACGTCGGGCATGAACATCACCATGCCGTTGCTGCTCGCATGCACCACCGTCATCATGTTGACGATCACGGTCGCGGGCATCAGGCGCCTCCGATCGCGGGTGAGCCGAGCACCACCGCGCCGCGTGCGGCGTCGTCGGCGCTGAGGACGAGCAAGGCAGTCCTGGCCGGCGCGTAGCCCCGCGCGAACGCCTCGGTGACGCGCGCGGCGAGGATGCCGCCCACCGCAGACCCGACCTCGCCGAGACTGTCGGCCACGTACCAGGTGTGGCGCAGGCCGGCGAGCAGCTCGTGGAGCTTCGTCACCACGTAGCCCCACTCCTGCCCGCGCGAGCGCTCGCCGTTCAGGTCGGAGAGCACCCAGGGCGGCTTCGGGGGCTCCGGAAGTCGCGAGGCCGCGTCGCGAAGCGCGGCGCTCAGGCCCTCGCCGGTCCACGGCAGTCCGTTGGCGAGCGTGGCCTTGTCCTCGCCCACCGCCACGGCGTCGAGCATGGCGAGCGGGGCCGCGCCGCGCGCCTCGGCCGCGCGCCGCCGCTCGAGCACGCAGACCACCGCGGCCTCGCCTGCGATCACGCCTTCCGGGCTGCGCGAGCACTTGAGGCGGTCCGCCCGGTCCAGCCATTCGAGCGCGGCGTGATCCACCAGTGAGTCCACGCACATCACGATCGCGAGCGCGCCCGCGTCATCGGCGCTCGCGCGGCGCGCGGCGCGCAGCGCCTCGACGAAGGCCACGTGGCCGGCCCGGCTCGCGGTGACCGCGGCCGGGGCGGGCAGCGCAGCGCGGCGGCACAGCTCG
>CAZYQK010000118.1:0-9852 GCA_964650245.1 uncultured bacterium | reverse complement strand
GAAATCCTGCCTCACGCCCCAGCGCTTTGCCCTTCACGAATGAAGCAGGCTAGGGAGGGAGTCCGCCGGCACCCAACCCCGCAGAATCACACACGACAGAATCCCGATTCACCCCCCTCGGGGCGTTTTCGAATTCACCCCTCAAATTCGGAGATCGCCAATGAAGCGCCGTGCTTTGCTGTTTGCCGTGCCGCTGGTGGTGGGCGCGCTGCTCGCGCCGCTCGCCAACGCGGCTACCACCGGTACCTCGGACGTGACGCTCGCGGCCTCGGCGTCCGCCAAGATCGACATCCTCGATCCCGCCATCACCCTGGTTCCCACCGCCGCCGATTACACCAACGAATACGTCGACGCCGCCGGCGGCTCGGGCCTCCGGGTTCGCGTCAAGTGCAACTCGACGACCGGCATGGTGGTCATGGTGCGCTGCGCCGACGCCTCGCCGCAGATCGCGCTCGCCGACCTGCTGGTTCGCACCCTCACCGCGCCCGGCACCGGCGGCACCACGCTCGCGAGCTACACCGCCATCACCGCCTCCGACCAGACGCTGTGGACCACGACCGTCGCGCAGCACCCGTGGCTCACGGTGACCACCGACGTTCGCGTGCAGAACCTGTTCAACTACGACGACGCGCTGGGCGGCGGCACGACCAACTACACCAACACGCTCACCTACACGGTCGTCGCGCAGTAGCCGGCGAAGACGATGAGACTCGGGTCGTTCCTGCTCGGCCTTGCCGTGCCGTTGGCGGCGGCCGTTCCCGCTCGGGCGCAATTGCTCGCCGAGATCACGCCGGTCAAGTACAACCTGACCGCGCGGCCCGGCGTGCCGGTGGCGCGCGACATCCAGGTCGCGAACCGGGGAGATGCGCCGGTCGTGGTCCGGGTGCGGTACAGCGACTGGGCGCTGACCGAGCGGGGCGACCTGAGTCTCGAGCCGCCGGGGAGCACCCCCAACTCCCTGGCGGGAATGGTCGAGTTCGAGCCGCGCGAGTTCTCGCTGCAGGCGGGTGAAAGCGGCCACATCCGGGTCACGGTGTCACTGCCCGGGGTCGGTCCGGCGACGCGCTGGGGGGTGCTGCTGAGCGAAGTGCGCCCGGCCGATCCCGGCGGCTCGCGGTTCGGTCCGCGCGCCGTCGCAGAGCTCGGCACCACGCTGTATCTCTCTCGCATTCCGGCGGGCCTGGTCCGCGCCGACGTAACCGGGATGGACGTCCTCCCCCTCGGGAACGATTCCATTTCGGTGTCGGTGCGGATCAGGAACGCCGGAGACCGTCACTTCTACGTGGCGGGCGAGATCGCGCTCGCCGACTCGAGCGGCAGTCCGGTCAGGGCGGGCCGCTTCGGGACCGGCGTCGTGCTTCCCGGAGGCGTTCGCAAATTCACATGGGCGTGCGACGGCGTACTGATGCCCGGTCGCTACCTGGCGACTGCGACCCTGGACACGGGCGAGCCCGAGCTGATGGTGGGCGAAGCCTGGTTCCTGTGGCCGGTGCCGGTGCCGGGGCCCCCTCCCCTGGCTCAACAGACGCAGCGCTGATCGCGCTGCTGCTGACGGCACTGGTCAGTGCTGCCCCTGCCCCGCCGGCTTCGGCCGGCGGCGGCGGGGCGGCCAGCCGCGCCCTGGATAGCCTCGGAACGCGGTCCGCCTTCGTGCTCGCCTCGTTCGCCGTCGCGCCCGCCGCGGCGGCCCCCGGCTTCACGCTGCGGCGCGTCACCAACCCCCGCTATCGCCCCGCGCTGCCGTTCGCACTACTGCCGGGAACCGGCACGCGCGGGCCGCTGCGCGCCATGGATCACGCGCGCGTCCAGCTCGGCCATCGCGCCTACGGGGCGGGTCCGCGCTACACCGAATGGAACGTGGCGGCCGGCGAGCAGCTACGCGACCGGCGGGCGGTGGAGGTTTCGATCGCCGGCGCCACCGACGAGCAGCGCACCGACTGGCGCACGCTGCGGCTCGAGGCGCAACGCGGTCCGCTCCGTCTGGGGGTCGGCGACGTGCCGGCGGTGCCGCTCGGCTCGCTGGGTTCGCTGCAGCGGCTGCGCGGCGTGGCGCTCGGATGCGAGTCGCGCGGCGGCTCGACCTGGCGCGCGCTGGGCGGCGTGCCCACTCCCGCCCCGCGCGCCGCGACGCCGCGGTTGGGGCTCGCGGGGGTCGTGCTCGATGGCGTTCGCATGGATGCCTCCTCGCTCTCGCTCGCGCTGTTCGGCTTCGGCCGCGATCGTACGGGCGCGGCACGCCGGGGTTCCCGCGATGCGGATTCGCTCGCGGGCCGCGGCGCGGCGGGGCAGCTCGGGGTGCGCGCACCCCTCGCGCTCGGCGCGCTCGCCTTCACGCTCGGCGCCCAGCTCCACGACCTCGACGGCCACCGCGGCCTCGCCGCGCGTCAGGCGCTGGGCTGGACCCTGGGGAAACCGTCGCTCGTGATCGCGCTCGAGGAGGAGCGCAATTCGGCGCGCACCCGGCTGCTCCGCACCGAGGGCTTCGCCCTCGCCGCCCGCCGCGAGGACCGCTGGAACGCGCAGGCCCGCCTGCTGCGCGGCCGGGCCGAGACCCACTTCACCGGCGCAGTGCGCGAGGGTGGCGAGTCGGCGCTCGCGACCCGCACGATTCAGCTCGGCGGTTCGGGCGCGATCGGCCGCGCCGGCTGGTACTCGGGCGCCGACTTCCACTGGGACGACCGCGGGGCGGGCTCGGAGCGGCGCGCGAGCCTGAACGCGGGACGGATCGGGAGCGGCGGCATGGTGATGATCCTGCGTTTCGATCGCAGCACCAACGGCCGCGGGCGGAACAACGAGCGTCTCGCGGCGGAGCTGGGAACCGCGCTCTCGCACGGCGGACGCCTGGCGCTCGAGCCGCGCGCGATCTGGAACGCGGCCGCGCTCGACCAGCTCGGCCTGGGCGCGCGGGTGAACTGGCCGCTCGGCTGGCCCGGGGCCCGGCTCTGGGGCGCCACCACGCTGGGCGCCGAGCGCGACCGGGGTTATCGCGCCACGTTGCGCGAGATGGCGATCGGGGTTTCGTTCACCCCGCGGCCGCGAGACCGCGGCGAGATCGAGCTGCGCCAGTACGACGAGTCGGGCGCGCACGCGCTCGAGGCGACGACCGCGTACGACCTCGAGACCGCGCGCTACGAGCATGCGGGCGACACGTTTGGCCGCCGACGAGAAGGGCTGGTCGAGGTCCACGTGGTGCGCTCTGGCAACCGCAGCGGCGTCGCCGACGCGCTGGTCAGCCTCGACGGCAAGGAGTTCCGCTTCACCGACGCCGACGGCGTCGCGCGCTTCGAGCGCGTGGCGCCCGGGGTTCACGTCGTCGCGCTCGAGGAGCGCTCGCTGCCCGCGGGGCACGAAGTGGTCAGCGCCGGGCGGGCCTTCGTCACCGTCGAGCTGGGCCGGGTCGCCGAGCCGCTGCGCTTCGAGATCGCGCGCCCCGCGCGCCGCACGCGGTTCTAGGGCGATCGCGCTGGCGCGACAGGCGGGAATGGGCTTATAGTGCCGCGTCCGCTCCCCACGACATGGACGTCAACCACGAGGAAGGATCCTCGAGGAGGTCGGCAATGCGTCTCTCCGTTTCAGTGTGCCTCACAGCACTCGCCGTCACCGCCCACTTCTCCCCCGCCGTCGCCGGCACCTCCATCATCGGGGTGGATGGCATGTCCGCCACCGTGATGCAGGAGGGCCAGAGTTCGTTCTCGGGCCTCGGCCTTCGCGCGCGCATCAAGTCCGACCGCTTCATCGAAGGCATCGAGTTCATGCCCGCGCTCGAGTGGTGGCGCAACAACAGCACGGTCGAGCCCTTCGGCATCCGCTCCTCGCGCCGCGACGCGACCCTGGCGCTCGATGCGCGCTATGCCTTCAAGCACGAGGGCTTCACGCCCTACCTGGGCGGCGGCTTCGCCATCCACTTCCTCACCAACGAAGTGGACGCGCCGGCGCTGGGGCTCAACGATGCCCAGCACTCGGTCATCAAGGGCGGGCTCTCGGCGCTGGGCGGCATCTCGTTCCCGCTGGGCGGGCGGTTCTCGAACCTCGTCGAGCTGAAATACCACCACGTGACGGACTTCAGACAGCTCAAGCTCAACTGGGGAATCGGCTACCGGCTGTAGCGGCGTTCAACAGGGTAGGCGCTCCGGCGGCCGCGGCGACGCAGCCGGGGACCGACCGGCGCGCCTACGGGCAGGTCGCGGCGCACCCCAGCACCGAGCCGGCGGCGAAGAACACCTCGAGCCAGATCGCGAGGTCGGCGGTGCTGAGGACGTTGTCGCCGTCGTAGTCCGAGCGCGCGAACCGCTGGCCGGAGAAGAAGTCCGTGAGCCACGCGGCAAGGTCGCCGGTGTCGACCCCGTCGCCGCCGGTCTGATCGACGAACGCGACCTTCACTGTTCTGAGCAGCACGCCACCGGCGGACACCCGAAGGCAACCATCCGCAGGCCCCGCCGATGCGCCGGCGTTTCGCGTGGACCCCTCGACGCGGAACGTGATCATGCCGTTCGAATCAACCCTCCCCCGCACGATCCGCGCTGCGCAATCGACCGTGAGACCGGGAAGTCCCGGCTCGGCACACAGCCGGGCCCCCACGCAGTCGCCGAAGTCCAGCACGACGTCCTCGTCGTGGGTCCACGGATTACCGTTCAGCATGCGCACTACGACGGTGAAGTCGCCGTGCGGGTCGGCTCCGCCGAGGCCGTTGCAGCCCACGACCATGAGGACACTCGGCACCGTGCATTGGGAGGGATCGGGCACGTTGGCCGCCGCCTCGCGCCCGAGAACGCAGCCGAGGATCGGAACCATGAGCACGAAAGCCAGCGAGCTTCGCATGAGTCGGCCTCGCATCTACGGGCAGGTCGCGCCGCCTCCCAGCACCGAGCCGGCGGCGAAGAACCGGTCGAGCCAGAGCGCGAGATCGCCAGTATCGACCACCCCGTCCCCGCTGTAGTCCGAACGCGCGTACGGCTGGCCGGAGAAGAAGTCCGTGAGCCACGCGCTCAGGTCCCCCGTGTCGACGCCGTCGCAGCCGACCTGGTCGAGGATGGCGACGCGGACAGTTCTCAGCAGCACGCCATTGGCGAACACCTTCAGCGTGGAGTCGAGCGCGCCGGGTGACCCGCCGAAGTTGCGGGCGCAACCGAGGACGTAGAAGGTGACGCTGCCGTTCATGTCGGCGATGCCCCTTACGATCTTGTTCACGCAGTCGACGTAGACGTTCGAGGCGCGCTGGTCGGTGCAAATCTTGAGGTCCGGGCAGTCGGAGAAGCTGAGATCCACGGACGCGCCGGCGACCGGGATTCCGCTCAGCCTGCGCGCCACGACCGTGAAGGCGCCGGCGGGATCGGGATGGCCCGCGCCATCGGTGCCGACCACGAGCAGCATGGGAGGAACAGTTGAAGACTGCGGCATGGGTGGGCTCGCCCGCGCCACTGGGAGGCGGATTGCGACGAGCAGGCCGATGGCGGCGACGAACACCGTGATGTGGGGCACGCGCCTCATGGCGGCACCTCCCAACGAGGAGACTCGGCGATGTCGCGCGGCCAGGGGCCGGGCCGCGACAGCCCTCCTACCCCCGGCGTTTCGCGCCGGTTCCGGTTCGCGGGCTCCCCTAGTACGAATACCCGAGCAGCCCGGGGTCCGGCATCAGGTCGGGGCTCCAGGGGTCGGGCATGATCTCGACCTCGCACTCCTGCGGCACCACGCTCATGGTCGCCTGCTTCACTTCCGCGATGAGCTGGGGTGCGTAGGGGCAGAACGGCGTCGTGAGCATCATGCGGACCAGGGTCTTGCCCGGATCGATCTTGATTTCGCGGATGAGCCCGAGGTCGATAACCGAGAGCGAGATTTCGGGGTCCATCACGGTTTCGAGCGCGGAGCGGATGGCCAGCTCCTGCTGGCTCGGAAGCGTCGTGCTCTGCGAGCCCGCGGCGGGAACCGCGGCCGGCGCGGCCGCCGACGGCGCGGGCGCGGCCGCGCCCGGCACCGGATCCGCCGGGATCGGCTGCCCGGTGTGAGGATTGATCGCTTCTCCCACCTTCTCCCGCTCGTCGTGCCCGCTCATGACCACCCCACCTTGATGTCGTCGCCTTCCACCCGGATCGCGTAGGTCGCGACCGGTGCGGTCGCCGGGAGGCAGAGCACCTCGCCGGTCTTCACGTTGAATCGCGCCCCGTGACGCGGGCACTCGATGACCTCGCCTGCCAGCGGGCCCTCGGCCAGCGGGCCGCCATCGTGGGTGCAGAGGTCGTCGATGGCGTAGAAACCGTCGTCGAGATGGAAGATCGCCACCGGCTGGTCGTCGAGGCGCACGATCTTGCGCCCGCCTTTGGGGATCTCCCCGACCCGGGCCACCGTCACGAAGCCGTCCGACACCTTCACGTCCCCTCCTCGTCCTCGCCGGGCCACTGATGGAGTCCGTAGACCCCGCCCTTCAGGGTCTTCAACGACAGCAGCGCGCACTTGAGGCGCACCGGACCCAGCTCAATCCCCAGCAACTCAAGCACGTCCTCGCGCGAGATCTTCTTCGCGTCCTCGAGCGCCATGCCTTCGATCTTCTCGCACAGCATGGACGCCGAGGCCTGGCTGATCGAGCAGCCAACGCCGCTGAAGCGCACCGCCTCGATCCGGCCGTCCTTGAATTTGAAATCCATGCGCAGCCGGTCGCCGCACAATGGGTTGGCGTCCTCGAAGCTGACGTCGGGATTCTCGAGCGTCCCCCGGTTCCGCGGATACTTGTAGTGGTCGAGGATGTTCTCGCGGTACAGCTCGTTCCAGTCGCTCATCGTCGGAGCCCCGGCGCCGGGCCGCGCGCGGCTCCGCGCCCGAACCCGCGGCTCATCGCGCGAAGACCTTCCGCGCCTTGTGCAGCCCCGCGACCAGCGCGTCCACGTCCTCGGGCACGCTGTAGCAGTGGAACGAGGCACGCGCCGAGGCCGGAACGCCCAGCTTTTCGTGGAGCGGCATCGCGCAGTGGTGCCCGGCGCGCACGCACACGCCGTCGCCGTCGAGCACCGTCGCCACGTCGTGGGGATGGATTCCGTCGAGCGTGAAGGCCACTACGCCGCCGCGCCTCCCGGCCGGAGGCCCGAGGATGGCGAGGTCGGGCACCTCGCGCAGGCGCTCCATCGCGTACGCCGCCAGCTCGCGGTCGTGGGCGAACACGGCATCCATCCCGAGCGCCTCGAGGTAGTCCACCGCTGCGCCGAAGCCCACCGCCTCGGCGATCGCCATGGTGCCGGCCTCGAACTTCCACGGCAGGTCGTTCCACTGGGAGCCGGTGAGCTTGACCTCGCGGATCATCTCGCCGCCGCCGAGGAAGGGCGGCATCGCCTCGAGCAGCTCGCGCCGCCCCCACAGGGCGCCGATCCCGGTCGGACCCAGCATCTTGTGGCTGGTGAAGGCGACGAAGTCGGCCTCCAGCGCCTGCACGTCCACCGGGCAGTGCGGCACGCTCTGCGAGGCGTCCACCACCATGACGGCGCCCGCGGCGCGGGCCCGCCGCGCGATCTCGGCGATCGGATTGACCGTGCCGAGCACGTTCGAGATGTGCACCACCGAGACCAGCCGCACGCGCCCGCCGGCGAGCAGCCGCGGCAGCGCCTCGAGATCGAGCTCGCCGCCGGGCGTGACCGGGATGAAGCGCAGCTCGACCTGCTTCTCCGCGGCCAGAATCTGCCACGGCACCAGGTTCGAGTGGTGCTCCATCTCGGTGAGCACGATGGCGTCGCCGGGTTTCAGATTCGTCCGGCCCCACGCGTAGGCGATGAGGTTCAGAGCCTCGGTGCTGTTGCGCGTGAAGATCAGCTCGCGCGGCGAGCGGGCGTGCACGAAGGCCGCGATCCGGCGCCGCGCGTCCTCGTAGGCCGCGGTCGCCTCCTCGGCGATGCCGTAGATGCCACGGTGGATGTTGGCGTTGTAGCGCGCGTAGTAGCGCGTCATCGCATCGAGCACGGCGTCGGGCTTCTGCGAGGTCGCCGCGCTGTCGAGGTAGATGAGCGGCTTCTCGCGCGGCTCGCGGAAGATCGGGAACTGCGCGCGCACCGCCCGCGGATCGAAGCCGCGCGCCGGGGTGGTCGCCGCCGCCGCGGGGCTCCCCGACGCGACGCTTCCCGTCGCGCGGGCCGGCGCTCCGATCGGGCTCATTTGCTTCACGGCGTCATCCGATCTTGTGCTGGATCACCTGTCGCAGCTGCTCGCGCACGCTCTCGAGCGGGATGCGGTCGAGCACCGGCACGAAAAAGCCCTCGACGATCAGGCGCTGGGCCTCGAGGCGCGGGAGCCCGCGCGACATCAGGTAGTACATCTGCTCCTCGTCCACGTGCCCGATGGTCGCGCCGTGGGTGCAGCGCACGTCGTTCGCGAGGATCTCCAGGCCGGGAATGCTGTCGGCGCGCGCCTGGTCCGAGAGCAGGAGATTTCGATTGGCCTGGTAGGCGTCGGTGCGCTGGGCGCCCTCGCTCACCTGGATCAGGCCCTGGTAGACGCTGCGCGCGCGGTCCTTGAGGCAGCCCTTGATCAGCAGATCGCTGGTGGTGTGATCCACGAGATGGCGCTGCAGGGTGTGGAGGTGGAAGTGCTGGCGACGGTCGCCGAACATGAAGCCGTGGACGAACGCCTGCGCGCCGGAGCCGGCGAGGTCGAAATACGAGTTGGTCTTGGTCAGCCGGCCGCCGAGGATGGTCTGGATCCACTGCAGCTCGGCCCCGCGGCCGACGCGCGCGCGCTGGTTCGAGTAGTGGTAGACGTTCCGTCCCCAGTCCTGAAGCGTGCCGAACACCAGCTTCGAGTTCTCGCCCAGGAACACCTCGGTGCCCCCGGTGTGAAACGAGGCGCCTTCGGCCGTCTCGGAAAGCTGCTCCTCGATCACCGTGGCCTTCGCGTCGCGGCCCAGCATGACCACCGACCGCGGCGCTGCGAGCACGCCGGCGCCATCCAGCCACTGGAAGATGCGAATCGGCAGCGCGGCCTCGACCCCGTCCGGCACCCAGACGAACGCGCCGCCCGAGCGCAGCGCCGCCCCGATCGCGACGTACCAGTCGTAGTCCGGCTCGAGCAGCGAGCCGAGCGCATCCTTCAGCTTGTCGGGATGCTCCCGCACGGCGCGGTCGAGCGAGCACACCACCACGCCCTGCTTTTGGAGCGCGGGATGGGTCTGCTCCAGCACCACCTCGGCGTTGCGCTGGACCACCAGCGCCAGATTGCCGGCCTCGGCCGCCAGGCGATGAATCAGCGCCGCCGGGAGATCGTCGACGTTGCGCGTGCGCGCCGTGGGCGCGAACGGGTCGAGCTTCGCGATCTCGGCCTCGAGCGTGCGGAAGTCGGTGCGCCGCCACAGCTCGTCCTCGCGGCTCGGGAACGAGAGCGTGCGCGCGATGCCGGCCGCCGCGCGGCGGCGCTCGAGCGCCCATTCGGGCTCCCGCGCCTCGCCGGCGCGCGCGATCGCGCGCGCGCCCCACTCGACGTCGAAGCCGGTCGCGGGCGTCGTGACCGTCGCGGGCGTCGTCGTCATCCGACCGAGCCCTCCATCTGGAGCTGGATCAGCCGGTTCATCTCGACGGCGTACTCCATCGGCAGCTCCTTGACGATCGGCTCGATGAAGCCCGAGACGATCATCGCCGCCGCCTCCTCCTTGTTGATGCCGCGGCTCTGCAGGTAGAACAGCTGCTCGTCGCCGATCTTCGAGACCGTGGCCTCGTGGCCGACGCTCACCCGCTCCTCCTCGATCTCCATGTAGGGATAGGTGTCGGAGCGCGATGCCTCGTCGAGCAGCAGCGCGTCGCAGTTCACCGTGCTCTTACAGTCCGTAGCACCCTTCTGGACCTTGACCAGCCCGCGATAGCCCGCGCGACCCCCGCCCTTGCTGAT
>CAZYQK010000117.1:0-9884 GCA_964650245.1 uncultured bacterium | reverse complement strand
AAGAGCGGGCTCAAGGCGACGCTCGACGCCGCGCTGTTCGACGCCGCGTTCGACGCGCTGCATCGCGATGGCGCGCTCGAGCAGCGCGGCGAGCGCGTACGGCCCGCGGGCGAGCCGTGGTCGCCGCCCGCCGAGACGCTCGCCGCGCTGGAGCTCGTGGAGCAGGAGCTGGAGAGCGCGGGCCTCGCAGTCGCAGAGTCGGCCGCGTGGCAGGCGAAGCTCGGGGCTCCGGCTGTGGAGGTCGTCGCGCTCGGTGCGTTCCTCGGCCGGCTGGTGCGCGTGAGCCAGGAGTTCACATACACCGCGCGGCAGCTCGAAGCGCTGCGCGAGAAGCTCGCCGCGCACTTCGCCAGGCGCCCGGCGATGAACGTCGCCGAGTTCAAGGACATCGCCAGTGTGTCGCGCAAGTTCGCCGTGCCCCTGCTCGAACACTGCGACCGCGTCGGCTGGACGGTGCGCGCGGGGGACGAGCGGAAGGTGGGAGGGAGGCTGAATGCGGGGGCTCCGAACGCATGAACGCCTCCGCGCGGCTCGGCATCACGTGCACCAAGCTTTTCAACTGCGATCACCGAGCAGTCGACGGGACTCCTTCAGGAACGATTCTGCCTGTTCGATCAGTTGGCCGGCTTCTTCGGGACCGATCACCGCGTCGACGCCGTAGTCTCCTATGATCCGCCGATCAAACGCGTCGAGCAGCGAGCGGTGAAAACGCGCGTCAAGCGCCCCGGTCTTCACGAGATGCTCCCCGATGGCTCCGTGAACGGCGCTGTGCTTGCGGAAATGAAGCCCGCGCTCGTGGAGGAGGGCCTCGGCCGCGTAGAACATCGCGTAATAGCCCCGAGCTACGGCGAAGTCGGCGTCACCTCTGAGAAGCAAGGTCTCCGCCGCCCGAATCGCCCGCTCTGACTTCTCGAGCAACCGCCGCGACTCGGGTTTCACGCGGCGATAGCCTCATCACGGGCGTTAGCGAGGAATGGCGTGTCCCGGTTGGCCCAGTCGGCCTCGGAAACGAATACGCGGCTGACGCTGATTCCGAATTCAAGCGAGAGCTCCGACACGAGCACGCTGGTCCGGTCAATCTCGGCGCCGTACGCGTCGATTCGATCCAGTACGACGAGCACGTCCACGTCCGATTCGGGATCCTCATCGGCGCGCGCGAAGGAACCGTAGAGGTAGAGAGCCCGAAGGCGTGATTCGTAAAGCTCCTCCAAGCCGGCACGCAGCCGGCTGAGGAGAATCTGGATCCTTTCACTCATTTCTTGGACCTCGCAAGCCCGGCGCTTGACCGGCAGTCATCGCATCGTCGCAAAGTGGGCTCACCATTCTCGACGCCTGAGTAGTACCTTCGGCACCAGACACAACACACGATGACACGCCGACCGTCACCGTTCAACCTGCACCACCAGCCGCCCATCGTGGTCTTCGCGAGCGCGACGGCCGCGAACGCATGAGGGCACCGAAGCGCCGCTGTAGATGTCCCTTGAAATCCGCGGGTCAGTGTGCCGATAATCCCCGCATGAAGTTCCCGCGTGGGGGCGCCCCCATGCGAAAGACAGCCCCGGGTTCTACGGAACCCGCGTGTCGTCCCCGGGCGGGCAGCATTGCCCCCCGGGGCTTTTTCTCGAATGCCTCCGAAGCAGCGGAGGTATTCGGCTGGCGAAGACCTGTTCGGCAGACGAGTGGCGGACGGCCCCCGGGAAACCGGAGATTGGATGAGAGTGGGCGAACTGATCCGCCTTCTTGAGGAGGATGGTTGGAGGCTGATTCGGACCAAGGGAAGCCATCGACAGTTCAAGAATCCGAGCAAGCCCGGAACGGTGACGGTCGCGGGGGAGCCGAGTCTTGATGTTCCGCTGGGCACTCTGAGTTCGATCCTGAAGCAAGCCGGTCTCAAGAAACGGGAGGCAGGAGAATGACGAGGTACATGGTGGTGATCGAGCGTGGAGAATCGAGTTGGGGGGCCCATGTGCCCGATTTGCCCGGCTGTATAGCCGTCGGGGAGACGCGAGATGAGGTGATTGGCCTGATTCGCGAGGCGATCGCCCTTCACATCGACGGGCTGATACGGGAGGGACTTCCGGTGCCGAAGCCAATCTCCGAGGGAGAGTTCGTCGACGTGGAGGCTGCCTAGCATGGCACTGGAACGGACCGACTTCGCCGGCCGCTCGGTGCCGCGACGTCATGTGTGTCCGTCCAAATCGATCCGCTCACGGGTTCGCTGAGGCGGTTTCGGCGCCGCAGCCCAATCTAGCCTCCGTGCGACCAGACCCCCGACAAGCGCTGCCCCCGCCCGATGCCGCCGCGCGCTAAGCCCGCCGCCACCACCGCAGATTCCTTCTTCGCCACGCTGATGATCCTCGGCGCCATCACGCTCGCGCTCCACGTCGCGGGCGCCGCGTGGCTGCGCGATCAGCTGTGGGGGACGCACCTCTACGCGTTCTTCCCGGCGCCGATCATGGTGGTCGCGATCGCGGCGCTGATCGCGACGGCGGCACTGACGCGGGCGCGGCATGGAGCCGCCGCCGAGCCCGCTCGCGCCGCAGCGGGCGTGCCGGCATCCGCCGCGCCCGCGAGTGCGCGGCCGTCCGCCGCCTCCTCACGCCGCGCCTGGCTCACGCCGTCCGCCATCGGCCTCGCCAGCGCCGCGCTGTTCTGGCTGCTGCGCATCCGGCACCGCATTCTCGGCGACGCGAACACGCTGTCGCAGATGCTGCCGAAGGGCGAGAGCTTCCATCCCGACAGCCCGCTCACCGAGGTCATCCACCAGGCGCTCTACCGCGCCGCGCGCGGGCTGTTCGAGCGCCCCGGGCGGCCGCCCGAAGACGTCGCGGCGCTCACCACCACGCTCGGCAGCGTGGTGGCGGGCGGCGTGTTCGCCGTCACCGCGTGGGCGCTCGCGCGCGAGATGCTCGCGGCGCGCGGGGCACCCGATGCCCGCCCGGCCCACCTCGACCTCCGAGCGCGCTGGCTGCTGTTTGGCTGCCTCGTGGCGCAGGGCTACGTCCAGCTCTTCTGCGGCTACGTCGAGAACTACACCTACCTCGCGGCCGCGATCGCGCTTTACCTGTTGTTCGCGCTGCGCCATCTCGACGGCCGCGGCGCACTGCTGTGGCCGGGCGCGTTCCTGATTCTCGGCGTGGCGTTTCATCTGAGCGCCGTGATCCTGGCGCCGTCGTTCCTGGTGCTGATCGGACTCGGACTGCGCCGCCCGGAGCACCGCCTGCGCATCGCGCTCGATCTCTTCGTGCTCGCCGCGCTCTTCGCCGCTGTCGCGCTGCTGCTCGAGAAGCTGGGCGGCGGCTATAACATGCTCGCGCGCATCTTCCAGATGGGGCGCACCGCGCAGTCCGGCGAGCTGCAAGAGGGAAGCGCTGCGCTGTTCTCGACGGCGCACCTGCGCGACTTCCTGAGCGAGCAGATGCTGATCGGCCCGCTCGCGCTGCTGCTCGCGATCGCCGCCGCGTTCGCGGCGTGGCGCGGGCGCCGGCTGGGCGAGCCGCGCGTGATCTTCCTGCTCGCCGCCGCTGGCGTGTGCGCGCTGGTGAGCTTCGCGGTGCGCGATCTGCGGCTCGGCTACGGGCGCGACTGGGACCTGTTCGCGCCCTTCGGCATCGCGTTCGCCGTGTTCGGCTACTACGCGTTCGTGAGTGCGGCGCGCGGGGGGAGGGCGCTGCGCACGAGCCTGGCGCTCGCGCTCGCCGTGTCGCTGTTCCACAGCGCGCCGTGGGTCGCGATCAACATGAGCTTCGACCGTTCATTCGAGCGGCTGAAAACGCTGCCGCTCGGGGGCGGGCGGACCGAGTCCATGGTTGGATACTGGTACGGGCGGAAGGGCGACTTCACCGCCGCGCACCGCTGGCTCCAGCTCGCGGTGGACAAGTACCCGAACCACATCGCCACCTACCTGATCGCCGGTCCGCTCTACATGCAGGAGGGCCGCTACCTCGAGGCCGCGCAGCAATTCTGGCTCGCGACCCGGCTGCGGCCGGGCTGGATCGAGTACCGGGTGTGGCTGGTGGATGCGCTGGTGCGCGGCGGGCAACCCGCCGGCGCCGTGACCGAGGCCGAGGTGCTGGTCGAGAAGTGGCCCACCGACGCCCAGGCGCTGGCGATGTACGGCGTCGCGCTGCACGGGGCCGGCCGCGTGGACGAGGCGCGCGCGGCGCTCGGCGGGGCGGTGAAGATCGCGCCCGCGGTCGCCGAGTATCGCGCGGCGCTCGCGAATCTGGATGTCGAGGGCGGCTACGAGAAGACGCTGAGCGAGGTGTGGGCGGTGTTGGCGCGGCGGGGGGTGTAGGGGGACCGCGGGGACGAGCGATTCCGGGGGGAGCCTCGCCTCGACTCCCTGGCATGGAGGCTTCGCCTCCAGGCCACGCAAGTGCCCGCACGCGAGGAACACCCCTTGACAGTCGTTCCCTTTTTGCGTACATACGTACGCATGAAGCGTACGCGCCGGGGGGCCGACGCCCTCTTTCCGCAGATTCGAAAGCGAATCCTCGCGGTCCTGCTCATGCAGCCGGAACGCGCGTGGTTCGCGAGCGACCTCGCGCGCCATCTCCGCGTGCCCAAAACAAGCCTCCAGCGCGAGCTCGAAAATCTCCACTCGGCCGGAATCATTCGGAGGCGAGTGGAAGGGAAGCACGTCTACTACCAGGCTGAGCGACAGAGTCCTCTTTTCC
The DNA here is from genome assembly GCA_964650245.1 of uncultured bacterium. Taxonomy (GTDB): domain Bacteria; phylum Eisenbacteria; class RBG-16-71-46; order RBG-16-71-46; family RBG-16-71-46; genus WS-2. The sequence goes on along the minus strand of CAZYQK010000117.1, from coordinate 5,205 downwards.
CGGAGCTCCGGGGGCTCATGGCGAAGACTGCGGGCCTCGTTGACGTGGTCCGGGAGGCCCTTCGGCCTCTCGTGAAGCGGATTGATCTTGCGTTTATCTACGGGTCCGTGGCCCGCGCCGAGGAGGGCCCTGCGAGCGACGTGGACCTCCTCGTCGTTGGGGAAGTCGGACTCTCAGACCTTGCGCTACCTCTTCGAAAGGCGGGCAGGACGCTTTCTCGTGAGGTGAACCCGACCGTGTACGCGCGAGACGAGTTCAAACGGAAGGCCTCCGGGGAGAGCTTCCTGTCCGCGCTCCTGGACCGGGAAAGGCTCTTCGTTGTAGGAAGTGAAAATGACCTGGAAGAGGCTCTTGGAAGAGCGGCGGGTCGCGCGCGAGCCGGCTCGCAAAGAGGAGCTCGCGCAGCTTCGAGCAGTCGCGGAGCGAAATCTCGCTGATGCGAGGATTGCAACGCTCTCAACGGATGGGAAGTTCGGTCATGCGTACGAGGCAGCTCGGGCGCTTGCCACGATGGTGGTCCGCGCGTCGGGGTACCGGGTGAAGTCGGCGGGAGGGGCTCATTACGGCACTTTCGCGGCTCTTGAAGCGGCGGACCCGAAACGTTTCGCCCGCCACGCCGCCTACTTCAACACTTGCCGGGCGAAGCGGAACGACTTGAGCTATGAGCTCGCCGGCGTGGTGACGGACTCCGAGGCCGAAGAGCTGCTGCGCGAGGTCCCGGCTTTCCAGGCGCTCGTTGACGAGTGGCTGAGAGAGCGGCACCCGGAATTTGCGGGACCCTGACTCTTGCATGTAGGTCCGCTGGGGTGACGTGGGAGTCAGACCGCTCCGCGCGAGGGACCATGCAGGATCGGCGGTCTCGCAACTCAGCTTGCCCGGCGGAAGATCTCGTAGCGTTCTTCGAGGAATTCTTTCCGCGGCCTTAGCTCCTTCGCGGTGGGCAGGACGACGAGACTCTTCCCGTGGCACTCCTGAAGACCATGAGTGAGCATGGGTCCGTCCTCCTCTTCCAGGATGTCTTTTCGTATCTCGATTTCGAAGCTGGGCTTCACGCCGAGGATGTTCTTGTCGAATGCCGCGTGATGAAGCTTGCAAAGCGCGAGGCCGTTGGGAACGATGGGGTCGCCCTTGGGATGCCCGTCAGGCAGAATGTGCGCCGCGTCCAGTAGCTCGGCGTGCCTGAGGCGACAAACGGCGCAGCAATTTCGGTATGCGCGAATCACCCGGTGCCTGAAACCCTCCTGGTGCAGGCGTCGTTGGGTCATGACAGTCAGGTATCCGCGCTTCGCATCGGCAACATGTTCTGGCCACTCGCCGTGCCCGAAGAGCGGTTTCTGCTTCTCACCGATCTCCACCGTGAAGGTCAGGGTCTTGGGATCGTCGCCGACGACGAATGCTGGCCACACAGCCATGTAGCGACCTGGGATGAGCCCAAAGAAATAGATGAGGGGGACGTGCCGCTCCATCGCGAGACGCATCCCGACGTTGTCCGGATGTTTCGGATCCCCGCCTCGATATCGATAGCGCATGAGCCCGTCCGCCCCAATCTCGTCCTCGTAGGGCGGGGGCTTACCTTCGACAACCGGCACTGTCGTGAAGCTCAGCGGGATCTCGTGGAGAATCGCTGGCTTGAAGATTCCCTGTGGGCCGAGCAAGCAAACCCGGACACCATCGAGTTCGAATCCTCGCGCGAGAGCTTCACGAGGTAGCACGTCCCCATGGATGCGCACTTGTTCCTCGAGGAACTCGAATGCGCGAAGACGGACTCTGGCGTCCGAATCGTCCATCACGGTCCCTGGCTGATCAGCCCACAGCGCGCTTCCGAGGTAGGAAACGCCCTACACGTTTCGAGTTCTCTGAGTACCGCACCCACAGCGCGGGCCGCGCTCGGCAGACAAGGCCTCAAACCGGGAATTCTCGCGTGAGCCAAGACCTCGTTGCCTCGATGTCGCCGAGCTGGTGAGTCTTCAGGATCTCCGCGATGTCCCGAGAAGCTATGACCACGACAGGATGACCGTCTTCTCGGATTTCCTCGTACGCTTGCTCTCCGAGAAAGGACGTCGTCACGAGAACTCCGAATTGTCGGTACCGTAGCCTCGAGATCAAACGGGAGACCTCCTTCACCCCGACAGGATTCTCCAGGGCAAAGCACTTCGCCTCCAGCGCATAGTCGATCCGGATTGAGTCTGCCAGCGGCCCAAGCGCGACAGTTCCCACAGCGTCACGCCCTCCGTCTTTTCTGGGCTGGGTGACGTCGTAGGTGGTGCGTTGAGGTGCCGCCATCTGCCACAAGCGAGCGGCGCATTCTTCGAACTTGAATGGATCGGCTCGGAAGTGTTCGTAGGTTTCCCGGACCAACTGCGTGTCCGCAGGGCTTGCGGGCAATTGTTCCTGCTTCGGGCGGAAGCCGATCGTCCTCTGGCTCTGGAGCGATCTGTAGACCCCGCTCTCGACCCAAGTTCGCCATACAGGTGGGCTATCAGGTCCGAGAGATTGGCCAGGACCGAGGGATTGGACCCACTTCCTCGCGACGCAGTCGCAATCGAGAATGGTGAATGCGGCGCGGTAGTTCTGAAAGCGATGCGTTCCCTTCGTCTTCCACACCGCGACGAGATCATCCATCGGAGTCAGGTCGGGCGCACCTGGAGCCGCCAACCCCCGGAAGACGACGTCTCTTCCTTTCAAGCCCTTGGAGAAGACGAAGAATGGCGGGATCAGGTGTCGCGCTGCCGAACTCGCATGCAGCGCTTCGAACACCTGTCGGAGGAAATCATTTCCGCCCCGCTGCGTGTCGTGGAGCCGCCTGCCCGGTGCTTTGTTGTCGCCGTAATACGTGAAGCGTCCGGTCGCATAGTCGATGACATCGGGCCAGTCGGGGTCAAGGCCAGATGTGTAGAGAACCATCAGGCCGCAACTCCCCAGCCGCGGTCCGCCTGCGTACCGGAATCCGCCCTGGTTTCCCACCGGCAGGAGCCTACCGAGGGGATCCGCGGCGACGTTCTTCTGCCCACCCCCCTCGTAGGTGGCATCGAGGATGAGGTCAGCACCACGAAGCCGATCGAAAGGGATCGCACCGTAGATCGCCTTCGAGGGATCATGCGTGGGTTGCTTGCTCATGCTCGGTTGCTCCGACCAAGAATCGACGGGCCAAGCGGGGAGAGTACACCCACCCCTTGACGAAGGTGGAGCTCCAGGCCAAGCTGCGGAGGCGGATTCGCGAATGCGTGGCGCATCGTGCGCAGATGCAACTCGACACCGTCTTTGCGGCCCAGTCCCCCGAGTTGATCCATGACAAGACCATCCTTCGGTAAGCGTCTTGTTCGGCATCCGGATCTCGTCGCCGAACTCTACTATGCGGCTTCCGAGATCGTCGACGACTTCGATGACTGGGGTCCTGTGATCCAAGCCAACGAAGAAAGCGTCTACGATGAGTCCACGACGATCCAGAAGCTGCGGGCGGCGCGAGCCGCCCTAAAGCGCGCCATCGGCGACGAGCCGCCGGCATAGGAGGTCTCCGTCTTGACCGCAAAAGCAGCGGGGGCTCTTCCCTCGCACGATCAGTCTGGGCACGCGCCCGTCGTGCTCATCTCCTCGCCGGTCGGTCGATTACTCACACCCCTGTGACCTTCCCGGGCTTCGATCGTCTAGACTATCAGGCGGTCTCGGCGCATCCTTTCCGGTGAGCAGGCGCGACCTGGCCGGCCATGGGGGCCGGAACTGAACTCCTGCATTGGGCCTATGCCACGGTCAGAGTTGCCGTTCGCTCATCCCTGTCCCGCCGGCCAAACCTTGCGCCGCGCTCTGCTCGCCTGCGCCCTCGCCGCCCTCGCCCTCCTCCCCAGCTGCTCCGCCTCCCACGCCCCCCGCACCCCCCGCGTCCCCGTCACCGTCGCCACCGCTGAGACGCGCGCCATGCCGTTCGCCCTGCTCTCGACCGGCACGGTCGAGCCGGTGCGGACCGCGGCGGTGGGCTCGCAGGTCGGCGGCGTGGTCACCCGCGTCGCCTTCAACGAGGGCGACGTGGTCAGCGAAGGCCAGCTCCTCATCCAGCTCGACCCGCGCCCGTTCCGCGCCGCGCTCGATCAGGCGCTCGGCACGCTCGCGAAGGATCGCGCGCAGGCGGAGAACGCGCGCCTGGACGCGGAACGCTCGCGCGCGATGTTCCAGCAGAATCTGCTCTCGCAGGCCGAGTGGGATCAGAAGCGCGCGGCGGCGGAAGCGCTCGCGGCCACGGCGCAGGCGGATTCTGGAGCGGCCGCTACCGCCGCGCTCAACCTCCAGTACGCCTCGATCCGTGCGCCGATCGCGGGCCGTACCGGGCGGCTCATGATCCACGCGGGCGACTACGTGAAGAGCGCCACGGCCGAGCCGCTGGTCACCATCAACCAGACCAGCCCGGTGCGGGTGCGCTTCACGGTGCCGGAGAGCGCGGTGCCGCTGGTGCAGCGCTACCGCGACCGGAATCCGCGCGTGCTGGTGCGCACCTCGGCGGGCGACTCGCTGGCGGGCGACCTCGCGTTCGTGGACAACGCGGTGGACGCCTCGAGCGGCACGTTGCTCCTGAAGGGCGAGTTCCCGAACCGTGACGGGCGGCTGATCCCGGGCCAGTTCGTGGACGTGCGGCTCGTGCTCTACGAGCAGCCGCGCGCCACGGTGGTGCCGGCGCCGGCGGTGACGACGGGGCAGCAGGGGCCGTACGTCTACGTGCTCAACGCCGACTCCACGGTCACGCCGCGTCCGGTCACGGTCGAGCGCACGGTGGACGAGATCGCGGTCATCACGAGCGGCCTTAAGCCCGGCGAGACGGTGGTCACCGACGGCCAGATGCGCCTGGCGCCGGGCTCCCGGGTGCAGGTGCGCAGGTCGGCTCCGGACTCGCCATGAACTTCTCCTCGCTCTTCATCAAGCGACCGGTCATGACGACGCTGGTCATGAGCGGCATCCTCATCTTCGGGATGGTGGGCTACTCGCTGCTTCCGGTGAGCGACCTGCCCAACGTGGACTACCCGGTGATCTCGGTGAGCGCGAGCCTGCCGGGCGCCTCGCCCGAGACCATGGCGTCGGCGGTCGCGACGCCGCTCGAGAAGCAGTTCACGACCATCGCCGGGCTCGACGCGATGACCTCGTCGAGCAACCAGGGCTCGACCAACATCACGCTCCAGTTCACGCTCGACCGCGACATCGACGCGGCCGCGCAGGACGTGC
>CAZYQK010000116.1:0-9963 GCA_964650245.1 uncultured bacterium | reverse complement strand
TGGAAGAAGTGAGCCAATCCTCTCAGGCCCTCTGACCAGACATGGTGATGTGCCCCTCAGCATGGGTCAGGCCGATTGTGTCACGGGCCGACGAGCCGCGGATCCAGCTTGAATGGTTTCGGCGGCACGATGGTCACCTTCGCGAAGTCCCTGTGCTTCGGGTTCAAGAGGTAATTGTGCTCGGCGGGAATGATTGCGCTCGGAACCCGGAGCACCGCCGATCGAGCCTCGTTCACCCAGCGGTCACCGATATCCATGACGTCCTGCGGCAGCGGGGAGTCGTCCCAGTTGCGCGGCAGGGCCGAAGCCTTGAGCACTTCGATCAGCGACTCGGGAAATTCCACGCTCGCGAGCGAGTAGGCCGTGGCGGTCGCCGGTCGCACCAGGTGTACGACCACTTCGAGGGTCGCCAGCGCGATCGTGCTCGATGCGTAGGCGACGCGGATCCCCGGGCTGTTCCAGCGTGCGCCGTTCAGCCGCGCACCCTCGCCGTCGTATGCGGTCGCCGCGTAGCGCGTCTTGACGAGCCGCCACGCGCTGAGCATCGGGTCTAGGTGGGAAGGCCGTGCTCGAGACGGCCGATCAGCTTCTCGACCTCTTTGGCGCCCACGTCCGTCTTGGCCAACTCGAGGGGAACTCGGCCACCCAGCGCGCGCTGGGCGCTCGACAGCCACTCGTGAGCCGCCTCATCATCGCCCTCGAACAGTTCCAGGGCACGACCGAAGATCCACGACGCGCGCAGCACGCGGTCCGACTCTTCCGGGTTCAGCTTTCCCTGCGCCCGACGTCGCGACAGTGTTCGCGTTGGAATCTGGCACAACTCCGACAGAGCATTCGCGGACAGGTGCGTGTTGCGCTGGAAGCGAAACAGCGTCGAGTACCTGAAGCCCTGCTGAACCCGCTCGTGCAGATCATTCAACTCATATGTGCGAAACCCGAGCAGGGCCGCGTAGTGGTAGCCATTGCGTCGTCCGGAACGCAGCCAGCGCCGAAACTCCGTGAGATCGGCCCTCGTCTGCACAGCCGCCTTCGGTGAAACCGCCATGGGCTTCCTCCTCCATTCCGGTATCGGCCAAGTGGCCAGACTTTAGCAGCCATTTGGCAGTGGCGCAACCGTGGCGCCGACCCTGGGGCCATCTGATTGCCGTGCACCAGTCTGCGGCCGAGGAACCCCGACACGAACGCTGGGGCACTATCTGGGCGCGCGAGAGCGATGCGGGCGGAGGCGACTGCCGGCGCGCCCGCGGGACGCCAATCGACCGCAGTCCTCAACCGTCCATCAAACCGAGTCAACTCCAACTCCACCTGCCACAACGGCGGCCGTCGTCCCGATGCAGGCGTTCAAGATCTTTGCGATCGCGGCCACCAATCCGTTCATGCCCGGGGCCGCCAAGTAGCCAAGAAATACCACGGGAACGCAGGCGATCACATACGCCAGCAGAATCCCGGGGACCAAGAGCGCCCATCTGAGCGAGTTTCCCATGACGCGGCCTGCCTCCCTCTCTTCATCATCAACAAGGTTCGAGCTGCATGCGCGAAAGAGGGTCCAGTGCGGAGAACCCTCGAGCCGCAGACGAGTCCTCGTAAGTTGGTGCCGGAGGAGGGGGTCGAACGGATAACGGATAACGACGGATAAGAATTTGCTTCGCGCGCCTGCGTGAACCGCCCCGGGTTCTCCGGAGAGCTCGCTACGTGAGTGTTAGAGCTGCGCTGCTTCGGTGGACGGATGAGAACTGCAATTCGTCGGGTGCCGCGGCCTCCCGCCTCGCACTCCGCGATGAGGGCGAGCGGCGCGGCTCGTTGCTCACGCGCGCAGGCCGCCTGAGTACGAGGGGCCATCGCGGCACACCGCTGACGGCGTGGACAGCGTGGAACCGGCGGCGACAGCCCGGCGAGCAAAAAACGATTCAGTCGGCGCACTGGCTACGAGGCTGCCGGGCCGACGGGGAGTGCTGGACAATGGTGCGTCGAGAAAGAACACGGCGTGAAGCGCGATCGCGCCCAGCGCTGCCTTTCGAATCCACTCGAGCGTCACGGCCGGTTGCGCCTCCCCGAGCCCGGCGGCTAACCTCGCCGCGTGACAGGCATCGTGTTCGATTGGAGGCCGGGAGCATACTCCATCCGTGCGCGCGGGCGCGGCAGGCGCCCCCGCGCGGAGGCCCGATGACGCGCGCCGAGGCTAGAAAGCGGATCGAGCGGCTGGCGGAGGAAATCCGCGGGCACGACTACCGCTACTTCGTGCTCGACCAACCGACCATCGCGGACGCCGCATACGACAGGCTCCGGCGGGAGCTGAAGGAGCTGGAGGCGCAGTTCCCCGACCTGCGGCCGCCCGACTCCCCCACCCTGCGGGTGGGCGGGGGCATGCGCGCCGCGTTCAAGAAGGTGCCGCACGTGCGCCCCATGCTCTCCCTGGACTCGCTGATGGAGGAGAGCGAGGTGCGGGAGTTCGACGGGCGGGTACGCAAGGCGCTGCGCTCGGACGAGGGGCTGTTCGCCGAGGCGGTGTCGTACGTGGCCGAGCCCAAGTTCGACGGGCTCTCGATCGAGCTGGTCTACGAGGACGCGGTGCTGGTGCGCGGCTCGACGCGCGGCGACGGCGAGGTCGGCGAGGACGTCACCGAGAATCTCCGCACCATCCGCGCGGTGCCGCTGCGGCTGCTGGAGTCGGGTCAGAGCAGCGGGCAGCGAGGCCGGGTCGCGGTGCGCGGCGAGGCGCTCATGCCGCTGCCCGAGTTCGAGGCGCTGAACAAGCGGCTCATCCAGGAGAGCGAGGAGCCATTCGCGAACGCGCGCAACGCCGCGGCCGGGGCGGTGCGCCAGCTCGATCCCGGGATCACGGCCTCGCGCCGGCTCGACTTCTACGCCTACGAGGTGATGGACGCCGAGCACGCGAGCTTCGAGAGTCAGTGGTCGATGCTCGAGGCGCTGCGCGGCTGGGGCTTCCACGTCGAACAGGGCGTGCGGCGCTGCTCCGGGCTCGACGAGGCCCTCGCGTTCCACTCCGGGCTGCTCGAGAAGCGCGACCGGCTTCCGTACGAGATCGACGGCATCGTCATCAAGGTGGACCGCCGGGACTGGCAGGAGATGCTCGGCATGCGCTCGCGCAGCCCGCGCTGGGCGGTGGCGTACAAGTTCCAGCCCCGGGTGGAGGTGACGAAGGTGCTCGACATCGTGGTCCAGGTCGGACGCACCGGAAAGCTCACGCCGGTCGCGGCGCTGCAGCCGGTGGACGTCTCGGGGGTGACGGTGAGCCGCGCCACGCTTCACAACCAGGACGAGCTCGACCGCAAGGACGTGCGGATCGGCGACACGGTGCGCGTGCGGCGCGCGGGCGACGTGATTCCCGAGGTGGTCGAGGTGCTGAAAGACAAGCGCCCGCGTGGTGCTTCGCGCTTCGAGCTGCCCGACAAGTGTCCGGTGTGCGGCGCGGCCGTGGAGCGGGTCGGGGCCTATCACCTCTGCACCAACGGCCTCTCGTGCCGCGCGCAGCTCCAGGGGCACATCGAGCATTTCGTCTCGCGCGGCGCGATGGACATCCGCGGACTCGGCGGCAAGACGGTGCAGCAGCTGATCGAGAAGGGACTGGTCCGCGATCTCGCCGACCTCTACCGCGTCACGCCCATCGATCTCGCCGGGCTCGAAGGCTTCGCCGAAAGGTCGATCGAAAATCTGATGGACGCGTTCGAGCAGAGCAAGCGCCCGCGACTCGACCGGTTCCTGTTCGCGCTCGGCATCGAGCACGTGGGCGAGAGCGTGGCGAAGCTGCTCGCCGACCAGTACGGCGCGATCGAGCCGATCGTCGAGGCTTCCGAGGAGGATCTGCAGGAGATCCGGGGCATCGGCCCGGAGGTCGCGGATTCGGTCGTGCGCTTCTTTTCGAGCGCGCGCAACCGCAAGGTGCTCGATCGGCTGTTCAGGGCGGGAGTCAAGCCGGTGGCAGCCAGGAAGTCGAGGAGCGGCCCGCTCGCGGGCGAGGTCGTGCTGTTCACCGGCGGCCTCGACTCGATGTCACGCCCCGAGGCGCAGCGCAAGGCCGAGGCCGCGGGCGCCTCGATCGCCTCGGGCGTGGGCAAGAAGGTGACGCTGGTGGTCGCGGGCCCGGGCGCCGGCTCCAAGCTCGACGAAGCGCAGAAGCTCAAGATCCGAATCATCGACGAGAACGCGTTCCTGAAGCGCATCGGGGAGCGGTAGCGGGACCGCCGCACGGCGCGCCCTCCCCGGCGGAGAATGGCCCCATGACCAACCCCGACATCGCCCGCGTCTTCGCGCGCCTCGCGACCATGCTGGAGATTCAGGGCGAGAACCCGTTCCGGGTGCGCGCCTACCGCGAGGCCGCGCGCATCGTCGAGTCGCATGCGGAGCCCATGGCCTCGCTCGCGGGCGAGGCGGGCCGGCTCGAGGCGCTGCCCGGCATCGGGAAGGACCTGGCGCAGAAGATCCGCGACGTCGTCTCGACCGGATCGACCCAGCTCTACGACGAGCTCAAGGAGAAGATTCCGCTCGACGTGGTGGCACTCACCGAGCTGCAGGGCCTCGGGCCCAAACGGGTGAAGACGCTGTTCGAGACGCTGGGGGTGAAGAATCGCGCCGATCTCGAGACGGCCGCGAAGGCCGGGAAGCTGCGCGAGCTGCCGGGCTTCGGCGAGAAGGTCGAGCAGAACGTCCTGAAGGCCCTCGCCACCGCGAGCGCGTGGTCGGGCCGCATGCTGCTCGCCGGTGCCTGGCCGGTCGCGCACGCCATCACCGAGCGCATCGCGAAGGTGAAAGGTGTCTCGCAGGTCGAGCTGGCGGGCTCGTTCCGCCGCCGCCGTGAAACGGTCGGCGACCTCGACGTGCTGGTGTGCGGCGGCACGCCGGACGCCGTGATGGACGCGTTCACGAAGGCCGAGTCGGTGGCCGAGGTGCTGGGCCGGGGCGACACCAAGTCCTCGGTGCGGCTCGCGAACGGCCTGCAGGTGGATCTGCGCCTCGTGCCCCCGGAGTCGTTCGGCGCGGCGCTGCTCTACTTCACGGGCAGCAAGGAGCACAACATCGAGTTGCGGAAAATCGCGATCGAGAAGGGCTGGAGCCTGAACGAGTACGGCCTCACGCACGGCAAGAAGCCGGTGGCGGGACGCACCGAAGCGGACGTGTACCGCGCACTCGGCACGGACTGGATCCCGCCCGAGCTGCGCGAGGCGCGCGGCGAGATCGATCTCGCCGTCGCGCACCGGCTCCCGCGCCTGATCGAGGAGCGTGACCTGCGCGCCGACCTCCACATGCACACCGACCGCAGCGACGGGCGCGACTCGCTGGAGACCATGGTGCGCGCGGCCAAGGCGCGCGGCTACGAGTACTGCGCCATCACCGAGCACTCGAAGTCGCTCACCGTGGCGCGCGGCTTCAACGAGGCGCGGGTCCGGAAGTCGGTCGAGGAGCTCGCGGCCGTGCGGAAGAAAGTGCCCGGCATCGAGGTGCTGCACGGGCTCGAGGTGGACATCCTCGCCGACGGCGCGCTCGACCTGGGCGACGACGCGCTGGCGCTGCTCGATTGGGTGATCGTCTCGCTCCACTCGCGGCTCGAGCAGCCGGCGGACGTGGTGAATGCGCGGGTGCTGCGGGCGCTATCGCACCCGGCAGTGTGCGCGATGGCGCACCCCAGCGGCCGGCTGATCGGAACTCGAGGAGGGGCTGCGCTCGACTTCGAGCAGGTGTTCAAGCGCGCCGCTGAACTGGTTGTGGCGATGGAGATTAACGCGCAGCCCGAGCGCATGGACCTGAGCGACGTGAACGCCCGGCTCGCGCGCGAGATGGGGGTCTCGATCGTGATCGACACGGACGCCCACTCGACCGTCCAGCTCGAGAACATCCGTCACGGCGTGTTCGCCGCGCGGCGCGCCGGGCTCACCCGGGACGACGTGCTGAACGCGCTGCCCTGGTCCGAGTTTCGGAGGGGGCTGCGCAAGCCGGGGGCGAAGGTGGTGGCACGGGCGGGCGATACCGAGCCCGGGGCCGCGCGGAAGCCCGCGGCGCGCGCCGCGAAGCAGCCCCCCGCGCGCAAGACGGCAGCGAAGGCGACGAGCGCGCGGCCCCGCGCGAAAAAACCCGCCCGCTCGCGATGACGCTCGCCGGCTCCCGGAGCACCCGCCTCGCCGGGCTCGTCGTCTTCGCCCTCGCCATGGGCTGGCTCGAGGCGGTGGTCGTGATCTACATCCGCGGCCTGCTCGGGATCGCGCACGCCGCCGGCTATCCTTCGCAGATCGAGATGCTGGCGCGCTTTCGCTCTCTCCCGTGGCTGCTGCCGACCGAGCAGTCCCGCGAAGTCGCGACCATCGTCATGCTGGGGGCCATGGCCTGGCTTTCCGCGGACCGCGGGCGCGCACGGTTCGGCGCGTTCCTGGTCGCGTTCGGGGTGTGGGACATCGCCTACTACGCCGCGCTCTACGCGCTGCTGCGCTGGCCGCCCAGCCTCGGGACGTACGACCTGTTGTTCCTGATCCCGCCCGGTGCCTGGTGGTACCAACCGGTGTGGCTGCCGGTCGCGATCTCGGCGGGAATGATCTCGCTTGGCGCGCGTTTGATGCTCACGGACGCCGCCCGCTCACGCTGAAGTTCCTCTCCCGCCCGGCCGAAAACTCTGTCGGCCCTCGAAGCCCTGGCAGTCCGCGCGGCCACCCCCTCCGCCGCGACCACCGTATTCCCGACAGGAGAGGCACGTGGCGGCGGATCGGGACGAGCACCGTCCGAGCGAAGTCATTCCTCCCGACCAGCGGCGCCTGCTGCGGCCCGCCGCGGACCGGGAGCTGGCGCGCCGATCGCTGCCCGGCGTCATGCTCTACCTGCTGGCGTGGGCGGCCGTGGTCTTCGCGACCCCGTACTACCGCGAGCATCCGTTCCTGGTCTTCGGGGTCGGCGCGGGTCTGCTGGCGCTGGGTCTCCTTCGGATATGGCTCGCCGTCTCCTTCGACCGGCTCTACGCATCGGGGCCCTGGCGGTGGCAATGGTCGTACCGGGTCCTCGCCCTGGGCTCGGGGGCGCTCTGGGGCGTGTTCTGCGCGCTCACGCTCATGCACTACGGCCTCGGTCAGCCCTCGCTGCTCGTGACAGTGGCAACCGCCGGCATCGGCGCGGGCGGCATGATCACGCTCACCCCCGACCGGCTGCTCCACCGGAGCTTCCAGGTGCTCCTGATCGCCCCCGCGATCGAGGTGACCCTCCTTCACGGCGACCAGGCGGCGGCGGCGCTCACCGGGCTGCTCGCCGTGTTCCTGGGCTTCACGCTGGTCGAGGGCACTCATCTCCATCGCGCGTACTGGCGGGGCCTGTGGAACAACCGGCTGCTCGAGGAGCGAACCCGTCACGTCGAGGAGGCCCGCGACCAGGCCGAGCGCGCGTTGCCGGTCAAGTCGCAGTTCCTCGCCAACATGAGCCACGAAATCCGCACGCCGATGAACGGCGTGGTCGGGATGACCGAGCTGCTGCTCGGCACGGCGCTCGACGAACAGCAGCGCGACTACGCCTCCACCATTCGCAACAGCGCCGACGCACTGCTCGAAATCTTCAACGACATCCTGGACTTCTCGAAGATCGAAGCCGGCAAGATGACTACCGAGAAGGCGGACTTCGACCTGCGCGCGCTGGCCGAGGAGGTCGCCGACCTGATGGGGCCGCGCGCTCGCGAGAAGGGCCTGGAGATCGCGTGCGACGTGCCGGTTGGATTCCCCGATCATCTGCGCGGCGACCCGTCGCACATCCGCCAGGTGCTGGTCAATCTCTGCTCCAACGCCGTCAAGTTCACGCCGTCCGGCCACGTCACGATCGAGGCCCGGGTGCGCGACGAAGCCAGGGACCGGGTGACGGTTCGGCTCGCGGTGCGCGACACCGGGATCGGAATCGCGCCCGAGCGCCACGCCGCGGTGTTCGAGAGCTTCACCCAGGCCGACGGCAGCAGCACGCGCGAGTACGGCGGCACTGGCCTGGGCCTCACCATCTCGCACCGGCTCACGGAGATGATGGGCGGCCGCATGGGGCTGGAGAGTTCGCCCGGCCAGGGCAGCACGTTCTGGCTCGAGATGGCGCTCGAGCGACTCCCCGCGCGTGAGAGGCCCGCGCGCCCGGAGGAGACGATGCGCGGCACGCACGTGCTGGTGGTGGACGACAACCCGACCAATCGCGCAATCCTCTCGGCCCAGCTGCACGCATGGGGCGCGCGCCCGCTGCTGACGGATTGCGGCGAGGCGGCGCTGCAGGCGGTGCGCGCGGCGGGCCAGGACGCCTTCGATCTCGTCCTGCTCGACATGATGATGCCGCGCATGAACGGGTACCAGACCGGGGCCGCGATCCGCGCCGAGGCCGGACATGAAAGCGTGCCGCTGGTCCTGCTTTCGTCCGCCGTCTCGCTCGGCACGCCGGAGGAGCTGACCGCGCTCGGGTTCGCGGCGTGGCTCCACAAGCCCGCGCGCCAGGCCCAGCTCCTCGCGGCACTGGGCGAGGTCCTGAACCGTACCGCGGCGGCGCGCGCCAGGTCGCACGCCCTCAAGGCGCGGGACTCGGCGAGCCGGGCGTTGCACGGGCTGCGCGTCCTGCTGGCCGAGGACCACCCGGTCAACCGCAAGGTCGCGATCCGGATGCTGGAGCGCGTCGGAATCGAGGTGGTGCCGGTGACGAACGGGCACGAGGCGGTGGAGACGTTCGGGCGCGGCCGCTTCGATCTGGTGCTGATGGACCTGCAGATGCCGGTGCTGGACGGCTTCGCGGCTACGGCCGAGCTGCGGCGGCGCGAGCCATCCGGCACGCGGCGGACCCCGATCATCGCTCTCACCGCGAACGCCCTGGAGGGCGATCGCGAGCGCTGCATCGCCGCCGGGATGGATGATTATCTGACCAAGCCCTTCAGCTCCGCCGAGCTGGAGGACACCCTGAGCCGCTGGATGCATGCGGCCTGAAAGGAGAAGACCATGGAAGCTTCCGACCGTTCCCCCGACACTCCCTGCGTCGTGAGGTTCGAGCGGCTCACGGAGATCAGCGGCGACGACGCCGAGTTCGAGCGGGAAGTGCTGGGCGATTTTCTCGAGAGCGCCCCGGAGCAGATGGCGCGGGCGCGGCGCGCCCTCGCGGCGTCGGACGGGCGCGAGTTGGAGCAGGCGGCCCACGGCCTGAAGGGCAGCTCGCGCACGCTGGGTGCTGAGATCCTGGGCAACGCGCTTCAGGAGCTGGAAGCCGCTGGCAAGAGCGGCGATCTCGGCGCGGCGCGGGTGCGCTTCGAGCTCGCCGAGCAGGAGCTGTCCCGGGTGCGCGAGCTGCTCGAGGAGTACCTGCGCAAGCGCGCCGCGTAGCGGCGAGCGCCGTGCCGCGAGCCGGCACCCCGCGCGCCCCCGACTACGCGAGCTTCTCGGCGATCGACTTGGCCTGCAGGAAGAGCAGCAGGTAGTCGCGGCCGCCGGCCTTGGAATCGGTGCCGCTCATGTTGAAGCCGCCGAACGGATGCGCCCCGACGACGGCGCCGGTGCACCTGCGGTTGATGTAGAGGTTGCCCACGAAGAACTCGCGCTTCGCGCGCTCGATCTTCTGCGGGTTCCGCGTGTAGACCGCGCCGGTGAGCCCGTACTCGGTGCCGTTCGCAACCGCCAGCGCCTCGTCGAAGCCCCTGACCGGGATCACCGCCAGCACCGGGCCGAAGATCTCCTCCCGAGCGATCTTCGCGTCGGGCTTGACGTCGGCGAACACCGTGGGCTGGATGAAGTAGCCTTCCTTGCCCGCGATCGCGCCGCCGCCCGCGATCAGCCGCCCCTCGCGCTTCCCGTGCTCGATGTAAGCGAGAATCTTGTCGCGCGCCGCGGCGTTCACGACCGGTCCCATGGCGACGCCGTGCCGGTCCGGCTCGCCCACGCTGATCTGCTCGACCTGCGCCCGCAGCCGGTCGAGGAACGCGTCGTAGACCTTCTCGCTCACGATGGCGCGCGAGCAGGCCGAGCACTTCTG
>CAZYQK010000115.1:0-10094 GCA_964650245.1 uncultured bacterium | reverse complement strand
GTCGGCGACGACATCGCGTGGATGAAGTTCGGCGCGGACGGCCGGCTCTACGCGATCAACCCCGAGGCCGGCTTCTTCGGCGTGGCGCCCGGCACCAGTATGAAGAGCAACCCCAACGCCATGCGCACCGCCGCGGCCAACTCCATCTTCACCAATTGCGCGATCACTTCCGATGGCGACGTGTGGTGGGAGGAGATGACCGACGCCCCGCCCGCCGAGTTGACCGACTGGCTGCGGCGGCCGTGGACGCCGGCGGTCGGCCGCAAGGCGGCGCACCCCAACGCGCGCTTCACCACGCCGGCCCGGCAGTGCCCTGTGATCTCGCCGGACTGGGAGAACCCGGCCGGCGTGCCGATCTCGGCCATCCTGTTCGGCGGCCGGCGCGCGGGCGTGGTGCCGCTCGTCAACGAGGCGCTGTCGTGGCGGCACGGCACCTTCCTGGGCTCGATCATGAGCAGCGAGACCACGGCCGCCGCCGCGGGCGCGGTCGGAACGCTCCGCTTCGACCCGTTCGCGATGCTGCCGTTCTGCGGCTACCACATGGGCGACTACTTCGCCCACTGGCTCGAGGTCGGCGAGCGCGCCGACCCCAGGAAGCTGCCGCGCGTCTTCTACGTGAACTGGTTCCGCAAGGGCGCAGACGGCCGGTTCCTGTGGCCTGGCTACGGGGAGAACAGCCGCGTGCTCAAGTGGATATTCGAGCGGGTCGAGGGCACGGCGCAGGCGGTGGACACGCCGATCGGGCGCCTCCCCGTGCCGGGGAGCCTCGATCTTTCCGGGCTCAGGATTCCGGATGCCGACGTCGCAGAGCTGCTGCGGGTGGACGTCGAGGGCTGGATCGCCGGGCTGCCCGCCCTCCGGAAGCACTTCGACAAGTTTGGATCGCGCTTGCCGCAGGGGCTCAAGGACGAGCTGGCCGCGCTCGAGCAGCGGCTGCAGGCCGCGGCGGTCGAAGCGGGAAGGTAGAGGCGCGACGCGCTCACCCGCGTCGCCTGCTGAGGGAGGAAACCGCATGCCACCGTTCGAGAAGCCTGATCCGCCGCTGGCCTACGATGTCGCCGCGCAGGTCGTGCACCTGCGTGCCTGGAAGCAGCACCGGAAGATTCCAGATCGCGCGCCCGGCCGTTTGTTGCTGGGCACATGGAACCTGGCCAACTTCGGAGAGCAGCAGCGCCGTGAGCAGGATCTTCGGCTCATGGCCGAAATCCTGAGCTGGTTCGACCTGGTGGCGGTGCAGGAGGTCAAGGACAACGTCGCCCACCTGCGGGCCGTACAGGGCTTCATGGGCGGAGACTTCGACGTGCTCTACTCCGGGCTGGGCGGAAACCAGGAGCGCATGGCGTTCCTCTTCGACCGCACCCGCGTGGCCCACCGTCATGAAGTGGGCGTGGTGGACGTGGCCCCTTCCGACTACAAGTCCGTGAAGGTGAAGGGTGTTGCGGGCACCTTCGCCGGCTTCGACCGCGACCCTTACCTCGCGACCTTCGAGGCCGGCGATTTTCTCTTCACGCTCGCCAACGTGCACCTCTACTTCGGCAAGCCCAGCGCGAAGGGCGCGGCCGAGAGCATGACGCGGCGCGTGCTCGAGACCGCCGCCGTCGCGCGCTGGGCCGAGCTGCGGAACAAGAGCCCGTTCGCCCTGACCAAGGACATCATCGCGCTCGGCGATTTCAACCTGCCGAGGTCGGTGCCCGGCGACAAGGTGTTCGACGCCCTGACCGAACGGGGCCTGGCCGTGCCCGATCACTCGTCGCGGATCGGGTCGAGCATCGCCGCGGACGCCGACTACGATCAGATCGCGCTCTTCCCCGGGGAGACCGGGAACGAGGCCGTGGGGCCGCCGGCGGTGTTCGACTACGACGGTGGCGTGTTCCCGGAAGAGTGGCTGAGGCTCGCGAAGGGGAAGGACTTCACGACGCTGACGAAGAAGGAACAGCAGGCGGTGAAGACTCAGTTCAACGCCTGCCTGCGCTACTACCTCTCGGACCACCGTCCGATGTGGATCCAGTTCAAGATCTGACGGCGATGCCGCGCAACGAAGTCTTCGGGTGGGTCTGGATCCTGTGCGGGCTGGTCTCGGGGCTCGTCCTCGGCCTCCGCTTTCATCGCGAGGACTGGCTGGGCGGCTACGCGTCGCTCCCGCGGCGCCTGATCCGCCTCGGCCACATCTCCTTCCTCGGGCTCGGCTTCCTCAACGTCCTGTTCGCGCTCGCGGGCCCGCGCCTCTCGCTCTCGCCGGCATGGCTCGCGCTCGCCTCGTGGTCGCTGGTCACGGGCGGGGTCACCATGCCGCTCTGCTGCGCCCTGATGGCCTGGCGGCGCGTGCTCCAGCCGGCGTTCGCGGTGCCGGTGACGAGCCTGTTGCTGGGCGCTTCGCTCACCGTGCTCGGGTTGCTGCGGCCGTGAAGATCGGGCTCATCGCCATGAGCGGTGTGCGCGCCGCGAACCCAGAGCTGACGGCGATCGGGCTCACGCTGCCGGGCTTCGTCGAGCGCAGCAAGGTCATCGCCTCGCTGCCGAGCCTCTCGCTGCTGACGCTCGCCGCGCTCACCCCGCCCGACATCGAGGTCGAGTACCGCGAGATCAAGGACCTGCGTGAAGAGCCCGCGCTGCCCGACGGCTACGACCTGGTGGCGATCGCCTCCTACTCGGCCCAGATCCTCGACGCCTACCGGGTCGCCGACCTCTACCGCGAGCGCGGCGTCCCGGTCGTGATGGGCGGGCTTCACGTCAGCGTGCTTCCGGAGGAAGCGCGCGCACACGGCGCGGTGGCGGTGGTGGGCGAGGGCGAGCTGAGCTGGCCGCGCGTGGTGGACGACTTCCGGCAAGGCCGGCTCGCTCCCGAGTATCACCCGCCGGCGGGCGAGTGGTTCGATTTCGCCGACGCGCCGATGCCGCGCTTCGAGCTGCTCGACGTCGAGCGCTACAACCGGATCACCGTTCAGACCAGCCGCGGCTGCCCCTGGCGATGCGACTTCTGCGCCAGCTCCATCCTGCTCACCCCGAAGTACCGGGTGAAGCCGGTCGAGAAAGTGATCGCAGAGATTCGCCGCATCAAGCAGATCTGGCCGCACCCGTTCATCGAGTTCGCCGACGACAACAGCTTCGTCACACGCCCGCACTACAAGCGGCTGCTCGAAGCACTCAAGCACGAGAACGTGAAGTGGTTCACCGAGGCCGATGTCTCGGTCGCCGAGGACGCGGAGCTGCTGGAGCTTATGCGCGAGAGCGGCTGCCGCCAGGTGCTGATCGGACTCGAGAGCCCGGTGGCCGAGGGCCTCGAGGGCGTCGAGCTGCGCCGCAACTGGAAGCGCTCGAAGCTTTCCGACTACGAAGCCGCGGTCCGCGCCATCCAGGCGCACGGCGTCACGGTGAACGGCTGCTTCGTGCTGGGGCTCGACGGGCACACGCCGGCGATCTTCGACGCGGTTTACGAGTTCGTCGAGCGCACCGGCCTCTACGAGGTGCAGATCACCGTGATGACGCCGTTTCCCGGCACGCCGCTCCACGATCGCCTCGCGCGCGAGGGCCGCATCCTTGAGCCCGCGGCGTGGGACCGCTGCACGCTGTTCGACGTCAACTTCGTTCCCACCGGCATGTCGCCGGAGGAGCTCCAGTGGGGGCTGGTGGCGCTCAGCCGCCGGCTCTACGACCGGAGCTTCATCGAAGCGCGCCGCGCGCGCTTCTTCCGCGATCTGCGCTCGGCGCGCAGCGCGGCGGGGCGCGCCGCACAGGAGGGACTCCCGCATGAAACGTGAATGGATTCGCCCGCTGTTCGTGGTCGCCGGGCTCTACGATTTTCTGCTCGGAGTCGTGTTTCTCGCTGCCTGGCGGGCGGTCTACGAGCGCTGCGGCGTGACGCTGCCGAACCATCCGGCCTACATCCAGTTTCCCGCCGCGTTGATCGCGATCTTCGGCATCGGCTTCTGGTTCGTGGCGCGGGCGCCCGAACGCAACCGCGACCTGATCAAGCTCGGCATCCTGCTCAAGCTCGCGTACTCGGGAACGGTGCTGTTCCACTGGGCGCAGGGCGCGATGCCGGCGATGTGGGTGCCGTTCGCGTGGGTGGACCTCGCATTCATGCTGGCGTTCATCGCGGCGCTGCGGGCGCTGCCCGCGCCGGCGGCAGCCTAGCGGTTCCCCCAGCCGACGGTCAGGTTGATGTGCGCGCCGAGCAGCGAAGGATCGAACTCGTCACTGGTCGAGTTCGTGAATGGCTTCTTCTCCCAGGTCGCGCTGCCGAAGGAGAACAACCCTTCGAGACCCACCGCGAAGGCGGGGGTGACCGACCAGTTGATGCCTGGGCCACCCCCGATCGAGAACCCGCTGCAGTCGAGGGAGCCCGTGATTGCGCTCTCGACGGTGCCGCCCGCGGCGCTCGCGCCGATGAATGCGAAGGGCTGGAACTGGCCCCGGGAGAACGTGTAGCGCCCGTCGACGCCGAAGTTGAAGGTGTCCAGGTTGAAGGTCGTCTTTCCGGTGACCCCGGTGGCCGGATTGACGACCGTGTACTCGCCGGTCTTCTCGGTGCCGCCGTAGAAGTGGACCCCGATCGCGCGGTGTTCGTCAAAGTTCATCCGGCCCGCGAAGCTGATGAGCAGGTCGGGTGTGGACTTCTGGTCGGACGGGACATTGAAGATGTCCTTCTCAGACGACGATCCTCCTCCGAGACCAAAGGAGATCTCGTAGTGCTTGAATCCTGTGGAGCCGCCTGGTTGAGCGAAGGAAGCGGCGGGAGCGAGCACCAGGCAGAGAACGGCGATCGAGATTCGGCGCATGGCGGCCTCCTCCTATCGAGAGCATCGCGCGCCGGGCTATCCGGCGAGGCCGCGGCATCCTATGCCCGGCCCGGAGGCGATTCAAGGCGAGAGCGGATTCATTCGGGCGCCTGCAGTCAACGCGGCGTTGGCCCCCACTCCAGCACGCGCGCCGCGATCTTCGCCGGCGTGAAGCCGAAGTGCTCGGCCAGCGCCGCGAGCGGGGCCGACTCGCCGAAGCGGTCGATTCCGATCGAGAGCCCGCGCTCCCCCACGACGTGGCGCCAGTAGAGCGTGGCGCCGGCCTCGAGCGACACGCGCCTCCCGTTCGGCGGCAGCACGCGGTCGCGCCACGCGGCGTCCTGCTCGAAGAAGCGCTGCGGCGCGGGCATGCTCACCACTCGCGTCGCGATGCCGCCGGCCTCGATTCGCTTCGCGGCCTCGACGGCGAGGCCCACTTCGGAGCCGGTCGCGATCAGCGTGATCGCGTCCGCCGCGGCCGCATCTCGCAGCACGTACCCGCCCCGGCGCAGCCATGCCGGCTCGAACGACGACGGGCGCTCGAGCGCGGGCAGGCTCTGCCGGGTGAGCACGATCAGCGTCGGGCCGTCGCGGCGCTCGAGCGCCACGCCCCACGCGCCCGCGGTCTCGATCCCGTCCGCCGGCCGCACCACGAGCAGGTTGGGGATGGCGCGTAGCGCGGTCAGGTGCTCGACCGGCTGGTGCGTGGGACCGTCCTCGCCGAGGAACACGCTGTCGTGGGTGAAGACCCAGATCACCTGTTGCTTCATGAGCGCCGAGAGACGGATCGCGGGCCGGGCGTAATCGGTGAACACCAGGAAGCTCGAGCCGTAGGGGATG
This sequence comes from uncultured bacterium, assembly GCA_964650245.1. Lineage (GTDB taxonomy): Bacteria > Eisenbacteria > RBG-16-71-46 > RBG-16-71-46 > RBG-16-71-46 > WS-2. The sequence goes on along the minus strand of CAZYQK010000115.1, from coordinate 4,476 downwards.
AACCCTTCCGCGACCGCCATGCCGTTCAGGATCGAGCCCATGCCGTGCTCGCGGATGCCGAAATGGAAATTGCGGCCGGCGAATGCCCCGCGCGCGACCGACGGCGAGTCCTGGATGCGGGTCTTCGTGGACGGCTCGAGGTCGGCGCTGCCGCCCGCGAGCGAGGGCACGAGCGCGGCCGCGGCCTGGAGCACGGTGTTGCCGTGGGCGCGGGTAGCTGCCGCACCGGTGGGCGCCTGCGCCACCAGCCGCTCCAGGATGTCGGGCGGCACGCGCTTCTCGACCAGCGCCCGCCACGCCTCGTGCGCCCCGGGGTCGCGCGCGCGCCACGCCGCGAGCCCGGCGTGCCACGCGTCGTATTCGCGCTCGAGCGCCGCCGCGCGCGCGGCGAACAGCGCGCGCACCTCGGGCGGCACGATGAACGGCGGCGACTCGGGCCAGCCGAGCGATCGCTTCGCGGCCGCCAGCTCCGTAGCACCGAGCGGCTCGCCGTGCGCCTCGCGCGAGTCCTGCTTCCTGGGCGCGCCGTAGGCGATGTGGCTGCGGGTGATGACCAGGCTCGGCCGTGCGCTCTCCGCCACCGCGCGCGCGATCGCGGCTTCGAGGGCGGCGCGGTCGTAGGGATCGGCGCGCTCGACGTGCCAGCCGTAGCTCGCGAAGCGTTGCGCCACGTCCTCGCCGAAGGCGAGCGCCGTGTCGCCCTCGATGGTGATGTGGTTGTCGTCGTAGAGGTAGATCAGGTTTCCGAGGCCCCAGTGTCCCGCGAGCGAGGCTGCCTCCGAGGCCACGCCCTCCATGAGGTCGCCGTCGCTCACGATCCCGAACACTCGATACGTGGCGGGGGAGAAGTCGCCCAAAAAGCGCGCGCTCATCATGCGCCCGGCGAGCGCCATGCCCACGCCGTTGCCGAAGCCCTGGCCCAGCGGCCCGGTGGTGGTCTCGACCCCCGGCGTGAGCCCGTGCTCGGGGTGTCCGGGCGTGCGGCTGCCGAGCTGGCGGAAACGCATGAGTTCTTCTATCGGCAGCTCGTAGCCCGCGAGATGGAGCATGGCGTAGAGCAGCATCGAGCCGTGCCCGGCGGAGAGCACGAAGCGATCGCGGTCGGGCCACGCGGGATCGTGCGGCTGGTAGCGCATGAAGCGCGTCCACAGCACGAAGGCGGCGTCGGCCATTCCCATCGGCATGCCGGGGTGTCCGCTCTTCGCCCGCTCGACGGCGTCGGCGGCGAGAAACCGGATGGTGTTGACCGCGAGCTGCTCGAGCGCCGCGCGATCGGCGCTCATGACGCAAGCCCCATCGTGGCCGCGCCCCACAACGCGGTGCGGTCGTCGAGAATCACCGCGATCTGGATCTGCTGGAGCATCGGCGTGAGCCTCCCCTTGGCGGTGAAGGCGCGCACGAAGCCGCCCTGGCGCAGGATCGGCAGCAGGCGCGGCGCGATACCGCCGGCCACGAACACGCCCCCCACCGCGAGCGCCTTGAGCGCGAGATTGCCGGCCTCGGCGCCGTAGACCTCGATGAAGCGCTCGACCGCGAGGCGCGCTCGCTCGCACGAGCCGTCGAGTGCCGCGGCCGTGACCTCGGCGGCGGGGTCGGCGGCGGCGGCGAAGCGCTGGGCGAAAGCCGCAGGCGCAGCACTGCGGCCGGTCTCGCTCAAGAAACGATAGAGATCGGCCAGCCCGCGGCCCGAGAGGATGCGCTCCCAGCTCGCGCGGCCGTATTTCGTGCGCAGCCACAGCAGCAGCTCGTCTTCGAGCGCGTCGCGCGGTCCGAAGTCGGCGTGCCCGCCCTCCGAGGCCGACGGCCGCCAGTCGCTCCCGTTCCAGATCAGGAACGCTTCGCCGAGTCCGGTGCCGGCCGCGATCAGCGCGCGATTGCCGGCGCGCGCGACTCCGGGCTGCAGCGTCTCGAGATCGCTCGCACCGAGCGATTCGAGTCCCCAGGCCGTGGCCTCCAGGTCGTTCATGAGCGTCACCTCGGCGCCGCCCAGTGCCGCACTCATTTCGGCGCCGCTCACGACCCACGCCAGGTTGGTGGCCTCGCAGCGGTTCTCCACCACCGGGCCCGCGATGCCGAACACCGCGCGGCGGACGGTCGCACCGCGCTCGGCGAGGAAGTCGCGCACCAGCGCTTGGAGCGAGGGGGCATCGTGACTGGGGCGCTTGTGATGATGGGCGGGCGCGCGCGGCGAGGCGCCGGGCTCGAACAGCGCGAGGTGGGTCTTGGTGCCGCCAACGTCGCCGGCCAGGATCACGGTGGCGCATCCTAGCGGTGGGCGGTGGGAGGCGCCAGTCGCGGTCCCCGCTCGCGGAATTCGGCCACGAACCAAACCCGCCGGCCCGCATCCAAGCACTTCGTCATGGACCCCCTCGATTCGCGCCTGCTGAGCGCCCTCTCGCATCCCGGGCTGACCAGCCTGATCGGAAACACCCCGCTGCTGCCGATCGGGGGACTCGAGGGACTTAGCACCGGCGTCGAGGTGCTGGGCAAGGCCGAGTGGTGGAATCCCGGCGGCTCGGTCAAGGACCGCGCGGCGTGGAGCATGGTCGAAGCGGGCCGGGCGTCGGGCGCGCTCGCCGCGGGCAAGGTGCTGATCGACGCCACCTCCGGCAACACCGGCATCGCATACGCCTGGATCGGCGCCGTGCTCGGCTTCGCGGTCGAGCTGTGCGTTCCCGCCAACGCGAGCGAGGCGCGCCAGCGTCTGCTCGTCGCACTCGGCGCCACGCTCACGCTTACCGACGCGATGGAGGGCACCGACGGCGCCATACTCGAGGCGCGGCGCCGCGTGGCGGAGCATCCGGAGCGCTACTTCTATCCCGACCAGTACTCGAACCCCGCCAACTGGCAGGCCCATTACCGCGGCACGGCCGAGGAGATCTGGGCCCAGACCGAGGGCCGTGTCACGCACCTGGTGGCGGGCGTCGGCACTTCGGGCACGCTGGTCGGCGCCGCGCGGCGGCTGCGCGAATTGAATCCGGCGCTGGTCGCGGTCGCGGTGCAGCCCGACTCGCCCTATCACGCGCTCGAGGGGCTCAAGCATCTGCCGAGCGCGATGGTGCCCGCGATCTACGACCCGAGCGCGCACCAGCGCACGATCGAGGTCGCGAGCGAGGAAGCGATCGCGATGGCGAAGCGCCAGGCGCGGCGCGGTCTCCTGATCGGCGCCTCGGCGGGCGCCGCGGTGGTGGCGGCGGAGCGCGTGGCGCGGGAGCTCGAGCGCGGCGTCGTGGTGTGCGTGCTGCCCGACGGCGCCGAGCGCTACCTGGGCGAACCGCTGTGGGAGGCGCCGTGAGCCTGCGGCTCAGCGCGGAGCAGGTCGCACGGATCCACGCTCACCTGTGCGGCGCCTATCCCGAGGAGGGCTGCGGCGTGCTGCTGGGTCGGGAGGCGGGCCAGTGGCGCGAGGTCGAGCGCGTGATGGGCTTCGACAACCGCCGCGAGGACTCGCGCGCGAACCGCTACCTGATCGCCCCCGAGCAGTTTCTCGAAGCCGACCGCGCCGCGCGCGAGGCGGGGCTCGAGGTGATCGGCATCTTCCACTCGCATCCCGACCATCCGGCCGCGCCCTCCGCATTCGATCTCGAGCACGCGTGGCCTTACTATTCGTACCTGATCGTGAGCGTGGAGCGGGGCACGGCAGGCGAGACGCGCGTCTGGCGGCTGGCCGAGGACCGCTCCCGCTTCGAACCCGAAACGCTGGAGCTCGAGCTCGGGCGCTGATCCCGAGCGCGAGCCTGGAGCTACCGCATGAGCATCGCGATTCACATTCCGACGCCGCTCCGGCCCTACGCCGGGCAGCAGCCCCGGGTCGAGGTCGAGGCCGCGACCGTGGGCGAGGCGCTGCGCGCGCTGGTCGCCCGCCACCGCGAGCTGGAGCGCCATCTCTACGACGAGGCCGGCCGGCTGCGGCGCTTCGTCAACGTCTACCGGAACGACGAGGACGTGCGGCACCTGGCGCAGGAGGCCACGCCGCTTTCCCCCGGCGATTCGCTCTCGATCGTGCCGAGCATCGCGGGCGGCGCTGGCCCGCCGGCGCGGAAACCGCCGGCGTGGGCGACGGGAGAGGATGGCCTGCCGCCGCTCTCGCAGGCCGAGTTGCTGCGCTACAGCCGCCACCTGATCCTGCCCGAGGTCGGGCTTCAGGGTCAGCGCAAGCTCAAGGCGGCGAGCGTGCTCATCGTCGGCGCGGGCGGCCTCGGCTCGCCGCTCGCGCTCTACCTCGCCGCGGCGGGCGTCGGGCGCATCGGCCTGGTGGACTTCGACGTGGTGGACGAAAGCAACCTGCAGCGCCAGATCCTGCACGGCACCGCGAGCGTGGGGTCTCCCAAGCTGGAATCCGCGAAGGCCCGGCTCGCCGATCTCAACCCCGGCGTGCGCGTGGACCTCTACGAGACCCGGCTCACGAGCGCCAACGCGCTCGACATCATCCGGCCCTACGACGTGGTGGCGGACGGCACCGACAATTTCCCGACC